>NZ_LMVQ01000012.1 GCF_001545925.1 Mycobacterium sp. NAZ190054 | reverse complement strand
AGCGTCAGCCACCTGATCGAGGTGCCCTACGTGTTGCCGTTCCTGGCGGAGAGCAAGCTCTCCGGGGTCACCCTGCAGGGGGTCGAGGACCTGCAACGGGAGGCCGAGCAGAAGTTCGGTCCCGGCACCGGTTCCCTGACCCAGTTCGCGGCGGCCCGGCCCTCGTGTTGTCCGGGAACTTCGAGGTCAGCTGGATAAAGTGACCGGGTGCTCTCCCGGCGCCGGTTCCTGACCATGACAGCGGGCGCGGCGGCGTTGCTGACCGCATGCGGCTCCGAGAAGCCGGGGGCCGTCGCTTCGGACGGCTCGGTGACCGTCCGGCACATGTTCGGCGAGACGAAGATCCCGAAACCGCCGGCGCGCGTGGTCAGTGCGGGCCTCACCGACGCCGACGACCTGCTGGCCCTCGGCGTCGTCCCGATCGCGGTCACCGACTGGTTCGGCGCCGAACCGTTCGGTGTGTGGCCGTGGGCGCAGCCGCGGCTGGGCGGCGCGCAGCCGGTGGTGCTGTCGTCGGCCGACGGTATCCAGGTCGAGCAGATCGCGGGTCTGGCTCCCGATCTCATCGTGGCGACCGATGCCGGCCTCGATCAGGACACCTACACCCGGCTGTCGGAGATCGCGCCGACGATCGCGCAGTCCGGATCCCACGCGTTCTTCGAACCGTGGCGCGACCAGGCCGGGGTGATCGGGCAGGCGGTGTTCCGGCACGACGACATGCAGAAGCTGATCGCCGATGTCGACGCGAAGTTCACCGCGGTCAAGGACGCGAATCCGCAGTTCGCCGGCAAGACGGCCCTGCTGCTCGCCGGCACGCTGTTCCGCGACGGCGTGCAGGTCAGCGGCCCGCCCTGGCGGCAGGAGTTCCTGACGCAGATGGGGTTGACGGTCGTCGAGACCGACCGCGCGGTGATCCCGCGGGACGCGATGGCCGACGTGCTCGAGAGAGCCGACGTGCTGATCTGGACCACCGAGAGCGACGCCGAGCAGGCCGCGCTGCTGGCCGACCCGACGATCGCCGCGCTGGAAGCCACGGCGGCGCAGCGCCACGTGTTCACCGGGAAGGAACTCGCCGGTGCCGTCGCGTACGCGTCCACGCTGTCGTACCCGGTGCTCGCCGACCGGTTGCCGCCGATGCTCGCCGCCGCCCTCGGCTGATCTAATGGGCCTGTGACAGACCCTGCCGCCGACCAGGACCGCAACGTCTCGTTCGCCCGCGTCGGGTCGGCCTACTACCCCGTCCTGGTCGCGGTGTTCACCGCGCTGGTGATCATCTCCAACGTCACCGCCACCAAGGGCGTCGAGTTCGGGCCGATCATCACCGACGGCGGGTTCATCGTGTTCCCGCTGACCTACGTGATCGGCGACGTGCTGTCCGAGGTGTACGGGTTCAAGGCCGCCCGGCGCGCCATCTACACCGGGTTCGCGATGAACGCCCTTGCCGCGCTGGCGTTCTGGGTCACCATCTACCTGCCCGCGGCCGACTTCTACCCGAACCAGGAGCACTTCGAGAACGTCGTCCACGCCTACACCGGTCTGATCATCGCCGGGCTGGCCGGCTTCCTCGTCGGCCAGACGCTCAACGCGTGGTCGCTGGTGCTGATCAAGGAACGCACCAAGGAGAAGCACCTGTGGGCGCGGCTGGTCGGGTCGACGTTCGTCGGGCAGCTGGGCGACACCGTGGTGTTCTGCGCGATCGCCGCCGGCGTCATCGGCATCACCTCCCTCGGCGACTTCGCCACCTACACCGCACAGGGGTGGCTGTACAAGACCGTCGTCGAGGTCGCACTGCTGCCGGTGACCTACCGGGTGATCGCGTCCATCAAGCGCCGGGAACCGTCCTACCGCCCGCTGACGGTCTGACCGCGCCCCCCTTGCCGCCGAAATGGTATTCCAGCAGGGAAAGTTCGAGTAGCGCCCTGCTGGAATGCAAGTTCGGCGGAAGAGATTTTGAGCCTTCGGTAAGGACGTTCTGGCAAGGTTCAGAGACCTTCGGCGACGGGGAGCTTTCCAAGCTACTCGACGGTAACGTTGCGTTATGAGCGTGACTGCGGATGTGATCGACACAGTGCGCCACGAGGGCGTACGGAGAATCCTGGACTACGGCGACCGGGCGGTGCTCCTCGAGTTCGACAGCAGCGCCGAGGTTCTGGCATGGACTGAAGCCGTCCGGGCAGCCGGCCTGCCGGGCGTGGAGGACATCGTCCCCGCCGCGCGGACCGTGCTGGTGAAGCTGGCGAGCCGAAGCTATCAGCACCCCACCCGGCAGCGGCTGGCCGCGGTGCGGCCGAGCGAGCAGGCCCTGGCCGAGGCGACGGCGCCGGACACCGCCGACGTGGTCATCGACGTCGTCTACGACGGTGACGACCTCGACGAGGTGGCCCGCCTGACCGGACTGACCCGCGACGAGGTCGTCGCCGCACACACCGGACGGCTGTGGCGCGTCGGCTTCAGCGGCTTCGCACCGGGTTTCGCCTATCTGGTGGGCGGCGACGAGCGACTCGCGGTGCCGCGCCGCGCCGAGCCGCGCACCAAGGTGCCGGTCGGTTCCGTCGGGCTGGCCGGCGAGTTCAGCGGCGTCTACCCGCGCGAATCGCCCGGCGGCTGGCAGTTGATCGGCCGCACCTCGGCGGTGCTGTGGGACGTCGACCGGGAGAACCCGGCGCTGCTGACGCCGGGGATGTGGGTGAAGTTCGACGAGGTGAAGTCATGAGCACCGTGACCCTGGAGATCCTCAACCCCGGACCGCTCGCTCTGGTCGAGGATCTCGGCAGACCGGGCATGTCCCATCTCGGCGTCACCCGCTCCGGTGCGGCCGACCGGCGCGCCCACACGCTGGCCAACCGTCTGGTGGCCAACCCGGACGACCGCGCGACCGTCGAGGTCACCATGGGCGGGTTCACCGCCCGGGTGCACGGCGGCAACGGTGACGGTGTCGCGATCGCGGTGACCGGCGCCGACGCCGACCCGGCCGTCAACGGAGTCCCGTTCGGCACCAACAGCATTCACTACGCGTCCGACGGTGAGGTGATCTCGTTCGGATCTCCCCGCGCCGGGCTGCGGTCGTATCTGGCGGTGCGCGGCGGCATCGAGGTGCAGCCGGTGCTCGGGTCGCGCAGCTACGACGTGATGTCGGCGATCGGGCCGATGCCGCTGCGGCGCGGCGATGTGCTGCATGTGGGCGCCCACACCGACGACTTCCCCGAGGTCGACCAGGCCCCGGTCGCGGCGATCGCCGACGACGTCCTGGAGCTCAGGGTGGTACCCGGCCCGCGCGACGACTGGTTCGTCGATCCCGACGTGCTCGTCCGCACCAACTGGCAGGTCACCAACCGCAGCGACCGGGTCGGCATGCGGCTGGTCGGCATGCCGCTGGACTACCGGTGGCCGGACCGCCAGTTACCCAGCGAGGGCGCCACCCGCGGCGCCATCCAGATCCCGCCGAACGGCTTCCCGGTGATCCTGGGGCCCGACCATCCCGTCACCGGCGGCTATCCGGTGATCGGTGTGGTCACCGACGAGGACATCGACAGGGTGGCCCAGGCCCGGCCCGGTCAGACGGTGCGGCTGCACTGGTCACGGCCCCGCCGCCCGTTCGAGGACTGACACCGCCGCGCCGGCGCTGGTAGAACCTCAGGTGTGCGCGCACGCCTGGTCCACACCTCAGATCTCGACGACGAGACCCGCGAGGACGCCCGCCGGATGGTCATCGACGCGTTCGACGGGGACTTCGCCACCGAAGACTGGGAGCACGCTCTCGGCGGTATGCACGCGGTGATCTCCCAGCGCGGCGAGGTGATCGGGCACGCGGCCGTCGTCCAGCGCCGTCTCTACCTGGGCCACCACGCGCTGCGCTGCGGCTACGTCGAGGGTCTCGCCGTCCGGGCGGACCATCGCGGCCAGGGCCTGGGCCACGCGCTGATGGACGGCGTCGAACAGGTGGTGCGCGGCGCCTACCATCTGGGCGCGCTGAGCACGACCGAGCTCGGCAAGCCGCTGTACACCGTCCGCGGCTGGGTGCCCTGGAACGGCCCGACGTCGGTACTGGCGCCGGGCGGCCCGGCACGGACGCCCGACGACGACGGATCGCTGTACGTGCTGGCCGCCAACCTGCCGCCGTCGGTGACGCTGGATCCCGGCCAACCGATCGCCTGCGACTGGCGCAACGGTGACCTCTGGTGACCTCACAGCGCAGCCCGGCCCGCGGTGAACGGAATTTCATCCCATGAGCGGGTGTGACACAGCTGCGCAACGACTGGTTAATCGCGTCGAAACACGGCCTGCATAGACATTGGGCATGAGTGAGCCGGACTGGGCGCCGCTCACCGGATTCCGGGTTGCGGTCACCTCCGCGCGGCGCGCCGACGAGTTGAGCGCGCTGCTGCGGCGGCGCGGTGCGACCGTGACCAGCGCCGCCGCGATCGAAATGGTGCCGCTGCCCGACGACGACGAACTGCGGCAGCACACCGGGGCGCTGATCGCGGCGCGACCCGACATCGTCATCGCCACCACCGGCATCGGCTTCCGCGGCTGGATCGCCGCGGCCGACGGCTGGGGCATGGCCACCGAGCTGACCGCCGCGTTGAGCAACGCCCGCATCGTCTCGCGCGGCCCGAAGGCGACCGGTGCGCTGCGCGCCGCGGGACTGCCCGAGGAGTGGTCACCGGAATCGGAATCCTCCCGCGAGCTGCTGCACTACCTCGTCGAGGGCGGCATCGCCGGGACCCGGATCGCGGTGCAGCTGCACGGCGCCACCGCCGAATGGGATCCGTTCCCCGAGTTCCTCGACGAATTACGGGCCGCGGGGGCCGAGGTGGTGCCGATCCGGGTGTACCGCTGGCGCCCGGCGCCCCGCAACGGCGAGTTCGACCAGTTGGTGGCCGGCATCGCCGAGGAGAAGTTCGACGCGGTCAGCTTCACCTCGGCGCCGGCGGTGGCCTCGGTGCTGATGCGGGCCACCGAGATGGGTCTCGAGGCCGAGGTGCTGTCGGCGCTGCGCAGCAGCGTGCATGCGATGTGCGTCGGCCCCGTGACGGCGCGGCCGCTGGTGCGCCTCGGGGTGCCCACCTCGGCGCCGGAGCGGATGCGGCTGGGCGCGCTGGCGCGGCACATCACCGACGAACTGCCGCTGCTGCAGTCGCGTACCGTGCGCGTCGCCGGGCACCTGCTGGAGATCCGGGGCAACTGCGTGCTGGTCGACGGCACGGTCAAGGCGCTGTCCCCGGCGGCGATGGCGACGATGCGGGCACTCGCGCTGCGGCCGGGCGCGGTGGTGTCGCGCGTGGACCTGCTCCGCGCGCTGCCGGGCAGCGGCACCGACACCCACGCGGTCGAGACGGCCGTGCTGCGACTGCGAACCGCGTTGGGAGACAAGAAGATGGTGTCGACGGTGGTCAAACGCGGCTACCGGCTGCCGGTCGACGAGGCGTGCGCCTCATGAACCTGGTGCTGGTCGCGCACGGCACCCGCAAGCAGAGCGGGGTGGCGCTGATCGCCGACATCGCCGCACAGGTGTCGACGGTGCTGGACCGTCCGGTGCGGGTCGCGTTCGTCGACGTCCTCGGCCCCACCCCGGCCGAAGTGCTCGGCGCCACCCGGCACCGGTCCACCGTGCTGGTGCCGGCGTTCCTGGCCCGCGGCTACCACGTCCACAGCGACATCCCCGCCCACATCGACGCCAGCGGCCACGACGACGTCGTCGTCACCAGGGCGCTGGGCCCCGACCCGGCGCTGGTGCGGGCGCTCGTCGACCGGCTCGTCGAATCCGGTTGGCGGCCCGACGATTCGGTGATCCTGGCGGCGGCGGGCACGTCGGATCCGAGAGCGATGCGCGATCTGCACACGACGGCCACCTGGCTGTCGGCGACCATCGGCTCGCGGGTGGAACTGGCCTTCGCCGCGACCGGCGAACCCCGGGTCGCCGACGCGGTGGCCGCGCTGCGCCGCCGCGGCCGACCTGTGGTGGTGGCGTCATACCTGTTGTCCGAGGGCCTGTTCCAGGACCGGCTGCGGGCCAGCGGCGCCGACGTGGTGACCGATCCGCTGGGCACCCACCCCGGCGTGACACGGTTGATCGCCAGCCGGTTCCAGCGGGCGGGATTCGAACCCGGCGGCTACGCGGTCTCCTCGTCGAGCCGGTCGGGCTCCTAGGAGCTCACGAGCTGACGCCGGGAGTCAGGACGCGATCTGGACGTGGCCGTCGGCGGTGACCCGGGTCTCGTAGACCGGCAGGCTGTACCCGGGGTCGTCGAGACAGCTGCCGTCGTCGAGTGCGAACGCCTGCTTCTTGATCGGTGACTGTACGGTCGGGCGGCCGCCTCGATCGCCGACGATGCCGCGCGACATCACCGCGGCGCCGGAGAACGGGTCGATGTTGCCGACGGCGCGCAAACTACCGTCGTCGAGCCGGAACAGCGCGGCCTGCGCACCGTCGGGCAGCAGCACGCCCACCCCGCGGTTCGGGATCAGGAAGTCGTACCGGCACGCGGTGGTCCAGACCTGGATGTCATTGGTCAGTGTCATTTTTGGGGCACCTTCGGCATTCCGATATCTGTTGCGCTCCTCGCGTGCGCGGCGGAGACGGGGACCTTGCGGCCGGACCGCTCGGTGAACTCGACAGTGGGGTCGGGCACGTCGGGGGCGTTGACGAACGACACGAACCGGGACAGCTTGTCGGGGTCGTCGAGTACGCCCTTCCACTCGCACGCGTAGCCGGCGACGTGGCGTTCGATGGCGGCCTCGAATTCTGCTGCCAGGCCGAGCGAGTCGTTGCACACTACGTCGCGCAGGTGGTCCAGGCCGCCCTCCATCGCCTCCAGCCAGGGCGCGGTGCGCTGCAACCGGTCGGCGGTGCGGATGTAGAACATCAGGAACCGGTCGATGTAGCGGATCAGCGTCTCGTCGTCGAGGTCGCCGGCCAGCAGTTGTGCGTGCCGCGGCGACATCCCGCCGTTGCCGCACACGTAGAGGTTCCAGCCCTGTTCGGTGGCGATGACGCCGACGTCTTTGCTCTGCGCCTCGGCGCATTCGCGCGCACATCCCGACACCGCCATCTTGATCTTGTGCGGTGCCCGCAGGCCGCGGTAGCGCTTCTCGATCTCGACGGCCATGTCGACCGAGTCCTGCTGGCCGTAGCGGCACCAGGTGCTTCCGACACAGCTCTTCACCGTGCGTAGCGCCTTGCCGTACGCGTGGCCCGACTCCATGCCACCGTCGACGAGGCGGCGCCAGATCTCCGGCAGCTGGTCGACGCGGGCACCGAACATGTCGATGCGCTGACCGCCGGTGATCTTGGTGTACAGGCCGAAGTCCCTGGCGATCTCGCCGATCAGGATGAGTTGTTCGGGGGTGATCTCCCCGCCCGGTGACCGCGGCACCACCGAGTAGCTGCCGTTCTTCTGGATGTTGGCCAGGAAGTGGTCGTTGGAGTCCTGCAGCGAGGCCTGTTCCCCGTCGAGGATGTGCTCGGAGCTCGTCGACGCGAGGATCGACGCCACCACGGGTTTGCAGATGTCGCAACCCTTTCCGGTGCCGAAGCGTTCGATCAGCGCCGAGAAGGTGCGGATCGACGTGGCGGTGACGATCTCGAACAACTCGGCGCGGGACTGGCTGAAGTGTTCACACAGCGCCTTGGACTGTTCGACCCCCTCGGCTTCGAGGAGTTGCTTGAGCAGCGGCACGCACGACCCGCAGGAGGTGCCTGCCTTGGTGCAGCTCTTCAGCGCCGGGACGTCGCAGCAGCCGCCGGCGATGGCCTCGGTGAGATCACCCTTGGTGACGTTGTTGCAGGAGCAGATCTGGGCGGCCGCGGGGAGCGCGCCGACACCGAGACCGGCACCGCCACTGTCACTTCCGGCGGGCGCGATCAGCGCCATCGGATCGCCGGGCAGCGGCTCACCGACCATCGGCCGCAGGATGCCGTACGCCGACGCATCGCCGACCAGGATGCCGCCCAGCAGCGTCTTGGCGTCGTCGGAGAGCACCAGCTTGGCGTAGGTCTGGTTGACGGCGTCGTTGACCACCACCTCGAGGCAGTCCGGGGTGGTACCCATCGCGTCGCCGAAGCTGGCCACGTCGACGCCGAGCAGCTTGAGCTTGGTCGACATGTCGGCTTCCGGGAACTCCGCGGCGCCGCCCAGCAGGCGATCGGCCACCACTTCGGCGCTGGTGTAGCCCGGGCCGACCAACCCGTAACAACGGCCATCGACTGCCGCGACCTCACCGATCGCGTAGATGCTGGGATCGCTTGTGACACACGATAGATCGGTGAGGACGCCGCCACGCTCGGCGAGCTGCAGGCCGGCGTCGCGGGCCAGTTCGTCGCGCGGCCGGACACCCGCGGCGAACACCACGACGCAGCAGTCGATGGTGGTCCCGTCGCTCAACGTCACCCGCACCGAGTCGTCGTCGGCCGAGCGTTTCAGCGGCCGGTTGCGCTGTGTCGGCGCGATCGATTCGGTGCCGACGTCGGTGTGCACCGCGATGCCCAGTTCCCCGATCATCCTGCCCAGTAGCGCGCCGCCGGCCTCGTCGAGTTGCTGGGCCATCAGCCGCGGCGACCTCTCCACGACGTGGGCACCCAACCCGAACCCGCGCAGCGCGTTGGCAGCCTCCAGGCCGAGCAGTCCGCCGCCGATCACGACACCCACCGGCGCCCGGCCGGTCTCGAGCCCCCGCTGCGCGTCGGCGCGGATCGCGTCGAGATCGTCGAGCGTCCGGTAGACGTGGCAGGACGGCAGGTCACGCCCGGGCACCGGGGGCACGAACGCATAGGAACCCGTGGCCAGCACCAACGCGTCGTAGTCGAACCGGGCGCCGTCGGCGGTCGTCACCGACTTCGACACAGGGTCCAGCCCGGTGACCCGGCTCCCCAGCCGGACCTCGACCAGCGGGTCGCCGGCGTAGTCGTTGCCGGGCAGCGCGAGCCGGGTCCGGTCCCAGTGCTCGGTGTAACCGGTCAACCCGACGCGGTCGTAGGCCGCGTCGGTTTCCTCGGCCAGCACGGTCACCCGCCAGGTGCCCGCGGCGTCGCGCGAGCGCAGCGCCTCGACGAACCGGTGGCCGACCATGCCGTGGCCGACGACCACGACGTGCGAAGTGGAGGTCATGGCGAACACGTTAGGAAGCGGATATTGCCTCTGTGTCGCCCTGTGTGAAGCGCCCATCACGGAGTGCTCACGTCGGCGGCGCGGACCCTGTGAGCCGTTCACCGACGGCGAACGCCCAGCTGGAACATGAGCGTGATCGACTCAAGTTCTACCGGGTGACACCGGAACCGAACCGGTCACGACTCAAGGAGATGAGGACATGAGCAACATAAGCCTGTGGACGCGCCCGACGTGGGACACCGATCGCTTCCTCCGTGAATTCTTCGGTCCCGCGACGGCCCGCGACTGGGGCGTCAGCCCCGCCGTCGAGGTCGCCCAGGACGGGGACGACGCGGTGATCCGCGTGGACCTGCCCGGCGTGGACGTCGACAAGGACGTCACCGTCGAGATCGACAAGGGGCGCCTGGTGATCCGCGGTGAGCGCCGTGACGAACGCTCGGAGGAGTCGAACGGCCGCCGGGTGAGCGAGGTGCGGTACGGCTCGTTCCACCGGTCGTTCGCGCTGCCGGCCCACGTCACCGGCGACGCCGTGTCGGCCGGCTATGACGCCGGCGTCCTGACGGTGCGGGTGGCCGGGGCCCACAAGGGCGCCGAAGCCCATCGCATCGCCATCGCGAGCAGCTGACCCTCACACCGGTACCGGCGGGGCAGGTGACCCCGCCGGTACCGCGCTGTCTTCAGTTCCAGCGGGCCAGGATCTCCCTGGCGCGCTCGGCCAGCGCCGCCTGCCAGAACGGACCGAAGCTGATCCGGGCCACCCCGAGCGGTCCGTACGACGCCGGATCGGACTGATCCGGGCGGGCGATCGCGTTCACCGGCAGCGGCAGCTCGGAGGTGAGCCGTCGCATCACCTCGGGCGGATGAACTCCCACCGGGTAGAGCACGTCGGCGCCGGCGTCGGCGGCCTCGCGCAGCCGTGCGATCGCGCGGTCCACCCG
The DNA here is from genome assembly GCF_001545925.1 of Mycobacterium sp. NAZ190054. Classification (GTDB taxonomy): domain Bacteria; phylum Actinomycetota; class Actinomycetes; order Mycobacteriales; family Mycobacteriaceae; genus Mycobacterium. The sequence goes on along the minus strand of NZ_LMVQ01000012.1, from coordinate 7,383 downwards.
GTCGGCCTCGTCGCCGTCCTGACGCAGGAACAGATCCGTCCTGGCGTTGACCACCACGTGCACACCGGCGGCTTCGGCCGCCGCCCGCAGCGCCCCGACCAGTGCGGCGTGCTCCCCCGACGACCGCAGCCGGCCACCGTCGCTGTGCACGGTGTCCTCGATGTTCAGACCGACCGCGCCGACCGACAACAGCCCTTCGATCAGCCGGGCGGGTTCCTGGGCGTAGCCGGACTCGATGTCCACCGACAGCGGGACGTCGACCGCGGCGGTGATCTGGGCGACCCGGGTCAGCACGTCGTCGAACGTCATGCCCTCGTTGTCCGGCTTCCCGACCGAATCGGCAACCGGATGGCTGCCCACGGTCAGCGCCGCGAAGCCGGCGTCGATGGCCAGCTTCGCCGACCAGGCGTCCCACACCGTGGGCAGCACCACCGGGTTGCCGGGCTGATGCAGCGCCAGCAGCGTCTCGGCCCGGGTCTTCAACACGTCATCGGTCACGACTTCTCCTCATTAGTGATCTGTCTCACGCTTCGCACCGGTGATTTAGCTAGCATCGGTTGCGTACTGTGATCCATGACACCCTTCAGCCCAAGGAGGTCGCTTGTCCACCACCAGCACCACCGAACTCGCCCAGCTCCACGATCTCATCGGGAGCCTGCGGCGTTGCGTCACCACGCTGGCTTCGCGCTACGGGGACAGCCCAGCCACCCGTCGCATCGTCAACGACGCCGAGCGCATTCTCAACGACATCGATCGCCTGGACATCGACGCCGAGGAACTGGAACTCGCCCGCGGGGTCAGCCGGCACCACCACGTCGCCGAGCGGATCCCGATCCCGGACACGCAGTACGACACCGATTTCTGGCGCGGCGTCGACGACGAGGGTCTCGGCGGTACGCACTAGCCCGCGGCCGTCCCGGGGACACAACTTCATCGAAAGGTAACCGTGAGCGCACCCACCGCCGACCGCAGAGCGACCGGCGTCTTCTCGCCTGGCCGTGCCCAGATCCCGCAGCGCACGCTTCGGACCGACCGGTGGTGGATGTCGCCGCTGATCGTCAACCTGGGCTTCGCCGCGTTCGTCATCTACGCGACCGTCCGCGCGTTCATGCAGAAGTGGTACTACGTCGCCGAATACGGGTACCTGACGCCGTTCTACTCGCCGTGCGTGTCCACGGGCTGCGTCCCCGAGGCCAGCCACTTCGGCCAGTTCCTGCCGGACTGGCCGATCCTGCCGTACGCGGCGGTGTCGTTGCCGTTCCTGCTGCTGTTTCGGCTGACCTGCTACTACTACCGCGGCGCCTACTACCGGTCGGTGTGGCAGTCGCCGACCGCGTGCGCGGTGGCCGAGCCGCACACCACGTACACCGGTGAGACGCGGCTGCCCCTGATCATCCAGAACACGCACCGCTACTTCTTCTACCTCGCCGTGATCATCTCGGTGATCAACACCTACGACGCGATCATCGCGTTCCACAAGCCCGCCGGCGGTTTCGGGTTCGGCCTGGGCAACCTCGTGCTGCTGATCAACGTCATCCTGCTGTGGACCTACACGGTGTCCTGCCACTCCTGCCGGCACGTCGCCGGCGGGCGCCTCAAGCACTTCTCCAAACACCCTGTGCGGTACTGGATGTGGACTCAGATCAGCAGGCTCAACGTCCGCCACAAGACGTACGCGTGGATCACGCTGGGCACGCTGATGTTCACGGACTTCTACGTCATGGCCGTGTCGGCCGGATGGTTCCCCGATCTCAGATTCGTTGGCTGACAACTTAATCGAAGACAAGCGAGGATAGATGACTGACCTGGATGGTCTTCGCGCAAGCGACTCCGTGGAACGGCACGAATACGACGTCGTCGTGATCGGAGCCGGCGGAGCCGGGCTGCGCGCGGTGATCGAGGCCCGCGAGCGCGGCCTGCGGGTGGCGGTGGTGACCAAGTCGCTGTTCGGCAAGGCGCACACCGTGATGGCCGAGGGTGGCTGCGCCGCGGCGATGCGCAACGTCAACACCAAGGACTCCTGGCAGGTGCACTTCGGCGACACCATGCGCGGCGGCAAGTTCCTGAACAACTGGCGGATGGCCGAACTGCACGCCCAGGAAGCGCCGGACCGGGTGTGGGAGCTGGAGACCTACGGTGCGCTGTTCGACCGCACCAAGGACGGCCGCATCAGCCAGCGCAACTTCGGCGGACACACCTACCCGCGGCTGGCCCACGTCGGTGACCGCACCGGCCTGGAGATCATCCGCACGCTGCAGCAGAAGATCGTGTCGCTGCAGCAGGAGGACAAGCGCGAGCTCGGCGACTACGACGCCCGCATCCGGGTGTTCCACGAGTGCTCGATCACCGAGCTGATCAAGGACGGCGACAAGATCGCCGGCGCGTTCGGCTACTACCGCGAGACCGGCAAGTTCGTGCTGTTCGAAGCCCCCGCGGTGGTGCTGGCCACCGGTGGCATCGGCAAGTCGTTCAAGGTGTCGTCGAACTCGTGGGAGTACACCGGCGACGGCCATGCGCTGGCGCTGCGCGCGGGTTCGGGTCTGATCAACATGGAGTTCATCCAGTTCCACCCCACCGGCATGGTCTGGCCGCTGTCGGTGAAGGGCATCCTGGTCACCGAGGGGGTGCGCGGCGACGGCGGGGTGCTGAAGAACTCCGAGGGCAAGCGGTTCATGTTCGACTACATCCCGGACGTGTTCAAGGGCCAGTACGCCGAGAGCGAGGAAGAGGCCGACCAGTGGCTCAAGGACAACGACTCCGCACGCCGCACCCCTGACCTGCTGCCGCGCGACGAGGTCGCCCGCGCCATCAACGAAGAGGTCAAGGCCGGCCGCGGCACCCCGCACGGCGGGGTGTATCTCGACATCGCGTCCCGGATGCCGGCCGAGGAAATCAAACGCCGGCTGCCGTCGATGTACCACCAGTTCATCGAGCTCGCCGAGGTCGACATCACCAAGGACGCGATGGAGGTCGGCCCCACCTGCCATTACGTGATGGGCGGCATCGAGGTCGACCCGGACACCGGCGGCGCCGCGACGCCGGGCCTGTTCGCCGCGGGCGAGTGCTCCGGCGGCATGCACGGCTCCAACCGGCTCGGCGGGAACTCGTTGTCGGACCTGCTGGTGTTCGGCCGTCGTGCCGGACTCGGCGCCGCCGACTACGTGCGTTCGCTGCCGGACCGGCCGAAGGTGTCGGAGGCAGCGCTGGAGCGGGCGGAGAAGCTGGCGCTGTCACCGTTCGAGGCCAAGGACAACGCCGAGAACCCGTACACGCTGCACGCCGAACTGCAGCAGTCGATGAACGACCTGGCCGGCATCATCCGTAAGCAGAACGAGCTCGAAGAGGTCCTGGTCAAGATCGACGAGTTGAAGACGCGCTACCAGAACGTCGTCGTCGAGGGCGGGCGCATCTTCAACCCCGGCTGGCACCTGGCCATCGACATGCGCAACATGCTGCTGGTCAGCGAGTGCGTGGCCAGGGCGGCGCTGCAGCGCACCGAGAGCCGCGGCGGGCACACCCGCGACGACTTCCCGCAGATGGACTCGAACTGGCGCAACAAACTGCTGGTGTGCAAGACCGTCGGCGGCGGGGACGAACCCGGAGATCCGGTCATCCCGGAGATCTCGGTGGAGGTGGAGCCGCAGCCGCCGATGCGGCCCGATCTGCTCGCCACCTTCGAACTGTCCGAGCTGGAGAAGTACTACACCGCCGAGGAATTGGCCGAACACCCGCAACGGAAGGGCTGACCATGGCTGCCTACAACGCACAGCTTCGGGTATGGCGCGGCGACGACACCGGCGGCGGGCTGCAGGACTTCACCGTCGAGGTCAACGAGGGCGAGGTGGTGCTCGACATCATCCACCGGTTGCAGGCCACCCAGACCCCGGATCTGGCGGTGCGGTGGAACTGCAAGGCCGGCAAGTGCGGCTCCTGCTCGGCGGAGATCAACGGCCGGCCGCGGCTGATGTGCATGACGCGGATGTCGACGTTCGGTGAGGACGAGGTCGTCACCGTCACCCCGCTACGCACCTTCCCGGTGCTGCGCGACCTGGTCACCGACGTGTCCTTCAACTACGAGAAGGCCAGGGAGATACCGTCTTTCGCGCCGCCGAAGGATCTGCAGCCGGGCGAGTACCGCATGGCGCAGGAGGACGTGAACCGGTCCCAGGAGTTCCGCAAGTGCATCGAGTGCTTCCTGTGCCAGAACACCTGCCACGTGGTGCGCGACCACGAGGAGAACAAGCTCGCGTTCTCCGGTCCGCGGTACCTGATGCGGCAGGCCGAACTCGACATGCATCCGCTCGACACCCACGGACGCCGGGCCGAGCAGGCGCAGGACTCGAACGGTCTCGGCTACTGCAACATCACCAAGTGCTGCACCGAGGTCTGCCCCGAGCACATCAAGATCACCGACAACGCGCTGATCCCGATGAAGGAACGCGCCGCCGACCGCAAGTACGACCCGGTGGTGTGGCTGGGCGACAAGCTGTTCCGCCGGAAGTAGCAGCGAATCAAGCCGCCGCCGCTGAGCGGCGAATCAAGCCGAAGCCGCTGAGCGGCGAACTTACGTAACGTGACGGCGGAAATTGGGTTCGAAATCGCCGTGCGGTTACGTAACTCGGCCAACATGCCGCGATCTGCCGAGGAGGAAGTGGTGACGATGGACCGGACCCTCGACGACGCCTCGCGCGCGGTCGTCGCTTCCCTCGCGACCGAGGACAGTTACGTCGTGGCGGGATCGGTCGCGACGCAGGGCAGCGCCGTGGTCGCCGGGTCGATCGCGACCGCGGGCAGTGCCGGGGTGGCCGGCTCGATCGCGACCGCGGGCAGCGCGGCCGTCGCCAACTCCATCGCTACCGCGGGCAGCGCGGCGGTCGCACAGTCGATCGCGACGGCGGGCAGCGCCGCGGTGGCCAACAGCATCCTGATGGTGCTGTCGATCGCGTGTGCGAAATGCGTGGCCTGCCTGGGGTGCATCGGCTGCGTGCGGTGCAAGGTGTGCCTCGGATGCGTCGACTGCGAGGACTGCATCGGTTGCGTGGGCTGCATCAACTGCTCGGGGCTGCGCAACGCCGTCGGCCTGCGCGACGTGCACGCCGCCTGACCGGTGAATCCGGCGCGCAATGCGACACCCGGAGTGCCTGCGCGCGCCGGATTCACCGGGCGGGGGCGAGGCTGCGGCCGGTGAGCGGGCTGGAGTAGACCACGCTCGTGGTGATCGCGCCCAGCGTCGCGATCCGCCCGGTGATCCGCTCCAGGTCCGACATGGACCGGGCCAGCACCTTGAGGATGAAGCAGTCGTTGCCCGTCACGTGGTGCGCCTCGATCACCTCCGGCGTGACATCGAGCAGGTCGTGCAGCGGCTTGTAATTGCCCGAGGGATAGGCCAGCCGGACGAACGCCGCGATCGAGTACCCCAGCGCGGCCGCCGACACCGTCGCGGCGTAGCCGGTGATCACGCCCTGATCGACCAGGCGGCGCACCCGGTCGGCCGTCGCGCTCGGCGACAGCGACACCGTGCGCGCGAGGTCGGCGGTGCTCATCCGGCCGTCGTGTTGCAGCGCGTGCAGTATCTGCTCATCGGTGCGGTCGAGGGCGACCCGCGGATCTTCCGGCATGTCCGCGATCATTCCAGTGATCCGATGGCGCAGCAGCTGATCTACCGTGGAATCGCTCTTCCCACTCCGCTGTGGCCGCTGTTCGATGGGGGCATGACAACGCTCGCTGCCGCCGCGGATGCCCGCGCGTACTTCGCCGCCAAACTGGCCTACGAGATCGATCCCGCCGACCTCGTCGTGGCCCGCTCGTCGTCGAGCCCGCCGGTCGTCGTCGACACCCGGTCCCAGGCCGCCTGGGACCACGGGCACCTGCCGGATGCGCGGCACATCCCCGGTGCCGAACTGCGCGACCGTGCCGGGACCGAACTGCCCGACCGCGACGCCGACATCGTCGTCTACTGCTGGGGACCGGGGTGCAACGGCGCGACCAAGGCCGCGTACACACTCAGCGACATGGGCTATCGCCGGGTTCGTGAACTCATCGGCGGGTTCGAATACTGGGCCAGAGAAGGGCTCGTGGTTGTCACCCCCCAAGGGCGCACCCGCCGCCCGGCCGACGATCTCACCGCAGTCACGGTGTGAGGACGGAATCCGGGGGTACGCTTCGCGTAAGCAGCCAATCCCCGACGAAAGGCAGCTCCGATGTCGCTTCGCGAGCCATACAGCATCAACGACATTCGCACCGCGATCCGCGAACTGAGTGTGCGCGCCGATCTGGCACGCAAAGAGGGCCGCACCTCCGACGCCGCCGAACTCGACCAGCGCATCCGGCACTACCGCGACGAGCTCGCAGCGCGCCCCTGACGACGCGCGGGCGTCCGGTCAGGCGCCTAGTCGACGGAATGTGCTGCGGTGGAAGACAATCGGTGGTACATCGGGATGGACCGTGAGGTCGTGGACGCGGAGCACCACGATGGTGTGATCCCCGGCGGCGACCAGTTGTTCGATGCTGCTCTCCAGCCACACGCTGGTGCAGTGGATGAACACCGCGCCGCGCTCTGAGGACGCGGTCTCCAGCCCTGCGAACCGGTCACCGGTCTTGGCGGCCAGCGTGCGCGCGGCCGCGTCGTGCGCCTCGCCGAGCACACTGATCCCGAGGTAGGGCCGGTCCTTGAGCTTCGGCCACGTCGTCGACGAGTTCTGCACGCAGAACGACACCAACGGAGGGTCGAGGGAGACCGGTACAAACGTGCTCGCCGCGAGGCCGACCCGGACACCGTCCACCTCGGCGGCGATCGCGATGACACCGGACGGGAAGTGCCCGAACGCCTCGCGCAGGGAGGCCGGGTCCAGGTTGCTCTCCGGGTGGGTTTCTGTGCCGCTCATCGTTTCCATCCTTCCACGCGGCCGTGCGCCGCGGCCACGTCCGGGGCGCCGCGGCGGTAACGTGACGCCATCATGTGGTTTCCGCTCCTGGTGATGGCCGTTGCGGTCAGCCTGGAGCCGTTCCGCCTCGGCATGACCGTGCTGATGATCAACCGGCCGAGACCGGCCCTCCAGCTTCTCGCCCTCCTCCTCGGCGGTTTCCTGATGGGGACGGCGGTGGGCCTGGTCGTGCTGTTCGTGCTGCGGCCGGCGTTGGGCTCGGCGCACTTCACGCTGCCGCGGGTGCAGATCGTGGTCGGTGCGGTGGTGCTGCTCAACGCCGCGCTGATCGCCACCGGCCTGCTCGGGCGGGGCCGCGGAGACGGCGGCGTGGCCGGGGGGCGCTGGGCGCGGTGCTGATGACGCGGATGATCCATCACATGCGCGACAACGGGATTCGCTACGGCCTGCAGACCATGTGCGAGGGCGGAGGCACCGCCAACGCCACCGTGGTCGAGCT
>NZ_LMVQ01000011.1 GCF_001545925.1 Mycobacterium sp. NAZ190054 | reverse complement strand
CGGCGGTGGCCTCCGGACGCGACGAGCAGGCGCGGCGGCTGGCCGAGGGCTGGAACCGCGCCGACGGCCTGTTCGGGGCGCTCGACGCACGGAGGTTGCCCACCGCATGACGATGAAGATCCTGCTGCCCAGCACCGGGCCCGCCGAGATCGACGCCCGGCTGCGGCTGCTGGTGGGACGCCGCGGGGGCATGGCCAACCAGGAAAACCTCGGCAAGATCAGTCTCGGAGAGCTCGTCATCGACGAGGGCACCTACACCGCGCGTCTGCGCGGGCGGCCGCTCGATCTCACCTACAAGGAATTCGAACTGCTCAAATACCTCGCCCAGCACGCGGGCCGGGTCTTCACGCGCGCGCAGCTGCTGCAGGAGGTGTGGGGCTACGACTTCTTCGGCGGCACCCGCACCGTCGACGTCCACGTGCGGCGTCTGCGCGCGAAACTCGGTCCCGAGTACGAGTCGCTGATCGGTACGGTGCGCAACGTCGGCTACAAGGCGGTGCGACCCGCGCGCGGCCGGCCGCCGGCCGCAGGCGCCGACATCGCCGACGAACTCGACGATGAGGACCCCTACGAGGACGTCGGCCCCCTGGACCCCGACGGGGTGTCCGAGGCGCTCGACGATGCGCTGCGCAGTCCGTGACCCCGTCGGTTTCCGTTGGATGGCAGCAGGAACTGTCGGGCGCCGACCAACAAACGATCCGTGCCCTGATCTCCGAGGCGACCTCGTTCGACACGGTCGCCCCCGTCGGTGACCAGGTGGTGCGCGAGTTGGGCCACCAACGCACCCGCCATCTGGTGGCCGTCTCGGACAGACGACTGGCCGGCTACCTGAACCTCGCACCGGCCGGTGACGACGCACCGCCGATGGCCGAACTCGTGGTTGCCCCCGACGTCCGGCGCCGTGGAATCGGCTCGGAGATGATCCGCACCGCGCTCACCGCCGGCGGACCCGGCACGCGGTTCTGGGCCCACGGCAATCTCGCGCCGGCGCGAGCCACCGCTGCGGCGTTGAAGCTGGTCCCGGTCCGGGAGCTCCTCCAGATGCGCCGCACACTGCGGGACCTGCCGCCGGTGGCGACGGTCGATGGTGTGCGCTTCGCCACGTATTCGGGACCGCAGGACGACGCCGAGCTGCTCCGGGTCAACAACGCCGCGTTCTCGTGGCACCCCGAACAGGGCGGCTGGACCGACGCCGACATCGCCGAGCGCCGCGACGAACCGTGGTTCGACCCGGCCGGATTCTTCCTGGCGTTCGACGAGAACGACGGCCGGTTGCTCGGATTCCATTGGACCAAAACGCATTCCGCGACTCTGGGCGAGGTGTACGTGGTCGGGGTAGACCCCGCCGCCCAGGGGCGAGGGGTCGGCGGCGCGCTGACGCTGATCGGCCTGCACCATCTGGCCGAGCGGCTGCTGCGCCCCGAGCGTCCCGCCGACGTGATGCTCTACGTCGAAGCGGACAACATCGCGGCGGTGAAGACGTACCGTCGATTGGGTTTCGAGGTGGCCAACACCGACGTGGCATACGCCGCGGCCACGCCCGCCCACCTGTGATATCGCTGACGTGTTCACTTCTCGTTAACCCGCTATCCCCGATCCGTCCACTCCGGCCGCATACGTTGCCGGGGAGTTCGGAGCCGTCTGGGGACGTCTAAACAGGAAAGTGGGATCAGTGAAGCTCAACATCATCGGCAGGACTTTTGGTACGACCGTCTCGGTCGCAGCAATCACTGCGTTGACGCTCGCCGGGTGCGGCAGCGACAACAACGCGCAGGGGGGATCCTCCGACACCACCGGTGCCGCTCCTGCCTCTTCCGCGGACTGCGCCGGCAAGAACTCGGTGACCGCGGAGGGCTCGACCGCCCAGCAGAACGCGGTGGCTCTGTTCAACCAGGTGTGGAGCCAGAAGTGCCAGGGCAAGAACCTGTCCTACAACCCGACCGGCTCGGGCGCGGGCCGCGAGCAGTTCGTCGCCGGCAACGTCGACTTCGCCGGATCTGACTCGGCGATCGAGGAGGAGCAGGCCCAGCAGGCCGCGCAGCGCTGCGGCGGCAATCCGGCGTGGAACCTGCCGCTGGTGTTCGGTCCGATCGCCATGGCCTACAACATCGAGGGTGTCGAGGGCCTCGTTCTCAACGCCGACACCTTGGCCAAGATCTTCCAGGGCCAGATCACGAATTGGAACGACCCCGCGATCATGGCGCTCAACGAGGGCAAGACGCTGCCGGACGCCAACATCACCCCGATCTTCCGGTCGGACTCCTCGGGCACCACCGACAACTTCCAGAAGTACCTCGCGGCCGCTGCACCGCAGTCGTGGACCAAGGGTGACGGCAGCGAGTTCCAGGGCGGCGCAGGTGAGGGTGCCCAGAAGTCCGCCGGTGTCGCGCAGGCCGTCCAGGCCACCCCGGGCGCCATCGGCTACGTCGAGAAGGGCTTCGCCGACCAGGCGGGTATTCCGTACGCGCAGATCGACAACGGCAGCGGCGCCGTCGAGCTGAACGACGAGTCGGCCGGTAAGGCCATCGACGCGGCCACGTTCGCCTCTGAGGGCAACGACCTGACGCTGGACCTGAACTCGCTGTACGGCACCCAGGAGCCGGGCGCGTACCCGCTGGTGCTGGCCACCTACGAGATCGTCTGCTCGGCCGGCTACGACGCCGAGACCGCCGATGCGGTGAAGTCATTTCTGACCGTCGCGGCCAATGACGGCCAGTCGGGTCTGTCGGCCGCCGGTTACGTGCCGCTGCCGGAGAAGTTCAAGGAACGGCTGCTGACCTCGATCGAGGCCATCGGTTCGACTGCCTAGATCATTGGCGCGACGGCCGGGCAACGGCGAGGATGGGTTCTGACCGAATGACCGACAAGCTCGATGGGCTCTCATTGACAACGCCGAACCCGATGGACGCGGGGTCGGGGGAGGCCTTGGCCACCCCCTTCCCCGAGCCCACCCCGATATCGACTGACCCCTCCAAGAACGCCAAAGAGCGTCTGGGGGACCGGATCTTCCGTGGATTGGCGGAGGGCTCGGGCGTCCTGATCGTCGCCATCATCGCCGCGATCGGGATCTTCCTGTTGTGGCGGGCCGTCCCGGCGCTGGCCCGTAACGAGGAGAACTTCTTCCTCTTCGGCGGTAACTGGGTCACCACCGACACGTCCGCGATGCACTTCGGCATCCTGGATCTGCTCCAGGTGACGGTGTTCGTGTCGGTCTTCGCGCTGATCCTGGCGATGCCGGTCGCCCTGGGCATCGCGATCTACCAGACGAACTACGCGCCGAAACGGATCGCGGGGCCGCTGGCGTACATGGTCGACCTGCTGGCCGCGGTGCCGTCGATCATCTACGGCGTCTGGGGCCTGTATGTGTTGGCGCCGGTGATCAAACCGGTGGCGGTCTGGCTCAACGAGAACCTGAGTTGGTTCTTCCTGTTCTCCACCGGCAACGCGTCCGTGGCGGGCGGCGGCACGATCTTCACCGCGGGCATCGTGCTCGCGGTGATGATCCTGCCGATCATCACCGCGGTGACCCGCGAGGTGTTCGTCCAGACGCCGCGCGGGCAGATCGAGGCCGCGCTCGCACTCGGCGCCACCCGCTGGGAGGTGGTGCGCACGACGGTGCTGCCGTTCGGCATGTCGGGGTACATCAGCGGCGCGATGCTCGGTCTGGGCCGCGCACTCGGTGAGACGATCGCGCTGTTGATCATCCTGCGTGGCACCCAGCAGGCGTTCGGCTGGTCACTGTTCGACGCCGGCTACACCTTCGCCAGCAAGATCGCTTCCGCCGCCTCGGAATTCAACGACCAGTACAAGGCCGGTGCGTACATCGCCGCGGGTCTGGTGCTGTTCATCCTGACGTTCGTGGTCAACTCGCTGGCCCGCGCCGCGGTCGCCGGAAAGGACCGATCCGCATCATGACCTCCGCAACGCTGGACCAGCCCGTCAAGGCGCCGACGTTCCAGGGCGTCAGCACACGACGCAAGCTGACCAACAACCTCGCGACCGTACTGGTCACCGCCTCGGTGGTGATCGCGATCATTCCGCTGGTCTGGGTGCTCTACACCGTGGTCGCCAAGGGCATCGGCGTGGTCATGTCGAGCACCTGGTGGATGAACTCGCAGGCGGGCATGACGGCGTTCGCCGCCGGCGGCGGTGCCTACCACGCCATCGTCGGTTCGCTGCTGCAGGCAGCGGTCTGCGCCGTCATCTCGATCCCGGTCGGCGTGTTCGTCGGCATCTATCTGGTCGAGTACGGCGGCGGTTCCCGGCTCGGCAAGGTGACCACGTTCATGGTCGACATCCTGACCGGTGTGCCGTCGATCGTGGCCGCACTGTTCATCTACGCGCTGTGGGTGGCCACCCTGGGCTTCGAACGGTCCGGTCTTGCCGTGTCACTTGCGTTGGTGCTGTTGATGATTCCGGTCATCGTGCGCTCGACCGAGGAGATGCTGCGGATCGTGCCGATGGACCTGCGCGAGGCGAGCTACGCGCTCGGCGTCCCGAAATGGAAGACCATCGCCAAGATCGTCGTGCCGACCGCGCTGTCCGGCATCGTCACCGGGATCCTGCTCTCGCTCGCCCGGGTGATGGGGGAGACCGCGCCGCTGCTGATCCTGGTGGGTTACGCGCAGGCGATCAACTTCGACATGTCCAGCGGGTTCATGGGCTCGCTGCCCGGCATGATGTACGACCAGACATCCGCGGGTGCGGGGGCCAACCCGATTCCCACCGACCGGTTGTGGGGCGCCGCGCTCACCCTCGTGGTGCTGATCGCCGCGTTGAACATCGGTGCCCGTTTCCTCGCCAAATTCTTCGCCCCCAAAAAGGTTTAGGAGTCCGACATGGCCAAGCGTCTCGACCTCAAGGACGTCAACATCTACTACGGAGCGTTCCACGCGGTGGCGGGTGTCACGCTGTCGGTGGAACCGCGCAGCGTGACGGCGTTCATCGGCCCGTCGGGCTGTGGAAAGTCGACCGTGCTGCGCACCCTCAACCGCATGCACGAGGTCATCCCGGGCGCCCGTGTCGAGGGCTCGGTGTTGCTCGACGGTGAGGACATCTACGGCGCCGGGGTCGATCCGGTCGGCGTGCGCAAGACCATCGGCATGGTGTTTCAGCGCCCGAACCCCTTTCCCACCATGTCGATTCGCGACAACGTGGTGGCCGGGCTGAAGCTGCAGGGCGTCCGGAACAAGAAGACCCTCGACGAGGTCGCGGAGCGTTCCCTCAAGGGTGCCAACCTGTGGAACGAGGTCAAGGACCGGCTCGACAAGCCGGGCGGTGGGCTGTCCGGCGGTCAGCAGCAGCGTCTGTGCATCGCCCGCGCGATCGCGGTGCAGCCCGACGTGCTGTTGATGGATGAGCCGTGCTCGGCGCTCGACCCGATCTCGACGCTGGCGATCGAGGATCTGATCGCCGAGCTCAAGCAGGACTTCACGATTGTGATCGTCACGCACAACATGCAGCAGGCGGCGCGGGTCAGTGACCAGACGGCGTTCTTCAACCTCGAAGCCACCGGCAAGCCGGGCAAGCTGATCGAGATCGACGACACCGAGAAGATCTTCTCCAACCCCACGATGAAGGCCACCGAGGACTACATCTCCGGGCGGTTCGGCTGACAGCCCCAGCGCGAACAGACATAAAGCTGCCCCATTTCACGAGAAATGGGGCAGCTTTGTGTCTGTTCGCGGGGGAACGGGGCTAGCGCGACGCCGGCAGTTCCTCTTCGTCACCGGTGCGGCCCGTGACCTGGAAGATCACCCGGCGGGCCACTTCGACGGCATGGTCGGCAAAGCGCTCGTAGTAGCGTCCCAGCAGCGTCACGTCGACGGCGGCGGCGACGCCGTGCTTCCACTCCCGGTCCATCAGCACCGTGAACAGGTGCCGATGCAGGTCGTCCATCGCATCGTCTTCTTCGCGGATCCGGGCGGCCTTCTCCGGATCGCGGGTGAGCAGCACTTCCTGGGCGCTGTGACCGAGGTCGACGGCGACCCGGCCCATCTCGGCGAAATAGCCGTTGACCTCCTCGGGCAGCGCATGCTGCGGGTGTCGACGGCGGGCGATCTTGGCGACGTGCAGCGCCAACGCGCCCATCCGGTCGACGTCGGCGACGATCTGGATCGAGCTCACGATGGCGCGCAGGTCACCGGCGACCGGGGCCTGCAGCGCGAGCAGCACGAACGCCTCTTCCTCGGCGCGGACGCTGAGGGCGGTGATCTGTTCATGGTCGGTGATCACCTGTTCGGCGAGCGCCAGGTCTGCCTGCAGCAGGGCCTGGGTGGACCGCTCCATCGCGACGCCGGCCAGCCCGCACATGTCGCCGAGCCGACTGGACAATGCCGCCAACTGCTCGTGGTACGCGGTACGCATGTGTCAACCCTACCGGGGTCGTTCCCGGATGGTCACGAGCTGACGGTGAACGAAAGGTGAATGCCACCTGCCGAAATGTTGTGGACGCTACTCGCAGCTGGTGTCCGCGGCGTTGGTGACGGTGAGGTCTTCCGGCAACGCGGTGGGAGCCGATTTCGTGCCGCGGATCACCTGCACCTGGACCGGGGATCCGCTGGGGGACGGAGCGGTCACCGCGTCGAAGTCGGTGCCCAGGACGACCTGGACGACGTCACCCAGCCCGTTGACCCGTTCGATGGCGGCGTCCTCGAACGACGACGCGACGGTGGCGGCGGCCTCCTCGTTACCGGGTGAGAAGAACACCGTGGTGCGCGACAGCGGCCCCGGATAGTCGTCGGGCGTCGTCACGTTGAACCCGTAGGCCTGCAGCGCGGTGGCCGTGTTGGCTCCGAGGCCCGCCGAACTGGTCGAGTTCGACACCTGCACGGTGACGCTCTGCGGCTCGGTGGCGATGGCGTCCACAGTCTCCCCGCCGGCCGACTGGCCCGGCTCCTGGGTCGGCGAGGAACTGGCCAGCGTGTCCGGGGCGCCCGACACCGGGGTGTTGTCGGCGTTGCGCTCCTCGGGCAGCGGGTCGTCGTTGATGATGGCGGCGAACAGCGCCTGCATGTCGTCGGTGCGGGGGATCTCGTTGCCCCACTCGTCGGCGTAGCCGACCGTCGGCACGGTGACGAACGTGATCCGGCCCGCGTTCACGCCCTGCACGGACTGACCGAGGTCCACGAGGTCCTTGGTGTCGACGTTGTCGACGTAGCTGTCGTTGATGAACATGTTCACCACGTTGTTCAGCTTCGACAGCGAGAAGAACGTCTCCTTCGAGATCAGCGACCGCAGCAGCGACGACAGGAACAACTGCTGCCGTTTGATGCGGCCGTAGTCACCGTTGGTCTCGGTGGTCACCTGGCGGGCGCGTACGTAGTTCAGTGCGGTGTGTCCGTCGACGATCTGACGTCCCGCGGTGGGCAGCACGGTGCCGAGTTCGTAGTCCTCGATCGGGGTGGTGCTGCACACCTCCACTCCGCCGAGCGCGTCGACCATCTTGGAGAAACCGGCGAAATCGACTGCCATGAACCGGTTCACGTGCAGGCCGGACATTTTCTGGATGACCTTGACAAGGCACTTCGGTCCGCCCACGGCGAAGGCCGAGTTCAACTTGTACTCGGTGTAGACCTTCTCCAAGCCGTACATCGGCGACTCTTCGTCGTAGATGGTGCCGTATTCCCGGGTCTCGGGATTCCACGGCTCGCATTCCATCGGCTCGATCTCGAGATCGCGGGGAAACGACACGGCCACAACACGTTTGCGGTTCGCCGGGATGTTCACCAGCATCACGGTGTCGGACCGGGCGCCGGCCGCATCCTCGGTGGTGCCCGCACCCATGTCGCTGTTCTCGCCGAGACGGCTGTCGGTGCCGACGATGAGGAAGTTCTCGTCGCCGAACTGCGCGTTGGGGTCGACGATGTCGCGCGAATCCGGGTCAAGCGCCGAGACCCTGTTGAGCAGGTTGTTCTTAGCCGACTGCCACTGCCACGCCCCGCCGGTCAGCACCAGCGCGAGCACCGCGACCAGCGCCGCGACCACCCGGCCCGCGACGGTCATCCGGTGCGACGGGCGTACCCGCGGCTTGGTCGGCGCGTGCGCCGGAGCGCGGGGGGCCGACAGGTTGGGCAGATCGGCGCGGGACGGTTCGACGGCCGGCAGGATCGTGGTGTCGAGCTCGTCGGTGTCGGGGTAGGGCTCGGGTTCTTCCTCGGCCGGTTCCGCGCGGGCGCGGCGCCGCCGGGGCTGCGGCGCGGCGGCGCCGTCTCCGTGGATCTTGGCGATCAGGTCCGCGACGGTGATCGGCGCGGACGCCGTGCCCGAGGAAGTCGGATCGTCACCGGGTTCAGGGCGGCCGGGAGTGGCAGCGGCATCCTCCATGTCGCCGTCGCTCATCTTCCTACCGGCCTTCCAGCGTTCACGGCGTCTCGCGGTCTGTGCGCGTCATTGCGCACGGCACGCTGACTGCCGAGTGCCTGTTCACTGTCTAGAGCACCAAGCCCGCCTCCGCCACCGGAGACAGGCAGTTTGATCCCTCATCGTACTGAGACATCCTGAGAGACCTCCAGCCGAACCTCGGTGTCAGAACAGTCTCAGAAGTGTCTCGGCGAGTAGATCAGCCGCCCGAATGCATCACATCGGCGCCCGCCGGCACCGTGCAGTCGTCCGGATCGTCGAGCCAACCCTCGGGCAGGGTCACCGACGCGGCCGAACCCTGGCGGCCCCGCGGGCCGTTGGCCGCGGCGGGGAACGGCACGTCGGGGTCGAGCTGATCGAGAAGTTCGTCCAGCTCGGAGAGCGTCTTGACCAGCGCCAAAGACCTGCGGAGATCCGCTCCCGCCGGGAAGCCGTGCAGGTACCAGGCGACGTGCTTGCGGATGTCCCGCATTCCCTTGTCCTCTCCGAAATGAGCGGCGAGCAGCTCGCCGTGCCGACGGATGATCTGTGCGACCTCACCGAGGGTCGGTGGCGTCGCCGGGGCGGTGCCGTTGAAGGCGGCGGACAACTCGGCGAACAGCCACGGCCGCCCGAGGCAGCCACGGCCGATCACGACCCCGTCGCAATGCGTCGCGGCCATCATGGCGAGCGCGTCACGGGCGTCGAAGATATCACCGTTGCCGAGCACCGGAACGCTGGTGACGTGCGCCTTCAGCGCCGCGATCTGTTCCCAGTCGGCGCTGCCCGAGTAGCGCTGGGCGGCGGTGCGGGCATGCAGTGCCACCGCCGCGGCGCCCTCCTCCGCGGCGATGCGCCCGGCGTCCAGATGTGTGTGGTGGGCGTCGTCGATCCCGATGCGGAATTTCACCGTGACCGGGATGTCGGTGCCTTCGGTGGCGCGGACCGCCGCCGCCACGATCTGACCGAACAGGCGCCGCTTGTACGGCAGCGCGGCACCGCCGCCCCGGCGGGTGACCTTGGGTACCGGGCAGCCGAAGTTCATGTCGACGTGGTCGGCGAGGTTTTCGTCGACGATCATCTTGGCCGCCGCGTAGGTGTTGGCGGGGTCGACGGTGTAGAGCTGCAGCGACCGCGGCGACTCCTCCGGTGCGAACGTCGTCATGTGCATGGTGACCGGATGGCGTTCCACCAGGGCGCGCGCGGTGACCATCTCGCAGACGTACAGCCCGCTCACGGTGCCGGCCCGGCTGAGCTCCAGTTCCCGGCACAACGTGCGGAACGCGACGTTGGTCACCCCGGCCATCGGAGCGAGGACGACCGGGCTGCGCAATGCGATCGGCCCGATCCGCAGGGCGGACCGGGCCGGGCGCTGGGTGACGGTTACGGCGTTGATGATCCCACCAGCTGAGCCTTGGCCGCCTTCTTCTCGGCCATCTGAGCCAGTCGTGCTTCCCGGCGCTGCTTGGCGACCTCGAACTTGTCGACGGCCTCCTGCAACTCCTCGACCAGCAGGCCGAGATCATCGCGCAGCTTTGCGCTCTCGCCGTTGAAGTCCTCGCGTTCGAAGATGCGCCACTTCTTCAGCACCGGCATCACGATGTCGTCGAGATGGATCTTCGGGTCGTACACACCGCCGGAGGCGATGGTCACCGCGCGGCGACGGAAGTCCGGGATGGTGTACCCGGGCATCTTGAAGTTGCGCAGCACCTTGTGCAGCGACTTCATCGCCTGGTCGGGAGCGATCTCGAAACCGGCCTCCGACACGTCGCGGTAGAAGATCATGTGCAGGTTCTCGTCGGCCGAGACGCGCTGCAACAGCTGGTCGGCGATCGGGTCCTCGCAGGCCTTGCCGGTGTTGCGGTGCGACACGCGGGTGGCGAGCTCCTGGAACGTCACATAGATCACCGAGTCGAACAGGCTCTCGGCGAAGAGTTCGATCCCGCCCTGCTGGTTCTGGCCCGGGCTGAAGCCGCGGGTCATCTGCTCGAGGCGCAGCACCTCCAGCTCGACGGGGTCGACGTTACGGGTGACGACGAGGTAGTCGCGCAGCGCGATGCCGTGCCGGTTCTCCTCGGCGGTCCACCTGTTGACCCAGAAGCCCCACGGCCCGTCCATGCTGAAGTTCATCGCGATCTCGCGGTGATACGACGGCAGGTTGTCCTCGGTCAGCAGGTTGGTCAGCATCGCGACCCTGGCGACCTCGGAGAGCTTCGACTGCTCGATGTCCCAGTCCTGACCGCCGAGGGCGTAGTAGTTCTTGCCGTCGGACCACGGGATGTAGTCGTGCGGGTTCCAGTCCTTCTTCATCCGCATGTGCCGGTTGACCAGAGGCTCGACGACGGGCTCGAGCTCTTTCAACAGCTGCAGGTCGGTCAGGTCTTTCGACACGACACCTCCCAGTTATCTGTACCTGATGGTTGCACTCAATATATCTGTGTATCTCGGTGACATTCAAGTCGCCGCGCCGCGGCTCACACCGGGCTGAAATGCACTTTTAGGTCGCAGCCCTGCTGAGCAGTAGCTCAGCACAGTGGTCGATGAACTGCTCGCGCGTCGCGTCCAGCCGACCGTCCAGATAAGCCGTGAACAACGCGGTGAGTGCCCCGATCAGACCTGTCGCAACCATCGCCTGGGTGGTCGGGTCGCTGATCTGGGTCAGGTTGCGCTGTAGCAGTTCGATGAAGTTGGGCATCCACCGCGCCCCCGACCGGGCCAGCACCGGTTCGGCCTCCGGAGCGAGCAGGAGTACCCGGCCGCGCGCCGGATCGTCGATCATCAACGCCACGAACCGTTCGACCGCGTCGCGCATGCTCTCGGACTTCATCAGCGCCGACATCGCCGCGGTACAGACGTCGTCGTAGACGGCTGCGACGTATTCGTCACGGTCGGTGAAGCTCTCGTAGAAATACCGTTCGGTGAGGCCGGCCGCCCGGCACACCGCGCGCACGGTCAGGTGCGGTCCGCCGGGGCTGCCCAGGAGCGCGATGCCGGCGGCGATCAGTTCGTCGCGGCGAAGCGCCTGGCGGTCCGGTAGTGGAACGCCCGACCATCTGCCGCGTCGTTGACCCGACGCCACGGTCCTCCTAAGCTCGTTGCTGACAACGCATGTAGTCAAATTATCGTGCGGCACACGTTCGGCAGGGAAGAGCACCAGTGACTCAAGATACGTCTGCGGCGGGCCCCGTCACCAGCGCATCCGCGCCGGCACCCGACGTCGCGGCGGCGGGCTGCCCGGTCGGCGGCGGGTACGGCGCCGTCCCGGAGCCGCTCGGCCCCGACTCGCTGACGTGGCGCTACTTCGGTCAGTGGACCGGAATGCTGCAGGGCCCGTGGGCCGGTTCGATGCAGAACATGCATCCCCAGCTCGGTGCGGCGGTGCAACAGCACTCGATCTTCTTCATGGAGCGGATGCCGCGGTTGTTCCGGTCGGTCTATCCGATCGGTGGGGTGGTCTTCGACGGCGACCGTGCGCCCGGCACGGGAGCGCAGGTCCGCGACTATCACATCGGGATCAAGGGCGTCGACGATCAAGGCCGCCGCTACAGCGCGCTGAATCCCGACGTCTTCTACTGGGCGCACGCGACGTTCTTCAAGTCCACGCTGCTGGCCGCCGAATGGGTCGGTGGTGGCCTCACCGAGGCGCAGAAGCGTCAGCTCTTCGACGAGCACATCGCCTGGTACCGGATGTACGGCATGAGCATGCGGCCGGTCCCGAAGACCTGGGAGGAGTTCCAGGAGTACTGGGACCACATGTGCCGCAACGTGTTGGAGAACACCTGGGCGGCGCGTGAGGTGCTCGACCTGTCCGCGATGCCCAAGCACCCGTCGCTGGGGTGGCTGCCCGACTGGCTGTGGCGCCTGAATATCGCTGCGATGCAACGTTTCTTCAACTTCGCGACGGTCGGTCTGTTCGATCCGCCGGTACGGGAACTGATGGGCTACCGATGGACGCCGCGGCAGGAGCGGTTGCACAAACTGTTCGGGCGCGCGGTGTACCGGATCACGCGGGTGCTGCCGAAGCGGATGCTGATGCATCCCCGCAAACGTTCGGCGTGGGACCGGGCGACGGGACGGCTGCCGGTCGACTCACCGTTGGTGGAGACGCCCGCCCGCAATCTGCCCCCGCTCGAATACCGCGGCGACCCGCACTTCTACTGCCCCGACGTGTGACCACCTGCGGGACGCGCCGGCCTGATCTTGATCGTACGATTCGGCGGAAACCGCCGTCTTCAGGAAAGAGGTCGCCGACGTGCCGTGGGAGATTTTCGCAGCGATCGTCCTGGTGCTGCTCACCTCTTTCGGACTGTTGTCCCGCGCCGTGGCCGGCAGTGATGCCGGCCGGACCCGCGGCACCCGCATCGCCGTCGTCGCCGGCGTGCTGACGATCCTGGTGCTGATCCTCGGGTCGACGACGATGGTGTCCACCCGCAACATCGGCGTGGTCACCACCCTCGGCAGACCGAGCGGCACCCTCGGCAACGGCCTGCACGTGAAAGCGCCCTGGCAGTCGGTGACCGAGATGGACGGCGCCATCCAGATCGACAACCACACCGGTGAGTACGCCACCATGGTCCGGCTGGGCAACAACTCGACCGCGTTCGTCGACAACAGTGTCCGGTGGCGCATCCAGCCCGCGGCCGCCGACGAACTGTTCCTGGACTACCGCGACTTCGACAACGTCCGCGACAACCTGGTCACCCGGGAACTGGGCGCGGCGCTGAACGAGGTGTTCTCCGACTTCGACCCGTTGGCGCCGGAGAACGTGGAGGGCACCGACGTCCAGGCGCTGGGCAACGATGTCGCGGACAAGCTGCGCGCCAAGGTCGGTGATCAGGTCGAGATCATCAACGTGATCATCCCGCTGGTGAGTTACGACGAGGCCACGCAGGGCCGCATCAACGCGCTCAACGCCGAGCGGGCCAACACCCGGGTGGCCGAACAGCGCGCCAAGACCGCCGAGGCCGAGGCGCGGGCCAACGAGATCCTGGCCGGCTCGGTGTCGGACAACCCGAACGTGCTCGTCAGCAAATGCCTGGACGCGGCCAGGGAGGCCTCGATGAGCCCGCTGGGCTGCTGGCCGAACACGCCGGCGGTGCCGACCGTGCCCGCGCGTTAGGTTTGCGCCCGCCGAAGACGGGCTAGCTTGGGAGCATGCACGCGCCGGAGCTGATTGGCGGTCGGTACGAACTGCGGGGTGTGCTCGGCCGCGGCGGGATGGCCGAGGTCCGTGATGCCTGGGACAAGCGGTTGGGCCGGCCCGTCGCCGTGAAACTGCTCTATCCGGCGGTCAGCACACAACCCGACACCCGGCGCCGATTCGCCACCGAGGCCCGCGCCGCGGCTGCGCTGAACCACCCGCACGTCGTCGCCGTCCATGACACCGGTGTGCACGACGGCCGCCACTACATCGTGCTGGAGCGCCTTCCGGGGCAGACCCTGGCCGACGTTCTGGCGCGTCACGGGCCGCTGCCCGCCGAGCACGTGCGCGCGATCATGCGCGACGTGTTGTCGGCGCTGAGCGCCGCGCACGCCCGCGGTGTGCTGCACCGCGACATCAAGCCCGCCAACATCCTTTTCACCCACCACGGCGGGGTGAAGATCGCGGACTTCGGCGTGGCCAAGAGCCCGGACACCCCGCAGACGCTGACCAACCGGGTCTTCGGGACGATGGCCTACCTGCCGGCCGATCGGATCGCCGGCCGGCCGGCGACACCGAGCGACGACCTGTACGCGCTCGGCGTGGTGGCGTACGAGGCGCTGACAGCCCGCCGCGCCTATCCGCAGGACAATCTCGCGGCGCTGGCCGACGCGATCGCGGTCGGCCGGTTGGCGCCGTTGAGCGCGCTGCGGCCCGACGTCGACCCCGCTCTGGCGACGACGATCGAACGGTCCATGGCGCGCGACCCGAGGTGGCGGTTCGGCACCGCCGAGCAGATGCTGGCCAGCCTGGACGCTCCGTCGGCACCGCGGCGACGTACCGGCGGCGTGCTCGCGGCGACGGCGTTGACGGTGGTGCTCGTGCTCGCGGCGCTGCTCGTCGTCGTGTGACCCGGAAATGCGCGCCTGACCAGCAGGTATACCGTCGCTAACCGACTTATCCCGGTCGTGTAACAATCCGCGGGTCGCATTCAGTTTTCATGATCAATGCTGTACATTGCCGAATTTTTCGTTATCTTGCTGGACGTGGGTCGGCACTCCATCGCCAAGAAGCGGCGCAACCGGTCGGTGTACGTGGTGTCCGCGCTCGCCCCGGCCGCAGTGGTGCTGCTCGGGGTCAAGGGCGACGCCGCACCCGTCCCTCTCCCGGCGGAGGAGGAGCGTGTCGCCGCACCGGCACCGGTGGCCGTGGCGGAGCAGTCCACGCCGTGCTGCGTGGAGATCGTCGCGGCACCCGCGACGGGACACGTACCCGAACGGTTGACCGACGACGGTGGCGCTGACGCTGAGCCGGCCTCGCTGGTGTCCGCGTCCCGCTGGCGGGTGGTCAGTCGCACTCTGCCCGCCGGTGTCGCCCCGGAGACCGGTCTGCAGGTACGCACCATCCTGACCGCTCGCAGCATCAGCGCCGTCTTCCCGGAGATCAACAACATCGGCGGCGTCCGCCAGGACGCCTTGCGGTGGCATCCCAACGGGCTGGCGCTGGACGTCATGATCCCGAACCCGATGTCGCAGTCCGGCATCGCGCTCGGCAACCAGATCGTCGCCTACGTGCTGGAGAACGCCGAACGGTTCGGGATCCAGGACGCGATCTGGCGGGGCGTGTACTACACGCCGGGAGGAGCCCGGTCCGGCGGCTACGGCCATTACGACCACGTGCACGTGACCACCACCGGCGGTGGCTACCCCGACGGCGACGAGATCTACCTGCGCTGACGCTCAGCGTGACGCCTGGGCGCCGACGGCCGGGAGCAGTTGCAGCTTCTCGTAGCTCTCGCTGCCGGGAATCGCGGTGTAGACGAGCAGCGAGTGCGACTGGACCGGGTCGAGCAGCATCTGGCAGGTCAGTTCCAGCGCGCCGAGCTCCGGGTGGACGAAGTGCTTGACCTCGCGAGGCCGAATGCCGACCTCGTGGTCGTTCCACACCTGGCGGAACTCCTCGCTCCGGGCCCGGAGCTCGTCGGCGACGTGGGCGGCGCGTGATCCCGGACCCCGCAACGTCGCAACCTCCCGCAGCCCCGAGACCCACAGCCGGGTCAGGAACGGGTGATCCTCGGGGGCGTAGAGCAGCCGTGACGACGGGTCGGTGAACCAGCGGTACCCGATGCTGCGGGCCAGTCCGCGATATCCGGTCAGGTCACCGGTGAGAGCGACGCCGAGCGCGGTCTGGCGCAACGTCTCGCCGAGCTCGGTGACGATCTCGGCGGGGGTGTCGTGCAGGCGGTCGAAGATGCGCAGCAGGCCGGGGCTGATGTGCTCGCTGTCCCCGCCGCGGGTGGGGGGCGTGTGCCCGGCGAGCCGGAACAGATGGTCACGTTCATCGAGGGACAGGTGGAGCCCCTGAGCGATGGAGGCGATCATCTGCTCGGACGGCTGGGGGCCTCGTTGCCGTTCCAGCCGCGAGTAGTAGTCGGTCGACATGTGGCACAACGACGCCACTTCCTCCCGCCGCAGCCCACCCGTCCTGCGCCGCCGCCCTCGGGGAAGGCCGACATCTTCGGGTTGCAGCGACTCCCGACGACGTCGGAGGAACTGCGCCAGTCCGCTCCTGTCGATGGCCACGGGCACCTCCTCACGGTGTGCGTCGTTTGTATCCTCCCCGCCGATGCGCATCCACGGCCCGTCGATCCCCCCCTTGCGGCGACCGGCGTGCTCCGTATCGGGGGATCAACGATCCCTGGATGGTTCCGGCCTCCGGCGTCACCGTGGAATCACCGACATCGTCCCCAGGAGTGATCCCATGCCACGCAAACCCGTCACCATCACCGTCCCCGACCTGTCCGGCAAACGCGCCGTGGTCACCGGAGCAAGCGACGGCATCGGCCTCGTCATCGCCGCGAGGCTGGCCGCCGCCGGTGCCGAAGTCCTGATGCCGGTCCGCAATCGAGCCAAAGGTGAGGCGGCGATCGCCAGAATCAGACAGACCGTTCCCGGCGCCGACGCGTCACTGCGCGACCTCGATCTGTCGTCGCTCGACTCCGTCGCCGCCCTCGGCGAGACGCTGCGCCACGAGGGACGGCCCATCCACATCCTGATCAACAACGCCGGCGTGATGACCCCGCCCGACCGGCACACCACCGCCGACGGGTTCGAATTGCAGTTCGGCTCTAACCACCTCGGGCATGTCGCGCTGACCGCACACCTGCTGCCGCTGCTGGAAGCGGGCCACGCACGGGTGACCTCACAGGTCAGCATCGCGGCCAACCGCGGCTCCATCAACTGGGACGACCTGAACTGGGAGCGCTCCTACGACGGGATGGGCGCCTACAGCCAGTCGAAGATCGCGCTCGGGCTGTTCGGTCTTGAACTCGATCGGCGCAGTCGGGCGAGCGGGTGGCGGATCACCAGCAACATCTCTCACCCTGGCGTCGCTCCCACCAGCCTGCTCGCCGCGCGCCCCGAACTCGGCCGCGATCGGCAGACATCGGGCCGGCGCGTGGTCTCGCTCCTGTCTCGCCTCGGCATCATGGGAACCGCCGACACCGCCGGGCTTCCGGCGGTCTACGCCGCGACCTCCCCTGACGCCAAGGCGGGCGCGTTCTACGGGCCGCGCGGGCCCGGGCACCTGGGCGGCGCTCCGGCAGAGCAGAAGCTCTACTCCCGCCTGCGCAGCACCGACGACGCCCGGCGCATCTGGAACGTCTCCGAAGAACTCACCAAGGTCGGTTTCCCGACCAGCTGAGACCCGCGCTGATGTGGTGCCCCCACCAGGGCTCGA
Source organism: Mycobacterium sp. NAZ190054 (assembly GCF_001545925.1). GTDB lineage: Bacteria > Actinomycetota > Actinomycetes > Mycobacteriales > Mycobacteriaceae > Mycobacterium. The sequence goes on along the minus strand of NZ_LMVQ01000011.1, from coordinate 337 downwards.
ACCTGGGACCTGCGGATTAAAAGTCCGTAGCTCTACCAACTGAGCTATAGGGGCGTGGTTGTGTAACCCCGAAAAGGATACGGCACCCTGCTCGTTTGAGGATTTGGGTGTCCGTACCCTAAGCTATCGAAGCTCCCAACGAATGAGCGTTGTGAGTACCCCGGAGAGATTCGGCTGGCCCCCTTCGTCTAGCGGCCTAGGACGCCGCCCTTTCAAGGCGGTAGCGCGGGTTCGAATCCCGTAGGGGGTACGCGCAGCGACCACGCAGGTGGGAGTTGCACAGAGTAAGGCCCTGTGGCGCAGTTGGTTAGCGCGCCGCCCTGTCACGGCGGAGGTC
>NZ_LMVQ01000010.1 GCF_001545925.1 Mycobacterium sp. NAZ190054 | reverse complement strand
ATCAGGTGGTGCGGCGCGGCGCCGGTGACGGTGGTCACGACGATGTCGCCGGGCCTGATCTCGCTGCCCGGCGCCCCGGGCGCGAAGTGCACCAGCCTGCCGTCGCGGGCGCGGCCCGACATCCGGGCGGTGGCCGCGTCCTTACGTCCCTCACCGGTGGCCACCAGCAGTTCGACGCGGCGCCCCACCTGCGCGGTGTTCTCCTCCAGCGAGATTCGTTCCTGCAGTTCGATCAGCCGCTGATACCGCTCGGACACAACGGCTTTCGGCACCTGATCGGCCAGCTCGGCGGCCGGGGTGCCCGGCCTCTTGGAGTACTGGAAGGTGAACGCGCTGGAGAACCTGGCGGCGGCGACGACTTCGAGGGTGGCCTGGAAGTCCTCCTCGGTCTCGCCGGGGAAGCCGACGATGAGGTCGGTGGTGATCGCCGCGTGCGGAATCGCGGCCCGGACCCGGTCGATGATGCCGAGGTAGCGCTCGGCACGGTAGGACCGGCGCATCGCGCGCAGGATGCGGTCCGAACCGGACTGCAGCGGCATGTGCAGCGTCGGGCACACGTTCGGAGTCTCGGCCATCGCCTCGATCACGTCGTCGGTGAACTCGGCCGGGTGCGGCGAGGTGAACCGGACGCGTTCGAGCCCGTCGACGCGGCCGCAGGCGCGCAGCAGCTTGGCGAACGCGCCCCGGTCCCGCGGCTCGTCCGGGTGGGCGAACGACACGCCGTAGGCGTTGACGTTCTGCCCGAGCAGGGTGATCTCCAGGACACCCTGGTCGACCAGGGACTGCACCTCGGCGAGCACGTCGCCCGGACGCCGGTCGACCTCCTTGCCCCGCAGCGACGGCACGATGCAGAAGGTGCACGTGTTGTTGCACCCGACCGAGATGGAAACCCAAGCGGCGTAGGACGATTCGCGGCGAGCCGGAAGCGAGGACGGGAATTCCTGCAGCGCCTCGGCGATTTCGACCGCAGCGGTGCGGTTGTGGCGGGCCCGGTCCAGCAGCGCCGGCAGCGACCCGATGTTGTGGGTGCCGAAGACGACGTCGACCCACGGCGCCTTGCGCAGCACCGAGTCCCGGTCCTTCTGGGCGAGGCAGCCGCCGACGGCGATCTGCATGTCCGGGTCGGCCTGCTTGCGCGGGGCGAGGTGGCTGAGGTTGCCGTAGAGCTTGTTGTCGGCGTTCTCCCGCACCGCGCAGGTGTTGAACACCACGATGTCGGCGTCGGCGCCGTCACCGGCGCGCCGGTAACCGGCCTCTTCGAGCAGGCCTGCCAGGCGCTCGGAATCGTGCACGTTCATCTGGCAGCCGTACGTGCGGACCTCGAAGGTGCGCACGGGACGGTCGGGCGAAAACCCGCTCGCCTGCTGCGTCACCGTGGAAGTCACGGGCCCCATCCTACGGAGCACCACCTGCCTCCCGAAATCACGGATCGCGGTCTTCCAGCACACCGGACGTTCCCTGGGTAAGGTCTTCACGCATGGAGAGCCCCAGGGAGTCCCCTGACGTGCCGATGATCTCTGTGAAAGCGGTGAACAAGCATTTCGGCGCTCTCCATGTCCTCAAGGACATCAACCTCGAAGTCGGCCGCGGCCAGGTCGTCGTCGTGCTGGGACCGTCAGGTTCGGGCAAGTCGACTCTGTGCCGCACCATCAACCGGCTGGAGACGATCGACTCGGGCACCATCGCGATCGACGGCGTCGAACTGCCGGAGGAAGGACGCAAGCTCGCGCAGCTTCGGTCCGACGTGGGCATGGTGTTCCAGTCGTTCAACCTGTTCGCGCACAAGACGATTCTGGAGAACGTGACACTGGCGCCGATGAAGGTGCGCAAGGTGTCCCGGGACCAGGCGCGGGAGAAGGCGATGAGCCTGCTCGAGCGCGTCGGGGTGGCCAACCAGGCCGACAAGTACCCGGCCCAGCTCTCCGGCGGGCAGCAGCAGCGCGTGGCGATCGCGCGTTCGCTGGCGATGGACCCGAAGGTGATGCTGTTCGACGAACCGACCAGTGCGCTGGATCCCGAGATGATCAACGAGGTGCTGGCGGTGATGGCGGGCCTGGCCTCCGACGGCATGACGATGCTCGTGGTCACCCACGAGATGGGGTTCGCGCGCAGGGCCGCCAACCGCGTGGTGTTCATGTCCGACGGCGCGATCGTCGAGGACGCCGAACCCGTCCAATTCTTCGAGAACCCGCAGACCGACCGCGCCAAGGACTTTCTCGGCAAGATCCTTCATCACTGACCCGTGCCCCGACGAAAGGAAACCCCATCATGTCCCCGAAGTCTCTGAGCGCGCGTGTCGTAGGCGCGCTGGCGCTCGCCGCCGCACTCCCGTTCGCAGTGACCGCATGCGGTGGCGGGGACGGAGGCGGCGGCGAAGGTGGCGGCGGTGGTGGCGACACGATCGTCATCGGCACCAAGTTCGACCAGCCCGGCCTCGGCCAGAAGAACCCCGACGGCACCCTGAGCGGTTTCGACGTCGACGTGGCCACCTACGTCGCAGGCGAGCTCGGGTACGCCCCGGACAAGATCGAATGGAAGGAAGCGCCGTCGGCGCAGCGCGAGAACCTGATCCAGAACGGTCAGGTCACCTTCATCGCGGCGACGTACTCGATCACCGACGCGCGTAAGGAGAAGGTCGCGTTCGCCGGCCCGTACCTGATCACCGGCCAGAGCCTGCTGGTGCGGTCGGACAACACCGACATCACCGGCGCGGCGTCGCTGGAGAACAACAAGATCCTGTGCTCGGTGTCCGGGTCGACGCCCGCGCAGAAGATCAAGGACGAGTACCAGGGTGTGCAGCTTCAGCAGTACGACACCTACTCGGCGTGCATCGACGCGCTGAAGAACGGCGCCGTCGACGCCGTGACCACCGACGAGGTGATCCTGGCCGGCTACGCCGCGCAATCCCCCGGCGCCTTCAAGATCGTCGGCGAGCCCTTCTCCGAGGAGCGGTACGGAATCGGCCTGAGCAAGGACGACGCCGAGCTGCGCACCAAGATCAATGACGCATTGACGAAGATGGAGGAAAGCGGGGCCTGGAAGGAAGCGTTCGACAAGAACCTCGGCCCGGCCGGCATCACCGCGCCCGCGCCGCCGCCGCTCGACAACTGAGCGCACAGGTAGCCACCGGAGCCGCCCGTGGAGGTTTTCACCGAGTACCGCGCTGAGATCCTGGCCGCGTTCTGGACCACGATCCAGCTCACGGTCCTCTCAGCGATCGGTGCCCTCGTGCTCGGCACGGTGCTGGCCGCGATGCGGCTGGCACCGGTGCCGATGCTCAACTGGATCGGTACCGCGTACGTCAACGTCGTGCGCAACACCCCGCTGACGTTGATCATCCTGTTCTGCTCGTTCGGCCTGTCCCAGACGCTGGGCCTGACACTGGCCAGCAGACAGTCGGCGACATTCATCGCCGACAGCGGATTCCGGCTGGCCGTACTGGGGCTGACCGTCTACACCGCGTCCTTCGTGTGCGAGACGGTCCGTTCCGGGGTGAACACGATCCCGCTGGGTCAGGCCGAAGCGGCCCGTTCCCTGGGGCTGACCTTCGGACAGAACCTGTGGATCGTGTTGCTGCCGCAGGCGTTTCGCGCGGTGATCATCCCGCTGGGGTCGGTGCTGATCGCGCTGACCAAGAACACCACGATCGCGTCGGCGATCGGTGTCGCCGAGGCCGCGCTGCTGATGAAGGAGATGATCGAGAACACCGCGGCGGTCCTGGTGGTCGGCGGCATCTTCGCGCTCGGCTTCGTGATCCTGACGCTGCCGCTGGGCCTGGTGTTCGGTTGGCTGGGCAAGCGGATGGCGGTGGCCCACTAGTGCAAGGTTCCTCCGTCCTGTTCGACGCCCCCGGCCCCCGCGCGCGGGTCCGCAACCGGGTGATCTCGGTCGTCACGCTCGTCGCCGTGGCACTCGCGGCGTGGGTGGTGTACTCGCGACTGGACTCGCGGGGTCAGCTCACCGCCGAGAAGTGGGAACCGTTCCTGACCCCGGACCTGTGGCGCACGTATGTCCTGCCCGGCGTCGAGGGCACCCTGACCGCGGCGGCGGTGTCGATCGTGCTGGCGCTCGCGCTGGGTCTGGTGCTCGGCGTGGGCCGGCTGTCCTCGCACACCGGGATCCGGTGGTTCTGTTCGGTGTTCGTCGAGTTCTTCCGCGCGGTGCCGGTGCTGATCATGATGATCTTCGCGTACTTTCTGTACGCGTTCTACGACGTCTTCCCGTCCAGGCACCTGGCGCTGGCGGGTGTGATCACCGGACTGACGCTCTACAACGGTGCGGTGATCGCCGAGATCGTGCGCGCCGGCGTCCACGCACTGCCACGCGGTCAGGCCGAGGCCGCGTCCGCGCTGGGCCTGACCTGGGGTCAGACGATGCGGTCGATCCTCCTGCCGCAGGCGATCACCTCGATGCTGCCGGTGCTCATCTCGCAGTTGGTGGTGGTGTTGAAGGACACCGCGCTGGGCTACCAGATCACGTTCGTCGAGATGGTGCGGCAGGGCACGGTGATCGGTTCGGCCTACGGCAACTACATTCCGGCGCTGATCGTGATCGCGCTGCTGATGATCGCGCTGAACTTCTCGCTGTCGTGGTTCGCGACGTGGCTGGAACGGCGGCTGCGCAGATCCCGGAAGGGTCCGGCGCCGATGGAGGCCGAGCCGCTGGAGCTGCAGGGCGACCGCAGCCGCGGGGTCTGACGCGGGCCGATGACTTCCGCGCTGCTGGCCTTCGAGGTACTGCCCGAGTCGGCGCTGCGCAACATGGTCGACGTGATGGTGCGGCTCATCGAGGCGTGCGGCGCCGTGGTGATCATGATCGGCGCCGTCGTCGCGATCGTGAAGTTCGTCGTCGCGTTGGGGCGGCGCGACGTCAACCAGTTCTCCGCCGTCCGGCTCACGCTGGCCCGGTTCCTGGTGCTGGGCCTGGAGTTCCAGCTCGCGGCCGACGTGCTGCGCACCGCGATCTCACCGTCGTTCGAAGAGATCGGCAAGCTGGCCGCGATCGCGACGATCCGCACCCTGCTCAACTACTTCCTCAACCGCGAGATCGCCCAGGAACAGCGTGAGATCGAGTTGCTGCGCAACCCACGGCCCGCCCCGGATCCCCCGGCGGCGCCGTGAACGCGGTCCTCGACGCGTCGTGGTGCCTCGCGATCGCCGGCATCGTGCTGGGGCCGGCGGCGCTGATCGTGTTCCGCAGGCCGTTGCTCGCGCTGCGGGTGACGCTCGACCTGCTCACCGCGGCGGGCCTGCTGCGACTGAGTGTGGATTCGTCGTGGGCGGCGATCGCGGTGGCCGCCGCGCTGATCGTGCTGCGCCGCACGATCACACGCACTCTGGTCGCCGACTTCAACTCGCCGCCGTGGCGGGTGCGCCGCACCACCTGAGCCGAGCGGCGGCGGCGGTCAGATCTCGGCGATCAACGACACCTCGATGTTGTTCCTGGTCGCCTTCGAGTAGGGGCAGGTCTGGTGGGCCTTGCTCATCAGGTCGTCGGCGGTGCGCTGGTCGAGTCCGGGCAGGTGCCCACGCAGCGTCGCGGTGATACCGAATCCACCCTCGGAGTGCTTGCCGAAACCGATCTGCGCGGTGACGGAGGTGTCGTCACCGAGTTGGACGGCGTTGGTACGCGCCACTTTCCGCAGCGCACCGAGGAAGCACGCGGCATATCCCGCCGAGAACAGCAGTTCCGGGTTGACCCCGTCACCGCTTCCCCCGGCCGCCTGAGGTGGGCGGGTGTCCAGGTCGATCCTGCCATCGGCTGATTTCACGTGGCCGTCCCGGCCGCCGCCCGTGGCGGTGGACTCTGCGGTGTAGACGACGTCGACGGTCATCGGGCAATCCTTTCGGTCACGCCTTACTCGAACACTCCGCACCGCCGGGTCATCGCGACCCGGCGGCCTGTGGTGCCCAGCCCCTCCACCGGCACGCATTGGCAGCATCTCCTTGGCCCAGAAGGCATTCCGGCCCCTGGCCATGCAGTGTGGACTGCATCGCCGAATCGTACCTGAAGGACTAGATATTAGATACACCTTGGGCTCACCCGAGTTCGCCCGCTACCTCGCCGTCCAGGACACCTTCGCCGTCAAAGCCCTCGGACTGCACCAGATCGAACGCTTCCCCGAGAACGGCTTAGGGCCGCATCAGGAATCGTCCCGCGCCCCGTCCTGTCGGGCGACGAACTCCTCGAGTCGGGCCGACCTCTTGCGCAGATGCTCGATCAACCAGGAAGTCGCCCCGGCGGCGTCACCCGCACGCAGGAACGGAATGAGCGCTTCGTGGGTGTGCTTCTCGTCGACGCGCTGCAGCCGCACGTAACGGCCGACTGACTCACGCAGACTGTGCGCCAGGGCCAGCATGCGGGGCCGATCGGCCCTCTCGTAGAGCTTGTCGAAGAGGCGGTAGCGGTACTCCAGTTGTGCGCCGAGATCGTCGGCGTCGTCGATGCTGCGTGCAATCGCTTCGAGGTCGTCGACGAATGCGTCGTCGAGCGCGCCCATCACTCGGGTCAGCAAATGTGTCTCGACGAGGATCCGCAACTCGTAGATCTCGGCGATCTCCTCGGCGTTCAGCACCGAGACCGTGACTCCCCGCCGGGGACTGATCTGTACCAGCCCCTCACCCTCGAGCTGCCGCAAGCTGGCCCGGACAGGCATCCGGCTCACGCCCAACGATTCGGCGATCTCGTCGAGGTTCAACCGCTCCCCCGGCTCGAATGCCCCCTGCTGAATCGCCTCACGGATGAACGACTTCGTCATCGTCTCCGCGGATTGGAAGGTCCCCCGCACCGACTCGGCGATCGCGCGGAGGGCCGTGGCCGCCGCGCTGTCGCCATCGACGTCGGACCTGCCTGCCATGCACTGTTCCCCTCTCGAACGCCTGGTTCGCTGTTGAGAGGGTATCCAATCAGCTCGGCGGCCTCGAAGAAACCGCGCTGGACCCCGAGAGTACGGCGAGCGGCCGTGCGGGGTCCAGCGGGCTCCTCGAGTCAGTCGTTGTGGGTGATGAACCCCTCCGGCCCGAAGCGCACACCCTCCTCGGGGTTCACGCTGTAGTACGAATACGGCGAGTAACTCTTGGCCTCGATCTCCTTCTGCACGTCTTCCATCGGCATGTGCTTGCCGGCCTCGACCTTGCGGTCCAGCCCCAGCCAGTCGAGCATCCGCTTGTTCGTTATGCCCAGATAGAGCACGGGCCCGTCACCCGAATTGACGTGGGTGTGCCATTGCATCGACGGGATGTACACGAAGTCACCCTGCTCCCACGGCACCGTCTCGCCCTGAACTTCGCTGTGGCCGTTGCCCTTCATGATGTAGATCGCAGCTTCGTTGTGGTGCTTGTGCAACCGCGTCTGCTGCCCCGGCTTCAGCTCCGATATGTGCAGCTGGATGGTCCGCAGTGGCAGGTCGACATCGCGAGCCGGGTGCTGACGGTCGCCGTCGGCATACAGGTCGAGGTGTGGCTGCTTGTGCAGCAGCTTGCCGGCCGCCAGCGGACGAACCTCATCCTCGTGGTAGTGCAGCTTGCCGCGCCTGCGCGGCGAGTTCGGATCACTACCATCGCCGGCGCCCTTCTTGTGGTCGCCGTGCAGCCCGTAGTTGGCTCCTGCCGGAACACCGTTGTCGCTCGCTTCCGATGCGGATCCAGTCTGTTCGGTCATATCGAATTCCTCTGTCTTTCTTCTCGGTACTGCTGCGAATCTTCCGAACGGGCTACGCCGTTGATGTGATCACACCGTCGCACCATCCTTGTCAGTTACGACATTGCGGCGCAAGGCAATGCAATGCTGTGGAGGTAACACCAACTGCACCGGCTTGCCGGTGCCCAGCCGCTGGGAGGCACCCGTACGGCACCGGAGGGTGGTCGACCCGACACTGACCTGATAGTCCATGGCTTCACCGGTGAACAAGCGGTTGGCCACCGTTCCGTCAAGGACATTCGATCCGGCGCGGGCGGAATCCTGCTGAATGACCTCGATCTGTTCGGGCCGCACCGACACGACGCACTTGTCGCCTTCGCCCACTTCGATCAGCGTTTCCACGGTCAGCTCGCCGTTCTCCGTCCGAACGGTCCCGCCGGAGCCCGACACGTCGGTCACCACGCCGTCGATGAAGTTCGTCAGTCCGACGAAATCGGCGACGAAGTCGTTGGTCGGCTGCAGATAGACCTCGAAAGGAGTACCGATCTGGCTGATCCGCCCGTCGCGCATGACTGCGATCTGGTTCGACATCGACAGTGCCTCGGACTGGTCATGAGTGACATAGACCGTCGTGATCCCCTGGTCGCGCTGCAGGCGTTTGAGTTCGAACCGCAGCGACTCGCGGAGCTTGGCGTCAAGGTTGGACAAGGGCTCGTCGAGCAGCAGCACGGCGGGCTCGATGACGAGGGCCCGGGCCAGCGCCAGACGCTGCTGCTGTCCACCCGAGAGCTTGGTGGCGAATCGGCCGGCCAGGTGTCCCAGGCCCACCACTTCCAGGCAGCGTTCGACACGTTCCTTCGTCTCCTTCTTGGCGGTACGCCGTCGCACCCCGACCCGTAGCGGGAACGCGACGTTGTCGAACACATTCATGTGGGGCCAGATTGCATAGCTCTGGAAAACCATGCCGAGATTGCGGCGGTTGGCCGGTACAGACACACCGCTGGCTCCGGAGTAGAGAACGGTGTCGTCGACCGAGATCCGTCCGCTGTCGGGGCTCTCAAGTCCTGCGATGCATCGCAACGTCGTTGTCTTGCCACAACCGCTGGGGCCCAACATGGTGAAGAACTCGCCCTGCCGAACGGTGAAGCTCACTTCGTCGACGGCGCGGACCCTTCCGTACTTCGAGTCGTCGGCAAACGCCTTGCACAAACCATCCAGTTCAAGCATCGCACTCATCCGTCCACTGCCGTTGGTTTCCGTGTCCCTCACCAAAAGGCTCTCCGAACATGCCGGTCATGCCTCCCGTACGCCGATCTTGGCGCCCAGCTTGTATGCCGCCGCGACCAGCGCCATCAGCACGACGACCATGCACACGCCCAGCGCGGCCAGTACGCCGGTCTGACCGTTCTGCCAGAACTCCCAGATGGTCACTGACATCACACGGGTGTTCTGGGAGTACAACAGGATCGAGCTCGACAACTCCCGCACCGACACCACGACGACATAGATCCATCCGGCCACCAGGCCCGGCGCCATCAGCGGTATCACGATGCGGCGGAAGCCATCCCACCACGACGCACCACTCATTCTCGCCGATTCCTCCAGTTCGTCACCCACTTGCGCCAGTGAGGATCCCGCATACCGCATGCCGTAGGGCAGATAGCGGGTGACGTAGGCGATGAACAGGATCAACAGTGTCCCGTAGATGGGAAGCGGGGATCGCAGGTAGATGAAGATCAGGGCGACACCGAGCACCAGGCCCGGCATGGCCAGCGGAAAGCTGGCCATGAGATCCAGCAGACGGCGCCCGCGGAGGTTCGATTTCAGCACCAGCCAGGAGATGACCGCGGTGAACAGCATCACCGCGGTGGCACTGCTGACAGCCAGGATGACTGAGTTCTTGACTGAGTCGACGACACCGCGCGTCTCGAAGAGTTCGATGTAGTTGCTGAACGTGATCGACTTCAGCGGCTCGATGCCAGGCGCCTGATAGAAGGGCAACACCGACATCCACAGCAGGATGAGTAGCGGAGCCACGACCGCGACGACGAAGTACAACGCGAAGCCGATCGAGACCGGCCACCGCCACTTGCCCAAATCGAGAGTGCGGGGCCGGAAACCCTTGCCGGTCACGGTCTGGAACCGCTCACTGCGCCGATTCATGTACTGCACCAGTATCAGACCGAGCACCGTGATGAGCAGCAGACTCAGCGAGTAGATGGATGCCTGGTCGTACTTGATCGGATAGGTATGTAGCGCCTCGTAAATACGCGACGTGAAAACCCATGTGCCTGAGGGCATCCCGAGCACAGCCGGAGTCTCGAACGACTCCAGGCCACGCACCACCATGATCAGCACGGCGCCGAGTAGGGCGGGCCTCACCAGAGGTAAAGTCACCCGCCGCACCGTCTGCGGGACCGTGGCGCCGCTCATCATCGCCGACTCTTCCAGCGACGGATCGGTCGACCGGAAGGCGGCGTACATCAGCAGGAACACCAACGGGGACAGATGCAGACCGTCGATCAGGATCATTCCGGGCATCGAGAAGGCGTCCGGAACGATGAACCCCAGCCCGATGGAGTCGAAGGCCTTCTGGATCACGCCCACGTTGCCGCCGATCAGATACACCCACGAGATGGTGTAGAGGATGCCGGGAACAATCAACGGCACGATGGAGGCGGCGTATAGCAGCGGCTTCAGTGGGGCATTGGAGCGCACACAGAAGAACGCGAGTGCCGTACCGGTGATGGTACTGACCGCGGCCGAACCACCCGCGAAGAGAAAGGAATTCAGCAGCATCTCGGAGGTGCCGGGCACGTCGTAGGCCGAGATGATATTGCCGATACCGAAGCCCTCGCCGGTGGTCAGTCCCCGCCATACCAGGTAGATAAGCGGTGACAGGACGAGATAGCCGAGGATGACGGTCACGGCCAGGCCAAGCACCATCAGCCCTGTCGGACGTCGCCGCCCGCGCGCCGGAGGAATCGGTGCGGGTACCGCGTCCGGGGGGCCAGGAGGCGCGAGTAGGGTCATCCCTGACCGCCGGAGTGAATGACGCTCTGCCACAATTCACTCCAGCTTGAGTACTCCTTCGAGATTTCCTCGACATCGGTGTCGATGGGCTCGATCTCCACTCCACCGAAGCTCGCCGCGGCCATCTGCTCGTTGCTCGGTGTGCGGTCGTCGTCGATGAAGGCCTGCTGCCCTTCGGGGCCGAGGATGAAGTCCTGCAGCAGAAGTGCGCCGGCAGGATTGGCCGAAGCGCACGGTACAGCGATCCCGGTCACCTCGGCGACGACGGGGACCTTGACCGGAACGAACTCCAACGGTGCGCCCTTGCCCTGCAACTCGCGGATGCGGTGGATGTAATTATTTGCGGCGATGCCGTACTGACCCGCGACCACCAGGTCGGTGGTCGTGGTGTGCCCGTCGGTGATCGCCGAGTTGGCGGCAATGTCCTTGAACAGCTGGACCGCCTCATCCTTGGTCATGCCCTGTGTCTGTAGGTGATTGACCATCGAGGCGAACCAGAACACATCACTGCCCTCGAGCGCGAGCTTGCCCCTGAATCGTGGATCCGCCAGTGCCTCAAACGACTGAGGAGCCTCGGCATCGGGGATGATGGTGGTGTTCCACACCGGGACGATGTAGCTGAGCCGATCACCAGTGAAGTTGTCGAACTTGGCACTCTCGGTGACGCCGTCGAGGTATGGCGAGTCGGCGGGCGCCAGCAGCTTGTTGTCATCGACAATCGCCATCTCCAGCGAATCAAGTTCGATGATGTCGGCGCCGGCGAAGTTGGCGCTGGCCTCCTGGAGTACCCGCTCGCGGATCTGCTCACTTCCCGCCCGATAGACGCTGACGGTCAGGTCACCGTACTTTTCCTCGAAGGGGTCAGTGATCACCGTCGGGTCGTTCACCTCGGTGTAGAGATTGATCGTCCCGTCGTTGGTGTTCTTTGCCTCTTCGACGAGGGTCGCCTCGCGCTCCTGGGGCGGCATTCCCTTGACCTTGTCCTGCATGCTCACGGTGGCGCTCCCGGGGCACTTGTCACCGCCTTGAGCCGACTCCGATTCCGAATCACCGCCAGGCGCAGCACATCCCCCGGCGAGCAGTGTGAGCGAGGCAGCACAGGCGATGAGCCCCCGCTGCGCAGAGTGACGAAGAAGGGACATCGAACGGCTCCTCTATTAGTTGGGGGTATGAACCGATCTTGGCGTCGTAGGGGTTGATAGAGTCAGGAACGCGCGGGAGCGAGATCGTCTGGGAAAGTGGTCCTTTCCCGGTATGCGTTCATCCAGGTGACGGCCTCGTCGAACGAGACGACATCTCCGTACTTCTGGTCGATATCGAAGAGGTTGATCGCGCGACTGGCCTCGTGCCGGTCGTAGACGCACTCCTCGACGACGATCATGCGAAGCCGATTCGCACAGCCGTCGGTGACAGTGGCCCTCACGCAACCGCTCACACTCTCACCGCACACGATGAGCGTGTCGATCTTCTGTGAGACGAGGTGCGCCAGCAGCGGGGTGCCGAAGAACCCGCTCGGCGCGGTTTTTTTGAGCACCACTTCTCCGGGAAGCGGTGCGGCTTGCTCGATGATGTCGAAGCGTCGGTGGTACCGGTCCAGTTCCTCGGGCGTGCGCCCGTTCAATGAATGACGGCCACGCAGCGCCACTGCCCAGGCCGGTATGCCGGACTCTTCCTCGGCGAGACCGGTCAGGTGGATGACCGGAATGTGGGCACCTCGGGCAACCGACAGAAGCTCCGAGATCTTGTCAGCGGCCTGCCATCCGGCCGGCCCGGTGCTCGCAGGCCATGTCTGGATCGCCTGCAACAGCGGTTCCGGCTTGTCACCCAATACTTTTCGGTAATTGTCCACCGATAACACGGCGGGCGTGGACCCGAATCCTCTGCGCTGGCTTGGCGGTGACGCCGCGAGGTGAGCCTTGTCCTGCTCGGTTAGGAACCGATCCCACACCCGCGAGGTCATTGCTCTCCCGTCCGGAAGGCCTGGACTTATGATCCTTGATATTAGATACGAATGTAGGACTGGTTGTATCGGTGGTCAAGCATTGTTTGAATGTGGAACCTGTCGTTTACATTCGCGCCGATCGTCGAGCGCACACGGTGAGCCTCCCTGCGGTGCCGCGGGTGCGCGTTCGGGGACGGGAACCAGACCGGTGAGGACGGAGCGAGGACATCGGAACGTGACAGAGATCCGGCTCAACCGGTGAAGCGTTCCGACCGCCGCACCAGGGGCAGTCTGGTGCGCTCGCTCCGGCACTCGCACAACCTCCGCATCTATCTCGCCGGGCACGCCGTCAGCGTGATCGGAACATGGGTGCAGCGCGTCGCCCAGGACTGGTTGGTCCTGGAGATCACCGACAGTGCGGTGGCGCTGGGCATTTCGATCGCGGCGCAATTCGCGCCCATGCTGGTGCTGGGCTCCTACGGCGGACTGCTCGTCGACCGGCTCGACCGCCGCCGCACCGTGATCGCCACGCAGGCGCTGTCGGCGCTGCTCGCCGGTTGTCTTGCCGCCATCACGCTGCTCGACGTCGTCGAGCTGTGGTCGGTGCTCGCGCTCGGACTCGGGCTCGGCCTGGTGACCGTGCTCGACGTCCCCGCCCGGCACGCGTTCGTCGCGTCCATGGTGGAACCGGTGGACTACGCCAACGCCCAGGCGCTGTCCTCGAGCGTGAACAACGCCGGCCGCCTGATCGGTCCCGCGGTGGCCGGGCTGTTGATCGCGGGCGTCGGTACCGGGTTCGCGTTCGTGGTCAACGCGGCATCCTTCGTCGGCGTGCTGGCCAGCCTCGCCATGCTCAACGTCGCGACCCTCAAGCCGTCGCCGCGGATACCCCGGGAGAAGGGGCAGATCCGCGAGGGATTGCGGTACCTCTGGGGGACGCCGCATCTGCGGGCGACGATCATCCTCGTCGCGGTGGTCGCCGTCTTCGGACAGAACTTCCGCGTGGTGTTACCACTGGCCGCGTCGGACCTGTACCACGGCGACGCCAGCACCTACGGCTGGCTCACCTCCGCCATCGGACTCGGCGCCCTGCTGGGCGCGGTCGTCAGCGCCCGGCTCGCCATCCCGACGGCATGGACGCTGTTGCTGACCACCATCGCGTTCGGCGCGGCCAACATGGTCGCCGCCGTGAGCCCGGTACTGGCCATGGCCCTGGTGGTGATGGTGGTCGTCGGTGTCACCAACATCATCTTCAACACGGTCGCCCGGTCGGTGCTGCTGTTGAACAGCGAGCCCGCGATGCACGGCCGGATGATGGCCATCCACGGTCAGGTGTTCCTCGGATCCACACCGATCGGCGGGCCGCTTGTGGGTTGGATGTGCGAACTGTGGGGCGCCCGCGCGGGGTTTCTCATCGCCGGGGGCACCGCGCTGGTGGCCGCCGCCGCGCTGGGCCTCACGGCTTTCCGGGCACGCCACCTCGCGCCGGTGGACCAGTCGGCCACACCTCCGGCCGTCGACGAGCCCGACGGCTCGCCGTAGCGCGACCTACACCTTCCGGCGTTCCCGCTCCATCGCCAGTTCGGCGGTGACCACATCCAACGCCATGGACTGGTGGTAGCCGCGGCGGGCAAGCATCCCGACCAACCGCCGCACCACCTTGTTCTCGGCATCCCTGTCGCCGGGATCGCCGAGCTTCTCGCGGCGCAACTTGTCGCGGACCAGTTGTTCGGCACGGGAACGTTCGGCGCCGGCATCGATCCCGGCCAGCGCACCGTTGATCACCTCGTCGTCGACGCCCTTCTTACGCAGTTCGGCGGCCAAGGCGCGCTTGCCTTTTCCCGCGTTCGTGCGTCGCGACCGCACCCACTGTTCGGCGAAATCCTCGTCGTCGACCAGCCCGACCTGGGTCAGCCGGTCCAGGACCGATGCGGCGATGTCGTCGGGATATCCGCGCTTGGCCAGCGCCGCCTCCAACTCGGCGCGGGTGCGCGCCCGTGCGGTGAGCAGACGCAGGCACAGGGCCCGCGCCTGCTCGCCGCGCTTGTCCGACTCGGCGGGATCAGAAGTCGACGGGAGCGGGAAGAGCGTCATCGGCCACGTCATCGGTCAACTGGGCTCCGATACCGAGCTTCTCTTTGATCTTCTTCTCGATTTCGTTGGCCACGTCGACGTTCTCCAGCAGGAACTTACGGGCGTTCTCCTTACCCTGCCCCAGCTGCTCACCGTCGTAGGTGAACCAGGAACCGGACTTGCGGATGAAGCCGTGCTCGACGCCCATGTCGATGAGCGAGCCCTCCCGGCTGATGCCGTGGCCGTACAGGATGTCGAACTCGGCCTGCTTGAACGGCGGCGACACCTTGTTCTTGACGACCTTGACGCGGGTACGGTTACCCACCGCATCGGTGCCGTCCTTGAGGGTCTCGATCCGTCGCACGTCCAGCCGCACGGAGGCGTAGAACTTCAACGCCTTACCGCCCGTCGTGGTTTCGGGGGATCCGAACATCACGCCGATCTTCTCGCGCAGCTGGTTGATGAAGATCGCGGTGGTGCCGGAGTTGTTCAGCGCAC
Source organism: Mycobacterium sp. NAZ190054 (assembly GCF_001545925.1). Lineage (GTDB taxonomy): Bacteria > Actinomycetota > Actinomycetes > Mycobacteriales > Mycobacteriaceae > Mycobacterium. The sequence continues at coordinate 2,515 of NZ_LMVQ01000010.1, read as the reverse complement.
CGGTCATCTTCCGCAGCGCCTGGCTCATCAGACGGGCCTGCAGTCCGACGTGGCTGTCACCCATCTCGCCCTCGATCTCGGCGCGCGGCACCAGGGCCGCCACCGAGTCGATGACCAGGATGTCCAGCGCGCCGGAGCGCACCAGCATGTCGGCGATCTCCAGGGCCTGCTCACCGGTGTCCGGCTGGGAGACCAGCAGCGCATCGGTGTCCACGCCGAGCTTCTTGGCGTACTCCGGGTCCAGCGCGTGCTCGGCGTCGATGAACGCCGCGATACCGCCGGCGGCCTGCGCATTGGCGACGGCGTGCAGCGCGACGGTGGTCTTACCCGAGGATTCCGGGCCGTAGATCTCGATGACACGGCCGCGCGGCAGGCCGCCGATACCCAGCGCCACGTCCAGCGAGATGGACCCGGTGGGAATGACCGAGATCGGCGGCCGCACGTCCTCGCCGAGCCGCATCACCGAGCCCTTGCCGAAGTTCTTGTCGATCTGTGCGAGTGCCAGCTCCAGGGCCTTCTCGCGATCAGGGGCTTGCTGCGCCATGGTGATACCTCTCCGGTAGTCGTTGTTGACCGGTTCTCGGTCGGTTGGCCGTGACGCTATGCGAGGCCACCGACAAGTCGCTGGGTCGAACTCCATCCACAGTAGACGAACAGGTGTTCGATTCAAGTGGACACGCCGAGGGACTACCTTTTGCAGGTATGACGCGTCAGGACGTCCGGATCCCGACCGACGGCGACGAGATCGCCGCCTATGTGTACCGGCCGCAGCCGCGCGACGGCGCTACGGCATGCGTGGTTATGGCGCACGGCTTCACCGCCACGCGTGACGACTCGCTCCCGGATTACGCCGAGGCGTTCCGCGCAGCCGGGTACGCCGTCGTGGTGTTCGACTACCGCTGCTTCGGCGCCTCCAGCGGCCGGCCCCGTCAACTGATCGACATCACCGAGCAGCAGCGCGACTATCACACCGTGATCGCGTGGGCCCGCCGCCTCGATGGCGTCGACCCGGACCGCATCGTGGTGTGGGGCTCGTCGTTCAGCGGTGGGCACGTCCTGGCCGTCGCCGCCGCGGACGCCCGCATCGCCGCGGTGATCGCACAGGCACCGTTCACCGATGCCGTCGCCACCCTGCGCGGCATACCGCTGGGCAACATCCCCCGGGTCATGCTCACCGCGGCGCGTGACCAGGTGGGCTCCTGGCGTGGACAGCCGCCTCGCACTGTGCCCGCCGTCGGCGAGCCCGGCACCGTCGCCGCGATGACCTCGCCGGACGCCAAGCCCGGGTTCGAGGCGATGTTGGACCCGAAGTCACTGTGGCGCAACGAGTTCGCGGCCCGGCTGATGTTCCGGTTCGCGTTCTACCGTCCCGGGCGCAAAGCGGCGAAGCTGCCCATGCCGGTGCTGTTGTGCGTCTGCGACGACGACGTCGTGACCCCGCCGGGACCGTCGGTGACCGCGGCGCGCCGGGCACCGCGGGGCGAATTACGCCGCTACCCGTACGGGCACTTCGACATCTATCGCGACCCCACGGTCAAGGCCGATCAGGTGGAGTTCTTGGCACGCGCCGTCGGCCGGTGACGGCCAACGGCTCACCACTGGTCGCGGGGCACGTCGAAGTCCGCACACAGCGCCCGCCAGACGTCACGCGGGTCGACCCCGTCCTCGATGGCCTGCGCGGCGGTGCGTCCACCGATGCTGGTCAGCACGTGGTCCACCAGCAGCGACGACGCCCGCACCGCTCCGAACTGTCCCTCGACGAGCTCGCGGAATTCCGTCAATCGCACACGCACAAACTACGCCGGGGCCCCGATCGCGTCATGGCACACCCGTACCGGATCCGCGACGTCGGCGACGCCCGCCCCGGCCCGCACGGCGGCCTCCCGGTAGCCGGGCGAGCCGAGGACTTCCTGCACCGCGGCGGCCAGCGCCGCCGCGGTCAACGGCCGGACCAGCTGCGCACTGCCTTGTCGCACAAGACGATTGGCGATCTCCCACTGGTCTCCCCCACCGGGGACCACCACCATCGGGACACCGGCCAGCAGCGACTTCGCGACCGTACCGTGCCCTCCGCCACAGATCAGCAGATCGGCCTTCGACAGCAGCTCGTCCTGCCGGCCGAGTCCGACCACCGCCCACGGCGGGACCTCTTCGTCGGGTCCGTCCAGGCGTGACACCACCACCCGCGCCCCCTCGGGCAGCACCCGGCCCGGCACCAGCGTCTTCAGCGCCACCTCGGCCAACCCGTCGGCACCGGTCGTCGCGGTCGACGGCGCCACCACGACGACGGGACCGTCACCGGGCGGCAGCGCCAGCACGGCCGTCGTCGGTTCGTAGTGCAGTGGGCCCACGACGACGGCTTCGTCCGGCCAGTCCGGGCGCGGCACCTCCAGCGCCTTGGCCAACCGCCGTCCGATCGTGGACTTCCCGGAGCCCGGTAATCCGACCAGAACCGCCTTCGGCGCCATCAGCCCGAGGCCCTTGCCCCGCTGGTGGACGGTTCGCGGGCCGCGAC
>NZ_LMVQ01000009.1 GCF_001545925.1 Mycobacterium sp. NAZ190054 | reverse complement strand
CGACAAACAGGCCGCCGCCGAACCCATCGCCGAACAACGTCAAATCGCCTAACATTCACCACGACTCGTTGATCACCACGCGTGCACCCACGCCGATCCGAAGTCCACCACCCCAAGGGGCACTATCTCCCACTGTGCCTGTACATCGTGGCGTGGGGGCTTGCATGAGGGCACTGAAGGGCGGCGGCGCCGGCCTGGACAATGCGCCCATGTTGAGGTCAGAGCGGACGTGGACGGGTGGCACCCTGCTGGCGTCGTCCACCTCGACGGCCGTGGCGACCTGGTGTTTCGTTCTCGGCGGGACGGTTTCGTACTACCTCGGCGCCGCGGCGGGCACGGTCATCATGATGGCCGGGATCCTGATCGGCATCGGTGCGATCCTTGTCTCGATCGTGCCGGTCTCGACGAAGTACGGACTGGACTCGGCGTTGGCGTCGAAACCCTTTCTCGGCAGCCGGGGATGGTTCTTCACCGTAGGCCTGCTTTTCCTCACCCTGGCGGGGTGGAACACCGTCATCGTCGTGATCCTGGGCCGAGCGGTCACGGAGATCCTGCTGGCGCTGGGACTGGTCACCGAAGCCGCCCGTACTCCCACCTCGATCATCGCGATGCTCTCCGGACTGGTGGTGGTGTGGTTGGTGATCCGCCGTGGTTCCTCGGCGCTGGCGGCGTCGTCGAAGTGGATCGCCATCGGTGTGTGCGTGCTCGCTGCTGCTGTGCTCGCGCTGGTACTTCAAAAGGTGGGGCTGCAGGGACTGCTCGACACGGCGCCTCAGGCCCCCTTCGAGGACAGGGCCACCAACATCGCGATCAGCCTCGAGGCCTTCATCGCGACAGCCGTCGCCTGGTGGCCGTATGTCGGCGGCATGGTCCGAAGCGTGCCCAGCGCTCGTAAAGCGCTGTGGCCCAGTGTCTTCGGACTAGCTGTGCCACTGGCCGCAGTGTCGGTGATCGGTCTGTATGCCGGCCTCGCGATTCCCGAATCCGGGGGCGACCCCACGATGTTCCTGACCGACGTGGGCGGTCTACTCTTCGGCGTCATCGCGCTGGCATTCATCGTGCTGGCCAACATCGGCTCCACCATGGTGGGCGCATATGCCGCGGCAGTCGGTGTGCGGCAGGTTCCCGCGGTCGCCGCACGGACCTCGTGGAGCGCGGTATGCGCGGCAACCCTGGTCCCGACGGCCCTCGTGGTGATCTTCTTCGCCGACGGATTCGTCGACAACCTGCCGATCTTCCTGGCAGGATGCTCGCTGTTCTTCGCGCCGATGTGCGGTATCCAAGCCGTGGATTTCCTGATCCTGCGACGCCAGCGCCTCGACATCCGTTCCCTTTACACCGACGGTGCGGCCAACCTCTACCGGTTCTGGGGCGGGTTCAACCCGGCCGCGGTCATCGGATTCGCCGCCGGCATCGCCACTTTCGTCGCGCTGCTGAACCCGGTGACGTACGAGCCCAAGGGCATCTTCAGCTACACCACCGCAAGCGTGCCGTCCATGTTCGTTGCGGGCGCGGTGTATTGGGTGGCTTCGCTGGTGGTTCGCCGGCTGGGCAAGGGCGGCTACGGTGCGGCATTGCAGAGCACACCCGAGACGCCGGTGCGGTAGCCGCGAAGGATCAACCCAGCCCGGAGTAGTGGTACTCCGCCTTGTGCACCTTCACCTCCTGGATGACATCGACGTCGATGATGCCGTCGATGTCACCCAAGCCGGTCGCCAACAGCTGGTAGAGGCTCTCGGAGTCCTTGCAGAACATCTGCACGTAGATATTGCTGCGACCCACCGTGGTCGAGACCCACGTGGTATCGGGCCAAGCGGTAAGCGCCTTGATCGCTTCCGCATGCGAGGCGGGCGCCACCTTGATCAGTAGAACCACCATGATGCCGTAACCGAGCACGGACGGATCGATGTACCCCAGGATCTGCAGCACCCTGGCATCGCGCAGGCGTTTCACGCGGCCGCGAACGGTGCCCTCGGTCACGTCCAGTTGGCGCGCGATATCGCGAAACGCGCGGCGGCCGTCGGTTTGCAGTTCCTTGAGGATCTTCCGGTCGATCGCGTCGAGGGTGATCCCCTCCTGGTCATCGGCAGCAGAGGGCACGGGGGAGTCATCCGAAGGCGGCACCCGCGGATTTTCCCACAGCCGGGCGCCGGAGCTGGGTCCCCAACCACGGTCTGGACGGAATCCCGCGATATTGCAGCAGGGTTACAGCGCCCAGACTATTACGCAACACGAAATTTACTAGCCATCTGATTGCGCAATGCGTATTTCTACGGTTTGCTGATTACGCAGACGCGAAGATCGCTGGAATCGAAACATTGGAGAACATTGTGACCCTGCTGAACGTGGCCGATGAGGCCCAGCACGGCGAACTCGTCACGAGCTTTCCCGTGACGTGGTACACCGATCCGGCCATCCTGGAGATCGAACGGAAAGAGATCTTCGCCAAGACCTGGCAGTACATCGGCACGACGGAGAACCTGAGCAAGCCCGGTGACTACATCACCGTCACCGTGGGCGACGTGCCGGTGGTGGTCACTCGGTCCAAGGACGGCATAAACGCGTTGGTCAATGTCTGCCGGCACCGCTTTCATGAGGTGGCTCGCGGCAGCGGCAACACCCGCCGGCTGGCGTGCCCGTATCACGCGTGGAGTTACGACCTCGAGGGCAACCTGTGCAACGCGCCGCGCGAAGCCTCGTTCGAGAACTTCGACAAGTCGGCGTTCCCTCTGGTCAAGCTGCCCGTGGGGGTATGGGGCCAGATGGTCTTCGTCAGCCTCGATCAGAACGTCGCGCCGCTGCAGGACTGGCTCGGCCCACTGCAGAACATGCTCGAAAGCGTGAACCTCGATGTGCACAGGCTGGTTCACCGTAAACGCACCGAGATGAAGATCGCCGGCAACTGGAAAGTGGTCGCGGAGAACTTCTTGGAGTGTTACCACTGTGCTCCCGCCCATCCCAGCTACACCAAGACATTCGACGTCGCCCGTTCCGAGGGCTACCCCTTCGATGTCAACGAGGGGTGGATGACGGCCCGCACGCTGCCGCGCGAAGTGTTCACGCATGAACCAGAGAAGGCGCCGTACAACATGATCGGCCCGATCGAGGTCAACCAGAACGACTTCCTGTGGCCGAACTTCGCAACCTGGACCTTCCCAGGCGAAGGGAACCTGTTGGTGTACTCGTTCACCCCGGTCTCGCCCGGCGAGACCATCGCCTACTTCGATTACTTCCTGGACCCCGCGTTCACCGCGGAGGAGACCGCCCGACTGACCGCGTTCGTCGACGAAGTCGGTTGGGAGGACGTCAGTCTCATCGAGTCGGTGCAACGCGGCGTCGCCGGCAACGCCGTTCCCGAAGGTCTGCTTGTGCCCGACGAGGGCCAGGTCGTGGCGTTCCAGCAGCTGGTCCGTGAAGCCGTCGCGGGCGCGTTGCGTTGACCGATGGCGCTGGTGACTGCGAGCGATGACTGGCTGCCTGCGCAGCTGGAGGTCGTCGCCATAGAGGACGCCGCCGAGGAGGTCCGGGTGTTCACCCTGTCCCGCCCCGACGGCGCCGAGCTGCCTCACTGGGAGCCCGGAACGCACCTGGAAGTGTTGATACCGGGCGAGATGCGGCGCCACTACTCGTTGTGTGGACCTCGTGCGTCAGCCGGGCGATGGACCATCGGAGTCCTGCGTGACCGGCACAGCCGCGGCGGATCGGCCTATCTCCACGACGAGGTCGCGGTAGGACAGCAGCTCACCGTGACCGGGGTGCGTAACCGCTTCCCCTTCGTCACCGCCCCGGAGTATGTATTCGTCGCCGGTGGCATCGGCATCACTCCCATCCTGCCGATGATCGACGCCGCCGAAGCGGCCGGTGCCGGCTGGCGCCTGTATTACGGTGGCCGCCGACGGGCGTCGATGGCCTTCCTGGACCGGTTGGCCCCGTACGGGGGGCAGGTCACGGTGACCCCCGAAGACGAGTGCGGACTCATCGACGTGGCGGCGGCGCTGGCCTCCGCTCGGGCCGGCGCCCACGTCTACGGGTGCGGACCGGAACCGCTACTGGCCGCACTGGAGCAGGCGGCCAAAAGCATCGGAATGCCGTTGCATGTCGAACGGTTCGCCGCAAGCGCCGACGGGACGGACAGCCCTGCGGAGTCATTCGAGGTGGAACTGGCGAGAAGTGGCAGCATCGTCGAGATTCCCGCCGACCGATCCATCGTCACGGTATTGGAAGAAATCGGCGTGATGGTGCCGACGTCATGTCTGGAAGGCATCTGTGGCACATGCGAGACCAAAGTGCTGTCCGGCACACCCGAGCACCGCGACAGCATCCTCAGCGAGGACGAGCGCCGAACCGGCGACACCATGATGCCGTGCGTCAGCCGAAGCTGCTCGCCACGGCTGGTTCTTGACCTCTGATCTTCGACAAACGCTCTGCCGCACTGGATTTGGATCCAACAACATGAAATGGAGAAATAGATGGAATCGACAACCCACCCGGAGTTCAGCGTGACGAAGGATGCGTGGAAAGACCTGCCCAAGATGCCGCAGAGCGAGTACCCGGGCACCGACGGATACATCGCCGACGTGTACGAAAACCCCGGTGGCAGCGTGATGTGCAGCGGATTCTTCGAGCTGGCCGCTGCCGACGAGCCGCTGCTCTACGAGTACACCTACGACGAGATGAAGATCGTGCTGGAAGGCGAGTTCCACCTGGAGAACGCGGACACCGGCCAAAAGTCCGTCGCCAAGGCCAAGGACGCCATCTTCTTCCCGAAGGGCTCGCGCATCCTGTTCACCACGCCCGATCGTGCCCTGGCGTTCTACGCCGGACACCGCACGGCCGAGGGCCTCTGAGGCCGGGCGGCGGAAGCGACCGACCGGAGAATCTCGAATGATCGACTTCGACTCCACGAGTGTCCCCGCCTGGGCTCGCCGCCCGGGTGGGGACACCCCGCCGGCCGACACGGGCGCAGCCTACGTCGTCGTCGGCGTGGCATCGGGCCAGGCCGTGGCGCAGCGTTGGGCACAAGCCCTGCCGGCCGTGACACTGGTGACCGCAGAAGACACCGCGGTGGCCGTCGCGGCGTTCGGTGAGGCGCTGCACACCGCCCGCGTCGGAGTGCGGGTAGCCCTCGCCGGTCCGGTCGGCGCCTGCCTTCAGCTGCGCGCCGCCACCTTGGCGGCTGGAGCCGAGGACGACGAAATCCACGTGCAGGCAACCGAAACCGGTGCGATCGACGTCTACTGCGCACACTGCACCACGAGCACCCCCACCACCGTCGGTGTCGACGGCCTGGTGCCGTGCCAGGGATGCGGTAAGACCCTGATCGTCTACTACCACGTCTCCCGGCGGCTCGGGCGGTATCTCGGCTTCCAGGTCGACGCGGAGGCACTGCGGGCCGAGTTCGCCGCGGCCCGACCAGTCAGCGAGGTGCTCTCATGACCCTCAAGCTCGTCGTCACCGCACTCGACGACAGCATCCCCGGCATCCGTTCGGTCACGTTGTCCGATCCTGCTGGAGGGGAACTGCCCGGGTTCGTCCCCGGCAGCCATCTGGCCATCGAGGTGGGTGAGAAGTTCAATGCCTACAGCCTGACCGGCAGCGGCGTGGCGCCTCGGCACTACACCATCTCGGTGCTGCGGGTGGTCGACGGCACCGGTTCGGCGTACGTACACGACCGGTTCGGTGTGGGCGACACCATCAACGCCCGGCTGCCCCGCAGTGCCTTCCCGCCGGTGGCGCGGGCGCGCCGGCACCTGCTCATCGCGGGTGGCATCGGCGTCACCCCGATCGTCTCGCACCTGCGCGCCGCCCGAGCCTGGGGGCGGGAAACGCAGGTGCTCTACACGTTTCGCGACGGATACGCCGCCCACCTGGACGACATCCGGGAACTGGCCCCCGATGCCGAGCTGATCAGTGGAGGACCCGGCGTCTTCATGGTGCGGCTGCGCCAGGTGCTGACCCAACAGCCCTTGGGCACCCATCTGTACGTCTGCGGCCCTGGCCCGATGATCGACGCGGTGGTGGCAGCGGCAGGCGATGCCGGCTGGCCCGCCTCCCGTGTGCATCTGGAACGGTTCGCCATGGATGCGCCGGCCCCCGGGGACCCGTTCACCGTCACCCTCACCAAGACGGGTACCAAGCTCGAAGTACCCAGCGGCACCAGCCTTCTCGAAGCGCTCGACGACGCCGGTGTGAGTGTCCCCAACCTGTGCCGGCAGGGTGTCTGCGGCGAATGCCGGATCCCGGTCGAATCCGGGACCCCGCTGCACCGGGACATGTTCCTCTCTGATGACGAAAAACGCACTGGAGCAACGATGATGGCTTGCGTATCCCGATGCAGCGGATCCGAACTGGCGGTCGCCCTGTGACGACGATCGCCACCGGGCGTTACGCCGGCTTTCCCCTGCCCTTCCCCGACGAGGTGTACCGGTACTCCACCAATGTCGAACCGGCCGGCCGGCCGGTCACCACACCGCTGGGCCAGTGGGGTGAGGCGGTGGTGGCTGTCGACTCCGACTACGCCGCCGAACTGGCCGAGCGGGAACAGATCCTGTCCGACGACCCCAGCCGGCACGCTGTCCTGCCGCACATGCGCCCCGCCGCGTGGGACGCCTTCCTGACGTTGTTGCGCGAGCTGGCCACCGCCTACCCCGACCAATGCACGTTGACACTGCTGCCCGACCGCCGTTGGCGGTGGTCCAACGCCTTGCTGGGTATCGAGCAGACCTTCACCTACGGTGACGAGTCGACGCTGCCGCAGGAACCGCTGCGCTGGGTGGCCGGACAGGTGCAGGAGGACATCGTCCTGCTCGACCAGCGTGACCAGCTCTACGCCGACGCCGGTGTGGTCACCTTCGCCGCGGACTGGAGCTTCGGCTTCGACGTCGGCATGAGTTTCCTGGAGATCCACGGACCGGTACCGCGGATCCACTCCGAAGGAGTGATCACCCGCGCCCACGAGTTCCTCAAAAAGCTGCAGCCGCACCAGCCCTACCGGCGCACCAACTGGACGCTGACGATCGGACGCCGTCTCGACGTGTCCACCGAACGCTATCCGGACTGGGGACCCGACCGGGAGATGATCCAGGTGGTCGACGACCACACCTTCGGTCGGTTGGTGCATCTGCGAGTCGAAGTGCAGCACCTGATCCGGCTGCCCGATTCCGGCGCGGTGATGTTCCTGATCCGCACCTACCTCATGCCGTTGGAGGTACTGGCCACCATCGAGCCGTGGCGGGAACGCACCGCCGGCGTGCTGGCCGAGTTGCCGGCAGACATGGCCACGTACAAGGGCATCGACAAATACAAGGACCGCGCGGCCGCCTGGCTGCGGGCCGGAGGTGACGTATGACCACCATGGAAGTCATTCCGCCTCAGGTGCCTTCACTACCGGTATGGCCGCAGAACCCTGACGCCGTCGACCCCTGTGCGGCCGCGTACCTGGTGATCGCCATCGGTTCGGCGCCCCGCACCGCCGATGTCGCCGCCGGGTGGGTGCAGACCGCGCAGGACCGCGCCCCCACCCGGCTGCTCGTCCTGGACTCGATGGACGACGAGCAGTGCCGGGCCGACCTGGCGCTGGCGCTGGCCGGCATTCGCACCGGCGCCCGCATCATGATCACCGGTGGGCAGTATGACGTGCTCACCGCGCTCGCCGCCGCACGAGCGGCCGGGGCCACCCCCGCCGAACTGACCAGCTTCGTGGTGAACACCGACGACGTTCCGATCTTCTGCGCGCACTGCCGGGGCACCTTCCGCGTCCTCGCCGGGCCCGGCGACGAGGTGCAGTGCCCCGGCTGTGCCCGCATCCTGGAAATCCACGAGCACTTCGCTTCCGCGCTCGGCAGTTTCCTCGCCTCCGACGCCCGCGCCAGGGAGATCTGAGATGACCGTGCTCGACACCGCCGAGGCGCGTTTCCCGGGCCACCTGCATTCGGCCTACGACACCACCGCCCGTGAGCTCACCGTCATCGCCCTGCAGCGGCTGGCAGGCGATGTCCTGCACATCACCTTCGCCGCCCCCGACGGTGGTCCGCTGGCGCCTTACCAGCCGGGCAGCCATCTGATCGTCACCGCGGGTGACACCCGCAACGCCTACTCGCTGACCGGAGCCGACCTCAACCCGATGCGCTACGAGATCTCCGTGCTGCGCAAGGTCGACGGGTGCGGCTCGGTCTGGCTTCATGACCAGCTCGAGGTCGGCATGGCGGTCGAAATCGAGGGTCCGCGGTGCCTTTTCCCCGCCGTGGCCGATCAGCGGCACGCGTTGCTGGTGGCAGGTGGCATCGGCGTCACCCCGGTCCTGTCACACGCGCGCGCCATCGCGCGCGCGGGCGGCACCGCCGACATCATCTACTCCTACCGCCCGGGCCACGACGCCCACGTCGGTGATCTGCGCGAGCTCGCCACCCGACCGGGTATCGAGCTGTTCGAGGTCGACACCATCGACGGCACCCGCGCCTTGCTGGCCGAGCAGCTCTCGGCGCAGCCGCTGGGCACCCACGCCTACGCCTGCGGGCCGATCCCGATGCTCGACACCTACCAAGAACTGGCCGCCCTGGCCGGTTGGCCTGCGGCGCGGGTCCACCTGGAACGCTTCACCGCCCCGGAACAGGACCCGGGACAACCGTTCTCGGTGCGGGTGGCATCCACCGGTGAGGTGTTGACAGTGCCTGCCGGGGTATCGCTGTTGCAGCGACTACTCGACGCCGGTCTCACCGTGAACAACCTGTGCCGCCAGGGCGTGTGCGGTGAATGCCGCATCCCGGTGCGGGCCGGATCTCTGGAGCACCGCGACTTCGTGCTGACCGAGGACGAGCGCGACGCCGGTGACAGCATGCTGTGCTGCGTGTCCCGTGGCTCCGACATCGAAGTGGATCTGTGATGCCCTGTCCGACCGAACTCGACCACCACGAGGACCTCTCATGACCACACACCTGCCGACTGACTACTTGGGCGAGATGAATGCCAGAGCCGCCGCGCTGATTCCGTCACCACTGTCCCCGGCCGCCGCGAGCTACCTCGGCCAACCGGTCAACCATCTGGCCAACCTGCCGTGGCCGTTCGCCGACGACCTCACCTCCTTCCGGTACACGGTCAACGTGGACCCGGCCCGGGTCCCGCGACCCACCCGGGCCGGTGAATGGGGTCGTCACCTGGTCGACCTCGGGGGTGCGGACTATCCGGTGGTCATGGCCGAGCGGCGCCATGTGCTGGCCACCGATCCGGAGCGGGTGAAGATCCGGCCCGGCATGGAGCTGGCGTGCTGGGATCTGCTGGTGTATTACCTGCGGGATCTGGCGCAGTCCTACCCCGCCCTGTTGCACCTCGACGAGAACGGCGACCATTTCCATTGGCGCAACGATCTTTTGGGTACCGACCAACATTTCGTGCTGGGGGACGACACTTCGCTGCCCGGCGGACCGCTGTTCTTCCTGGCCGGCGAGATACCCGACGACCTGTTGTTGGTGATCGAACGCGACGGGCGGCTGTACTTCGACGCCGGGGCCGTGACCTTCGCCGCCGCCTGGTCGGCGTCCTTCGACATCGGCATGGACATGTACGAGATCCACGGCCCGGTCCCGCGGATGACCGGTGGCGGAATGACGGCAAGAGCCGAGCAGTTCCTCAAACGGCTGCCCGCCGACCAGGTCTATCGCCGGTTGAACTGGAACCTGGCCGCGTCCCCGACCCGGACCTTCGACATCAGCCTGGAGACCCTGCCGGACTGGGGCACCCACATGCCGCGGGCGCTGCGCGCCGGCGACGTCTCACAGGTGCAGTTCCGCATCGAGCTCGAGCACTTCGTCCGGTTGCCCATGACCGGCGCGGTGACGTTCAACATCCGCACCTTCATGGCGTCGCTGGACGAGATCCGCGCCATTCCGGAGTGGGCCGCTCAGCTGGCCACCATCGTCGAGGAACTTCCCGAGGACATCGCCGCCTACAAGGGCTTCGTCGACTTCCAGGACCAGGTCGTGGCCTTCCTTCGGGCCTGACGCGGCAGATCGGCCGCCGCCACCGTTTCCACCACCGATCACTGAAGTGAGGATTGTCATGAGTCAGACTGTGCGTGGCGTGATTTCGCGAGCCGAAGGGGCTCCCGTCGAGGTCACCGACATCGTGATCCCGGACCCGGGACCCGGTGAGGTGGTGGTGAAGATCCTCGCGTGCGGGGTGTGCCACACCGATCTGACCTACCGGGACGGCGGTATCAGCGACGACTACCCGTTCCTGCTCGGCCATGAGGCCTCCGGCACTGTCGAAGCCATCGGCGAAGGCGTGCTCGATGTCGAACCCGGTGACTTCGTGGTGCTGAACTGGCGCGCGGTGTGCGGGCAGTGCCGGGCGTGCAGACGCGGCCGTCCGCATCTGTGTTTCGACACCTTCAACGCCACCCAGAAGATGACCCTGACCGACGGCACCGACCTCTCTCCGGCGCTGGGCATCGGGGCGTTCGCGGAGAAGACCCTCGTCCACGAAGGGCAGTGCACCAAGGTTGACGCGGCGGCCGATCCGGCGGTGGCGGGCCTGCTCGGGTGCGGCGTGATGGCCGGTATCGGCGCGGCGATCAACACCGGTGCGGTGACCCGTGACGATTCGGTCGCGGTGATCGGCTGTGGAGGTGTCGGTGATGCCGCGATCGCCGGCGCTGCACTGGTAGGGGCCCGGACCATCATCGCTGTCGACCTGGATGCGCGAAAGTTACGGCAAGCCCGTGAATTCGGGGCCACCCACACGGTGAACGCCGCCGAAGTGGATGCAGTGACCGCCATTCAGGAGTTGACCGGCGGGTTCGGCGCCGATGTGGTGATCGACGCGGTCGGGCGCCCGGCCACCTGGAGGCAGGCGTTCTACGCCCGCGATCTGGCCGGCACCGTGGTGCTGGTGGGCGTACCCACCCCGGCCATGCAGTTGGAGATGCCGCTGGTGGACTTCTTCTCCCATGGCGGTGCGCTGAAGTCGTCCTGGTACGGCGACTGCCTGCCCGAGCGCGACTTTCCCACTCTGATCGACCTGTATCTGCAGGGCAGGTTGCCGTTGGAGAAGTTCGTCTCCGAGCGCATCGGCCTCGACGACATCGAAAAGGCCTTCCACAAGATGCACGCCGGGGAGGTGCTGCGTTCGGTGGTCATACTCTGAGAAGCACTTACCGCGGCGGGTCACCGCGCCAGCTGAAGCTGTTGACGTACTTGCCCATGTCCAGCGCCAGTTGAAGGTTGGCGGCTGAGGGCTTGCCGGAACCGAAGTCGGGTCCGAAGGCGCGGTAGGGTCCCACCGCCCCCGCGATCAGGGCCAGATCATTCTTGACGGCGACCATCACGATGATGCGCATCCGGGTGGCGCTGCTCATCGCGCCCTGCGGCCAGAGATCGGCGGCGTACCCGTATCCGGGCTGATAGCCGACCATCGTGTTCGGGATCTCGAACGCGGTCTTGGTGTCCGGGAACGTGTCGTTCACCAGGTCGACGGCGATCTCCTCGGCGGTGCGCCCACCCGCGGGGCGGCTGAACAACTGCATGGTGCCACCGTCTCCGGCCTGCAGCACCGCGGTCACCCCGTCGGTATGGGTGGTGACGTTGTAGGCGGATCCCGCGGCCGGATAGGACACCGAGAACGCCCCGTCGGTGGACGTGAATCGCGGATTGATCTCCACCGCCCGGTTCATCGGGGGGGTGCCGCAGTCGGGCGGGCAGACATACCTGGGCGCGGGATCGGAGATGAAGCCCGACAGCCCGACCAGCGCGCCGGCCACCACCACGACCGTGATCCCGAGCGCCGACACCACTGTGCGCATCGACGTCACCGGCGGCTGGGACGCCTCGTACGTGCCGGAGTGTATGGAGTAGCCGGGTTGCAGCCCTACGACGATCTCCCCGGGCGCCGGGTCCTCGGACAGCCGGACGGGACGGTCTTCTCGCCGGGCCCGGCGTGACCGGCGTGAGCACGCCTGCATGGCGGCGCCGCAGCGGGCGCAGAACGGCGCGTCCGGCACGACATGGTTGCACTCGACGCACAGCATGGGCTCGCCGGCGTCGAGCCAGTCCTGGGCCTCGTGGAGCAGAGCCAGGTGCAGACCGACCCGCAGCGCCGACAACGCGATCCCCGTCAACATCAGATGCAGTGCCAGCTGCGCGAACTGGGGAAGCCGGGCGACGTCGACCAGACCCAGCGAGGCGTAGATGACGACCACGACGACCGCGATCAGGACGAGGACGGCCCGTACGAAGCTGCGGTGGTCCTGCGCCTTGGTCGGCGGTCGGGTGAACCAGAGTGCGGTGCCGATGAGTCCGCCGACCGCCGCGGCGGTCAGCGGCATCGCGATCCCGCGGATTCCTGCCTCGACGAGCAGGCCGTCCAGCGGACGCACGCGATTGATCATCCCGGTGGTGAACTGGGGGGCCAGCCGGGTCAGGGTGGCCGCCGCCGTGAACGTCAGGGCGCCGAGGGCGCCGATGATGTAGCCGTCCAGCGATTCTCGGCTGCCTCGCCACGACCAGCGGGTCGCCAGGGCCGGGACCAACATCAGCACCATGCTGCCCACCGGCACGGCGAGCCCGTCGCGCAGAATCCGTCCGGCCGCGATGCCCGCGCCGAGCGGCACACCATAGGCACGGGCGACGGCCGCCCCGGTCAGCAGCGCCCACCCGACTCCCAGGACGACGCCCACGATCGTCGTCAGTGCCAGCGCGCTGCGGGGAAGGTCCCGGAACACATCGGATTCCCGGAGGTACAGCCCGAACAGCAGTGGCAGGCCGAGCGAGGCGACCGCGATGAGGGCGGCGGGCATCCGCAGAAACGTCGCCGTGGCCAGGGCGGCCACCAGCAGGCCCAGGCTCATGAGAAACACCCGGCGGGCACGCGGCGTCAGATGCGGGAACAGCGAACTGGTCAGCGCCGGGGTGAACAGGCGCTGACCGGGGGCCGCGCTGAAAGCCCGTGCGCGCAACCACGGTGGCCCGTCACCGGCACGGTGTTCATCGAGGGGCACGCCGCAATGCCCGCAGTATTCGCCTGCGGGAACATCGATCTCGCAAACCTGGCATTCCACCATGCCGGCGGGAGCACTCATCAGGCCTGCACCTTCTGAGCGATATGGATGTTGTGAACCAGATTGTCGAGATCAGGGGTGCCCAGTCCGGTGACCAGGTCGTACCCGGGGCCGGCATTGTCGACGGCGTTGCCGCCCAACGTGACATCGCGGTAGGCCGGCCGTGGCGCACCCTCGGCGATGCGATACAGCAGCGGGTTGATGTCGCCGATGAGGGCGCCGCCGTTCTCCAGCAGATACTGGTTCATCACCGCGGTCAGACCGGCCCAGATCGGCGCGGACTGTGAGGTGCCGCCGCCGACGACGACCCGGCCGTCGAGCACGAACCTCACCCCGGTGAACGGGTCGGCGACCGCGGCGACATCCGGTGTCATGCGCCTGCCGGTGTGCCGTTCGGGAGCGACTGCGGCAGCGGCACTTCGCTGCCAGGCGGGCATGTCGAAGAGTGCCGAGACGCCGCCACCGGTGCCCTGCGACAGCGGTACATCGAACCACGTCTGCTCGGACACCCATGTCCCGTCGGCGTCGGTGGACAGGGTGGTGCCTCCGACACTGGTCATCTCGGGCAGCGAGGCGATCGAGTCGAGGCCGACGTCCTGCTCGCTGGGCGGCGACGACCAGTCCTGTCCGCCACGGCATTCCATGCCGGCGAGGTCACCGCTGGCGTTGTACGCGGTGGTGCCGTGCGACTGGGCGGTGCGCAGCGCCGCCCGGACGGGGGCCAGGTCGGCGGCGGTGATGAGTTGGTCGCAGCCCCAGCCGATCGAGAAACTCCACACCGCGCCGGGGAACCGGCGGTCGGTGTCCTCGAGCATCTCGCCGATCCTGCGGTAGCCACCGTCACCTTCGACGGTCGGGCGGGCGTTGACGACAACCTTGCGGGCATCGGGTGCAATGGCGTGGGCCACTTGAAGATCCATGGACAGCTCCCCGCGCGGCTCACCCGCGGATCCGCCGACGGTCTCCGGGGTGAACTGCGGCAGCCCGAACATGGTGGTGAACGTGTCGAGGTCGGACTGCCGGAAACCGTCGAACGCGAAGATCACGATGGTGATCCCCTTACCGGTGAAGCCGGCCCTGGCCAGATCGTCGGCGTTGTAACTGTTCAGCAGCGCATCGGGGGACAGCCCGCGGTCGGGGACTTCGAGCGGTATGTGGTCGGGTCGCGACATGCGATGGGGGAGGTAGCTGAGGATCCGGCCCATCTCGGACACCTCGGCCCGCAACTGCTCGGGCACCGCGGGCTGGTGCGGTGACGCGTAGAAGAGTTGGCCCTTGCGCCCCCGGTAGTCACGCACGGAGACGCCGAACGCCTGCCCGACGGCAGCCGGTGATCCCTCGACGACCGCCCAATCGTCGCCCGGTCGCCACCGTACCGACAGCGACCGGTCCCGGGCCCAGTCGATAAGCGCCGTGGGCCGAGACCGGTCGGTGAGCCCGGCGGTGAACTCGATGCTCTCCTCCCGCGCAGGCCCGAGATCGGTCGACGCATCCAACAGCGATGCATAGGGACCGTCGATGAGCTTGTCATCGGCGGCGCGGTGCTCGCGGACCGCCAGGCCGATTCCCGCCAGCACCGCTCCGACGAGAAGCAGGCCGGTCAGCGAGCGAACGGTTCGGTCAATTGCCGTAGTCGTCGCGGCCCGGGTTGACCGTCGGCTGAGGCGCAGTGACCGGGGGAGTGAAGATGCCCGGGCCATCAGGGTCAGGCGCCTTCTCGGTCGGGCTCAGTGGCGGCGCCGTGGTGGTCGTGGTCGTGGTCGTGGTGGTCGGCTCTTCAGGAGCCTCGCTTTCGGTGCCGCACGATGCGGTGAGGCCGACCATCACGATGACGGCGCCACCGCCGACCACTGCCGAGATGCGACGACCCAGACGATTCAATGCCATGTTCGGTCCTTACTTGTTCGGTACGTGCTCTCTCCGGTCAGTCCGATGGCCTGCAAAACCCTGTGGGACACGCTCATCCTAAGAGCAAGATCGGAATCAGGTGGTGTAACGCGGTGCCTGCCTCGGCGCATTCCCTCACCGGGCGTTGCGCAGCAACAGGTGGTTCCGAACCTGGGCGCCCCCTGAAAGTGATTGTGGCTCAGGGGTGGAGCCCTGCGGACCGCGAGGGCTCCGGCAGACCGGTGACGACCTTGTTTGCTGGCTGGACATTGGCGGTGCCAGTTCGTACCCTCTCCACGACTTGAAAGCCGGGCCGGAGCCGGTCTCTGCAGAGAAGGGTCGTGACCATCCGAATGACCGCGGTGCGCCATTCCGTTCGGCGGACGGCGTACGGTGCTGCGGCTGCGGTCCTCGCGTTTGCGCTGACGTTGAGCGGCGTGAAGGCCGACCCGGCGGCCGACGCGCTGGCGAAGCTCAACGAGCTGTCCGGCCAGGCGGTGCAGAGCCGGGAGGCCGTCACCACGGCACAGCGTGACGCCGACGCCAAACTGGCCGAGCAGACCGCGGCCGAAGAACGGCACCGCGCCGATCTGGAAGCGCTCGACGCCGCAGATGCACAGCTCCAGCCCTATCAGGCCGCGGTGAACCGGGTGGCGGCGATGACCTACATGGGTGGACGCACCGGCCCGGTGGCGGCGGTGCTGAGCGCGGCCTCCCCTCAGCAGGTCATCGAGGAACTGTCCGTGGAGCGCGCGGTGGCCGCCGAGATGGCCGCTCAGATGACGGCTTTCACAGCAGCACGTGAGCGCGCGGAGGCGGCTGCCCAGGCGTCGGACCGTTCGGCCGCCGAGGCCCGCGCGGCGGCCGAACGGTCCGCCGCGGTGCGCGCGGACCTCGAAGCCAAGTGGACCGACCTGCAGCGTCAGATCCTCGCCGCCGAGGCGCAGTACGCGGCGTTGACACCGCGCCAGCAGGCGGTGGTCGACAACGCGGCCGCGGTCCTGCCGCCGGCGGCCGCGATGCCCGCCCTGCCTCCAGGCGACGTCGCTCCACCGCCGGCAGCGATCCCGGACATCCCGGAGGCGTTGCCGGTGGGCGTCGCGTCGGAGGCCGGACTTCAGCCCAACACCATCCTGGCGGCCCGCGCCATCAGCGCGCGGTTCCCCCAGATCGCCGACATCGACGGAGTGCGGCCGGACTCGAAGCCCTGGCATCCCAGCGGACTGGCGATCGACATCATGATTCCCAACCACAACAGCCCCGAGGGCATCGCGCTCGGCAACGAGATCCTCGCGTTCGTGATGGCCAACGCGGCCCGCTTCGGCCTACAGGACGTGATCTGGCGCGGCACGTACTACACGCCGAGCGGTCCGCGGGGATCGGGTTACGGGCACTACGACCACCTGCACGTCACCACCCTGCCGCGTCGCTGACCTGCTTGACCCCCTAGGGATGCAGGTTCCACTGGCCGCAATCCTGGGCCAGTACGTCGTTGACGTCGACGCGGATGCCACCGACGACCGGTCCCGGATTCGAGGCGGTGTCGATGATGCGCTGATAGAGCACTGCGGCGGGAAAGATCTGACCGCGCGACCAGGACCGGGTCTGCCACGCCCACACGCGCCCGGGGGTACTGGACCTCCCGATGACGCCGTCGGCGGTCGCCCACTGGCAGGTGTTGATGCCTCCGTAGACGCCGGTGCGCTGCACGCCGAGCACCGAGTTGATCCCGCGGAACCACGGCAGCGCGACGCTGTTCCAGGTGTTCCGGTCGATGTCGTCGTCGACGCTGAAGAAGATCGGTGCGCTCCGGCCGCCACCGGCGGCGGTGTGCAGGTGCCACGCGGTGCGCGCGTCGGCGACGCCGCCGGCGTACCCGCGCGTGAAATCCGAGGGTGCCGTCCCACCCGGCTTCCCGTACTGGTAGTTGCTGACGATGACCAGACCGGCGGCGGTCAGTGACTTGGCGTACGGCAGGGTGATCGGCTTGGCGCCGAAGTTCGAGCCGGGCCGCGATGTCGACACGTAGTTGATCACCCCGGCGTGGCCGGCGGCCCGGATGTCCTGGGCCGGGATCTGGCGCATCGCGTAGTCGATGAGAGTCGGAGCGGCGGCCGAGGCGCTGGGCATACCGGCACCTGCCGCCGCGGCGCCGAGCCCGGCCAGTGCCGATATCGCGGTGGCGTAGCGCAGGGCCTCACGCCGTGAAACCGGGCGCGAGCGCCGAAGGCTCGAGGTCTCCGGCGAGTGTTCCACGGGCAGCATGTTAACAATGTGGCTGGTGTGAACCGTGGCGCCTCGCCGGATGGTGCGACTGTCGGTCGTTGTCCGCGATCACGGCCGAGACTGTGCAGCCACCCACTTGCGCACGAGGTCGCTTTCGTCCGCCTCGACCGACCGCAGCTCCGTCAGTGTCGGGTGCCCGGCGTCCAGCAGCGCGCTGTCGGTGTCCTCCTCCGGCTCGTCGGACACCTCGATCTCGCCCAGGCGCACGCCGCCGTCGCGGACCTCCTCGACCCGCGTCTGCACCGCCCCACCCCGGGCCAGCCGCGCGTGCCGGATCGGCCCCAGCTCCGCGGCGGGCCGATCCGGGACGTTGAGCGACAGCACGGTGCCGTCGGGCGCGTCGAGCAGCAGCTCCAGCACCGGTGCGAGCAGGCCTGCGGCCGTTGTCCAGTGCCGTTCGCCGGTGGGGTGCAGCGCGACGTCCAGCGACACCGCCAGGGCGCGGGTGTCGCTGATCTTGGCGGTGAGTGCCGCGCCGACGGTGCCGGAGTGCAGCACGGCCCGACCGACGTTGGCGCCGTGGTTGATCCCGGACAGCACGAGATCCGGTCGCGGATCGAGGAGGTCCGCGACGGCGGCGTGCGCCTGGG
>NZ_LMVQ01000008.1 GCF_001545925.1 Mycobacterium sp. NAZ190054 | reverse complement strand
GTGGCGGCTTGGCAGTCGGCGTTGCCGCAGCGGCAGGCCAGGGTGGTGATGCCGTGGAACAGGGCGGCCAGGGCGTCGGCGGCGGCCACGGCGGTGCGCCGCGGTAGCCGCGTGATCGTGGTGGCGCCGTACGAGGGGCCGTTGCGGGACGCGACCGCGGGACGGTCGGTGGCGCTGCCGCCGCGGCTGCCGATTCCCGACGACTTCACCTTCGCCAGATATCTGGCCGCGGGGCTGGCCGCGCTGCAGGTGATCAGCCCGGGCTTCTCGATCGACCTGAGCGTGCTCGCCGACGAGCTGGACGCCGAGGCGTTCCGCAACAGCGCCGGCCGTGAGGTTTTCACCAATCCGGCGAAGAGTCTGACCTCCCGGATGCGCGACGGCGAGGTGGTCTTCGCCGGTGACTCGGCCGCGACGCTGGCGCTGGCCCGCCACGCCGCGGCGGTGATGCTGCGCGTCGGGCATCAGAGCGTGGCCGCGGTGGAGTTGAGCGGCGCGCTGGCAGCGATCGGTTCCGGGTGGGGCCGGACCGGCGCGGAGGTCTCGATCTTCCACGACGAGGAGATCGACGGCCCGCTGCCGCGACAACGCACGTGCACGCTGGTGCTGACGACCGATGCCGAACGGCCGGCGCTGTCGGCGCGGCTGCGGGGGTTCGACGACGTTCACGTCGTCAACGCCGATGACGTCCCCGACGTCGCGGCGACAGGGGGGGAGAGTGTGTCGGGTTCAACCACGATGCCCGGATCCACACGTCCCGAACAACAATTGGCGCTGTTGGCGGTCCGCCTCGAGATGGCGGCGGTCTACCAGCGGCTGGTTCGAGGTTGAGGCGAGTGCATCTGCTGAAAGGCGCGGTCCGAACCTATGCATGGGGTTCGCGCACCGCGATTGCCGAATTCGTTGGCGCCCCGAGTCCCACGGCGCATCCCGAGGCCGAACTCTGGTTCGGTGCGCACCCGGGGGACCCGGCGTATCTCCAGACCGACGACGGAGACCGGTCCCTGCTCGAGGCGCTGCGCGCCGATCCGGAAGGTGAACTCGGCGCCGCCGTGCGCGGGCGGTTCGGGGACACCCTGCCCTTCCTGGTGAAGGTGCTCGCCGCCGACGAGCCGCTGTCGCTGCAGGCGCATCCGAGCACCGAGCAGGCCGTCGAGGGCTTCAGCCGCGAAGAGCGGATGGGCATCCCGATCACCGCGCCCAACCGCAACTACCGCGATCGCAGCCACAAACCCGAGATCATCGTCGCGCTAAGCCAATTCGAGGCGCTGGCCGGCTTCCGCCCCGCTGCCCGGTCGGTGGAGCTGATGCAGGCGCTCGGGGTGGCCGACCTCGACCCGTTCATCAACCTGTTGCAGGGGCAGCAGGACGAGGACGGTCTGCGGGCGCTGTTCACCACGTGGATCACCTTCCCGCAGCCCGACCTCGACGTGCTGGTGCCCGCGGTGATCGACGGAGCGATCAACTATGTGTGTTCCGGGGCAACAGAATTCGCCCGTGAAGCCAAGACTGTGCTCGAACTCGGCGAGCGCTATCCCGGTGATGCCGGCGTGCTGGCGTCGATGCTGCTGAACCGGTTGTCGCTGGCGCCGGGGGAGGCGCTGTACCTGCCGGCCGGAAACCTGCACGCCTACCTGCACGGGATCGGCGTGGAGGTGATGGCCAACTCCGACAACGTGCTGCGCGGTGGGCTGACCCCCAAGCACGTCGACGTGCCCGAGCTGTTGCGGGTGCTGGACTTCACCCCGGCCGAGGATGTGCTCGTCACACCGGAAACGCACCGCGACGGAACCGAGATCGTCTATCCGACACCCGCCCCGGAGTTTTCGGTGTCGGTGCTGGGCATCGACGGGGAGCACCTGGGCCATGAGATCGACGCGCCCACCCGCCACGACGGCCCGCAGATCCTGCTGTGCACCGAGGGTGCGGTGACGGTGCACGCCAAGGCCAACGCGGTCATGCTGAAGAAGGGTGTGGCGGCGTGGGTTTCGGCCGATGACGGGCCGATCAGGCTGGTTGCCAATGAGCCGACCCGGCTGTTTCGGGTGACGGTCGGAATCTAGACCGCTGCTGCGCGGTCCACAGCCGCATGTTGTGCCGGACGGTGCGCCCGATCAGCCGTGGCGACGGGACCATGTACAGGCTGTCGAGCAGGCTGAACCGGCGCAGGAACCATTCGGCGAGAACGGGATCCGTCTCGGCCGCGCCGAGGAACTGATGGAAGAGCCCGCCGACGGGTCGGTACCACCACGGCGTCGGCCCGCGCGCGCCGTGCAAGATCAGATCCCCGATCGCGTTCATGGTCCACACCGGATACGTGGTCTTGGCCGTGGCCTTCAGGAACGCCGCCTGCGGATCCGGGGCCTGCAGCGCCCGGCGGAGATGACCGGCCTGCAGCGACGTCATCGTCATGCCCTGTCCGAACGTCGGATTGAAGCTGGCCACCGCGTCCCCGAACGGCAGGATCCCGGCCGGGAACCGGTCCGCCCTGTCGTAGCGCAGCCAGCGGCTCGTCGGGTACTTGTGCAGCGCCACCTCGCCCAACGGCTCGCCGCGGCGCACCGCCGCGCTCAGGTGCACCGGCAGCACCTCGTCGGCCAGCGCGCACATCCCGTCGAAGTCCGTCGGCGGAGCCACCTTGCCGACACCGAACGTCGTCAGCCCCCAGCTGCCGTCCTCGTAGCAGAGCATTCCCAGCCCGCGCGGCTGAGTGCGGGACGCGCCGGCCACCACCACCTTCTCGGCGATGAGGCCGTCGGGAATGCGCAGCTGATGGGTGGCGTACCCGATCCCCACCTCGATCCGCTCCTCATGAGGACGTCGAAAACCCCACTGCGCCAACCACACCGGCAGGCGGGTGGCGCGACCGGTGGCGTCGATCACGAGGTCGGCGTCGACCGTCGTTCCGTCCGGCATCCGCACCCCGGTGACACGGCGCCCGTCGAACACGGGTGCGTCGACACCGCGATCGATCAACGTCACGTTGGCGATCTGCGCGGCGCGCCGGCGGATCTGCCACTCCAGATGCGGGCGGCTGGGGACATAGGCGGTGAACTCGTCCTGTAAGCGGTGATGCGTGCCGAGCACGTGGCCCGCCGCGCCGAAATAGATGCAGTCGGGCCGGTTCTGCAGGATCGGGACCCCCGCGGCCACCATGTCGCCGAGCAACCCGGGGAACAGCGACTCGAACTCCTGTGCGCCACGGGCCATCAGCAGGTGCACGTGACGGCTCTGCGGCACGGCGCGCCGGTGCGCCGGAACGTCGGGCAGGTGGTCGCGGTCGTACACGGTGACGTGGTCGTAGACGTCAGACAGCACGCGCGCCGCGCACAGGCCCGCAAGGCTGGCCCCGATCACGATCGCGTGTTTGGCCGTCTGAATCATTGAAATTCACGGTAATGGGTAGATTCCGCTGAAGCGATGACGAAAAGGACGGTTTATGGCCCAGGAACCGGTTTCGCAGACGGTCGGTAGGCGGCGGACCAAATCGGTGGAGCAGTCGATCGCCGACACCGACGAGCCCGACACCAGGCTCCGCAAGGACCTGACCTGGTGGGACCTGACAGTCTTCGGCGTGTCGGTGGTGATCGGCGCGGGCATCTTCACGATCACCGCGTCCACCGCGGCCAACATCACCGGCCCGGCGATCTCGGTGTCGTTCGTCATCGCGGCGATCGCCTGCGGGCTGGCCGCGCTGTGCTACGCCGAATTCGCCTCGACCGTGCCCGTCGCCGGCAGTGCGTACACGTTCTCCTATGCCACGTTCGGGGAGTTCGTCGCGTGGATCATCGGCTGGGACCTGATCCTGGAGTTCGCGGTCGCGGCCGCCGTCGTCGCCAAGGGGTGGTCCAGTTACCTCGGCACGGTCTTCGACTTCTCCGGCGGCACCACCGAAGTGGCCGGGTTCGAGATGGACTGGGGCGCGCTGGTCATCATCGCCATCGTGACCCTCATCCTCGCGATGGGCACCAAGCTCTCGGCAAGCGTCAGCCTGGCCATCACCGCGATCAAGGTGTCGGTGGTGCTGCTGGTGGTCATCGTCGGTGCGTTCTACATCAAGGCGGAGAACTTCTCGCCGTTCGTGCCGTCGACCGAAGCGGGCGGCGAAGGCGGGTCCGGCAGTGAGCAGTCGCTGTTCTCGTTGCTGACCGGCGCCGAGGGCAGCCATTACGGCTGGTACGGCGTGCTGGCCGGCGCGTCGATCGTGTTCTTCGCGTTCATCGGCTTCGACATCGTGGCCACCACCGCCGAAGAGACCAAGATGCCCCAGCGTGACGTCCCGCGCGGCATCCTCGCCTCGCTGGGCATCGTCACCGTCCTCTACGTCGCGGTCGCGGTGGTGTTGACGGGCATGGTGAGCTACCGCGACCTGCGCGAGGCCGAGACCCAGAACCTGGCCACCGCGTTCTCGCTGAACGGGGTGGAGTGGGCGGCGAAGGTGATCTCGATCGGCGCGCTGGCCGGGTTGACGACGGTGGTGATCGTGCTGGTGCTCGGGCAGACCCGCGTGCTGTTCGCGATGTCGCGCGACGGGCTGCTGCCGCGTCAGCTCGCCAGGACCGGTGAGCACGGCACGCCAGTGCGGATCACGCTGCTCGTCGGCGCGGTCGTCGCGGTGACCGCGACCGTCTTCCCGATCGGCAAGCTCGAGGAGATGGTCAACATCGGCACGCTGTTCGCCTTCGTGCTGGTGTCGGCCGGGGTGATCGTGCTGCGGCGGTCGCGGCCCGACCTCACACGTGGCTTCCGCACGCCGTGGGTGCCGCTGCTGCCGATCCTGTCGATCATCGCGTGCGTGTGGCTGATGCTTAACCTCACCGGGCTGACGTGGATCCGCTTCCTGGTCTGGATGGGCATCGGCGTGATCGTCTACTTCCTCTACGGCCGCCGCCACTCGCTCGTGGGGAATCGGGCGCGCTGAAGCACCCACGCTGTCGCATAGCGCGCCGGATTCGCCGGTGAGGGAACCTGATCGCCGGCTGTCGCGTCCGATGAGACATGCTCAGCGACTACCTGCGGCGCCACGACGGCGTGATCACCTACGACCAGGCGCGCGCGGCCGGGCTCAGTAGGCGAGCAGTCCAACGACGCGTGCAGTCCGGACTGTGGCGGCGGTGCGGCCGCGGTGTGTACTTCGTCGACGATCGGCCCTTCTCCGACGCGGCCCGTATCCGGGCGGCGGTCTGGGGTTACGGGGACCGCGCCGTCGCGAGTGGATTGACCGCGGCCTGGTGGCACGGGCTGTGTCGGTTCGCCCCGGCCGTCGCCGAGGTGACGGTGCCCCGGGACAGTCACGGCCGGCGTCACGACGGCACGCGGGTCAGACGGCGAGATCTGGATCCGGCCGATGTCGTCGAGCTCAAGGGCCTGCAGGTGACGGCGTTGCCCCTGACCGTGGTGGAGGCTTCCGCGCAGCGCGGCGGCGGCGCCAGGCTGATGGACAACGCGTTGCAGCACGACGTCGACCTCACGAGCCTGTGGCGGACCCATCTGCGCAACAAGGGGCGCACCGGTGCCCCGCGGTCGCGGCTGCTACTGCAGGCGGCCGACGGTGGAGCCCGCTCGGCGGCGGAGAGACTGCTCCACGCGTTGCTGCGTGGCGCGGGATTCAGCGGGTGGGTGG
This sequence comes from Mycobacterium sp. NAZ190054, assembly GCF_001545925.1. Lineage (GTDB taxonomy): Bacteria > Actinomycetota > Actinomycetes > Mycobacteriales > Mycobacteriaceae > Mycobacterium. The sequence goes on along the minus strand of NZ_LMVQ01000008.1, from coordinate 12,232 downwards.
CGAACTACCGCGTCGGCGGCTACCGCGTCGACGTCGGCTTCCCTGTGCCGAAGGTCGCGATCGAGGTGGACGGTTTCGCCTTCCACAGCGGGGCCGACGAGTTTCAGATCGACCGCGAGCGTCAGAACGACATCGTGCTGGCCAACTGGCAGGTGCTGCGGTTCACCTGGCTGGACCTCACCGAACACCCCGAGCGGGTCGTCGCCTCGATTCGGCGGGCGATTTCGGCGCGCTGAAGCACCCCCGGTGTCGCATTGCGCGCCGGATTCGCAGAGGGGCGTTTACAAAATATGTGTTGGTGTCTAGACACGTGACAAAATCGCGTTTACAGTCAACCGGGAGAGGTGACCGCACTCACAGCAAGGAGGCAACGGGTGACCGCACCAGAAATTTCCGGAGTCGACGCCGAGCAGTGGCGCGACAAGAAGCGCTACCTGTGGCTGATGGGCTTGATCGCCCCGACCGCACTCTTCGTGATGCTGCCGTTGATCTGGGCGCTCAACGAGATCGGCTGGCACGCCGCCGCGCAGGTGCCGCTGTGGATCGGGCCGATCCTGCTCTACATCCTGCTGCCCGCCCTGGACCGGTTCTTCGGCCCCGACGGCCAGAACCCACCCGACGAGGTGATGGAGCGCCTGGAGAACGACAAGTACTACCGCTACTGCACCTACGTCTACATCCCGTTCCAGTACGCCAGCGTGATCGTCGGCGCCTATCTGTTCACCGCATCGGATCTGAGCTGGTTGGGCTTCGACGGCGGACTGAGCTGGTTCGCCAAGATCGGTCTGGCTCTGTCGGTCGGCCTGCTCGGTGGCGTCGGCATCAACACCGCCCACGAAATGGGCCACAAGAAGGACTCTCTGGAGCGGTGGCTGGCCAAGATCACGCTCGCGCAGACCTTCTACGGCCACTTCTACATCGAGCACAACCGCGGCCACCACGTCCGCGTCGCCACGCCGGAGGATCCCGCGTCCGCCCGGTTCGGCGAGACGTTCTGGGAGTTCCTGCCGCGCAGCGTGTTCGGGAGCTTGAAGTCCTCGTGGGAGCTGGAGGCCAAGCGGCTGGAGCGGGCCGGTAAGACCAAATGGCACTGGTCCAACGACGTGCTGAACGCCTGGGCGATGTCGGTGGTGCTCTACGGCGTGCTGATCGCGGTGTTCGGCTGGGCGCTGCTCCCGTACATCCTGATCTCGGCCGTGTTCGGGTTCACGTTGCTCGAAACCGTCAACTACCTGGAGCACTACGGCCTGCTGCGGCAGAAGACCGACAGCGGCCGCTACGAGCGCTGCGCGCCGGCCCACAGCTGGAACTCCGACCACATCGTGACCAACCTGTTCCTGTACCACCTGCAGCGCCACAGCGACCATCACGCCAACCCGACCCGGCGGTACCAGACGCTGCGCAGCATGGACGGCGCCCCCAATCTGCCGAGCGGCTACGCGTCGATGATCGGGCTGACGTACTTCCCGCCGTTGTGGCGCAAGGTGATGGACCACCGGGTGCTCGCGCATTACGACGGCGACATCCACCGGGTGAACATCCACCCGCGGGTGCGTGAGCGGGTGCTGGCCCGCCACGGAGCGGCGCAGGCATGAGCGCCTACCGGTGCCCCGGATGTGACTACATCTACGACGAGGCCAAAGGTGAACCGCGCGAAGGGTTTCCGGCAGGAACGCGGTGGGCCGACGTGCCCGACGACTGGTGCTGCCCGGACTGCGCGGTGCGGGAGAAGATCGATTTCGACGAGATGGGAGTGAAGAGATGAGCGAGGACTACAAACTGTTCGTCTGCGTGCAGTGCGGGTTCGAGTACGACGAGGCCAAGGGCTGGCCCGAGGACGGCATCGCCCCGGGCACCCGCTGGGACGACATCCCCGACGACTGGAGCTGCCCGGACTGCGGCGCGGCGAAGTCGGACTTCGACATGGTCGAGGTCGCCCGGCCGTGAGCGCTCGCGCAGCGACAGGCCCCGGGGGATGACGGCGGCGGCGGGGAGCGTGGCCGCGGGAACCGTTATTGTCGCGCGTGTGGGCAGCCCCAGCGACAAGCGCATCACCTACGCCGAGGCGTCGCGGGTGCTGCTGCGCGACTCGATCCTCGACGGGATGCGGGACCTGCTGCTCGCCCGCGACTGGTCGAACATCACGCTCTCCGACGTCGCCAAGGCCGCCGGCATCAGCCGGCAGACCATCTACAACGAGTTCGGCTCGCGGCAGGGGCTGGCGCAGGGCTATGCGATGCGGCTGGCCGACCGGCTGGTCGACCAGATCCACAGCGCGATCAACGACAACGTCGGCGATGTGTACGCCGCGTTCCTGCAGGGGTTCCGCGACTTCTTCGCCGAGTCGGCCTCCGACCCGCTGGTGATCTCGCTGCTCACCGGAACCTCCAAGCCCGACCTGCTGCAGCTGATCACCACCGACAGCGCACCGATCATCAACCACTGCTCCGCGCGGCTGGCGCAGTCGTTCATGAGCAGCTGGGTGCGCAGCAGCGACGAGGACGCCGGCGTGCTGGCCCGGGCCATCGTCCGGTTGGCGATGAGCTACATCTCGATGCCCCCGGAGGCCGACCACGACGTCGCCCGCGACCTGGCCCGGCTGATGACGCCGTTCGCCGAGCGGTACGGCGTGATCGAGACCTGAGAAACGCCGCGGCGAGGACGGCCGTGACCTGGCACGGGAGCCGAGGCGCTACGGTGTCATAGACGCCCCTGGCCGGCAGAGCGCCGAGCGCCTGTCCCGCGAGCCCGCAGGCCGGGGTTGTTCGCATGGGTACCGTCTGCGGCCACCCGTGCGCTCACAGGCAATTGACGAATAAAAAGGGGCTCTACATGACTGCGCTGACCGCCGACGAACGCAACGGGATCGACTACAAGGTCGCCGACCTGTCGCTGGCCGATTTCGGGCGCAAGGAGATCCGCCTCGCCGAGCACGAGATGCCCGGCCTGATGGCGCTGCGCCAGGAATACGCCGAGGTCCAGCCGCTCAAGGGCGCGCGGATCTCCGGCTCGCTGCACATGACCGTGCAGACCGCCGTGCTGATCGAAACCTTGACCGCGCTCGGTGCCGAGGTGCGCTGGGCGAGCTGCAACATCTTCTCCACCCAGGACCACGCCGCCGCGGCCATCGTCGTCGGGCCCCACGGCACCCCCGAGGAGCCCAAGGGCACCCCGGTTTTCGCGTGGAAGGGCGAGACGCTCGAGGAGTACTGGTGGGCCGCCGAGCAGATGCTCACCTGGCCGGGCGAGCCCGCCAACATGATCCTCGACGACGGCGGTGACGCCACCATGCTGGTGCTGCGCGGCGCGCAGTTCGAGAAGGCCGGCGTCGTGCCACCCGCCGAGGACGATGATTCCGCCGAGTACAAGGTCTTCCTGAACCTGCTGCGCGAGCGGTTCGAGACCGACAAGACCAAGTGGACCAAGATCGCCGAGTCGGTCAAGGGCGTCACCGAGGAGACCACCACCGGCGTGCTGCGCCTCTACCAGTTCGCCGCCGCCGGTGAGCTCGCGTTCCCGGCGATCAACGTCAACGACTCGGTCACCAAGAGCAAGTTCGACAACAAGTACGGCACCCGCCACTCGCTGATCGACGGCATCAACCGCGGCACCGACGTGCTGATCGGCGGCAAGAAGGTGCTGATCTGCGGTTACGGCGACGTCGGCAAGGGCTGCGCGGAGTCGCTGGCCGGCCAGGGCGCGCGCGTCGCGGTCACCGAGATCGACCCGATCAACGCGCTGCAGGCGCTGATGGACGGCTTCGACGTCGTCACCGTCGAGCAGGCCATCGGTGACGCCGACATCGTCATCACCTCGACCGGCAACAAGGACATCATCACCCTCGATCACATGAAGGCGATGAAGAACCAGGCCATCCTCGGCAACATCGGCCACTTCGACAACGAGATCGACATGGCCGCGCTGGAGCGTTCGGGTGCCACCAAGCTCAACATCAAGCCGCAGGTCGACCAGTGGATCTTCGACAACGGCAAGTCGATCATCGTGCTCTCCGAGGGCCGGCTGCTCAACCTCGGCAACGCCACCGGCCACCCGTCGTTCGTGATGAGCAACAGCTTCTCCAACCAGGTCATCGCCCAGATCGAGCTGTGGACCAAGAACGACGAGTACGACAACGAGGTCTACCGCCTGGCCAAGCACCTCGACGAGAAGGTCGCGCGCATCCACGTCGAGGCGCTCGGCGGCACGCTGACCAAGCTCACCAAGGAGCAGGCGGAGTACATCGGCGTCGACGTCGAGGGCCCGTACAAGCCGGAGCACTACCGCTACTGACGTGGCGAGACGGTTGGGAGCGGTGGCGCTCGGTGTCGCGCTGGCCCTGACGGCATGTCAGGGCCGGCCGGCCGAGGAGGCCGCAGAACCTGAGGTCACCTCGACGCGGCCCACGCTGGAGGTCCGGCACGACACCGAGGAACTGGCGACGACGTTTCCGGCCCTCGGTGCGCCGGTGTCGGCGTCGTGGATCACGTGGGACAACACCGCCGCGGAGGAGAAGCCCCGGACGAAGGTGGTCTGGATCGACGCCGTGGTCGAGGTGACCCCGGTGACAATGAATTCGCTTGTCACCGACCATGAATCAGAGGACAGCGGGCAGGTGCCCGCCGTGCAGAAGGTGCTCGAGCCGGACCTGCCGCCGGGCCCGTTCCGCACCGGCATCGAGCTGAACATCGCGTTCGCCGCGGACCGGACCAGCACCCGGGTGTTCCTGGATCCGCCGCACAACACCGTCGTGCTGCAGTCCTACCGCATCGGTGCCGACTAAGCGACCTGCAGCGTCACGTAGCGCGCGGCGTCGGTGGGCAGCAGGCCCAGCTGCCGGTAGACGTTGGCCCGCCAGATCGGGGCCTGCGAGTTGACGACGATGCCGCCGAGCGCCCAGCCGTGCATCTGCCCGTCGCCGATGACGACCGTCAGGTCGGCCTGCGGATCCTGGGACAGCACCTTGTCGCGGAAGGCCAGCACCCCGGGATAGAGCTTCTCGATCGTCCCGATGTACACCGTGGTCGGGGGCAGACCCGTCAGATCCGCTCCGGCGATCGGATTCACCCGGGGATCGTCGACGTCCCAGTCGCCGTTCCATCGCGGCCCCTCCCCGGGCGCCCGCCGCGGCAGGATCGGATCGTCGATCGCGTCGATCTCCGGCCCGCTCAATGTCAGGTGCAGCGCAGGCGACACCAGCACCATCCGCGACGGCTGCGCCTCGGAGATCACGCACGTCACGTCGATCCGGCAGCGCCGCAACATCTCCTGCACCGCCAGCACCGCATAGGTGCCGCCCGAGGAGTCCCCGTAGAGGCTGACGTTGTCCACCCCGTGGGTGTCGATCAACATCTTCAGGTAGTCGGCCATCGGCGGCACCAGCGTCTCGGCGGTGCCGGTGCTCTTCGGCGGCGCCATCGGGTAGATCGGCACCAGCACCGTGGCACCGGTCTCGCGGGCCATCTGCGCGTAATCCGACCAGTGCAGCACAGTGGCCTCGGACTCGAAGCCGCCACCGTGCAACGCCACCACGTATTCACCGGAAGGCTTGGGGGAGGCCAACTCCCACACCGTCCATCCGTTGTATTCGCGTTCGGTGACCTTCAGCCCGAGCGTCAGCAGCCACGGGGGAGCGGTGCTGGTGGACGAGCCGGCGATCCCGCTGAGGATCTTGATGCCGGTTTCCTCGTTGATCCAGCGCAGTGTCCGCAGCAGTCCCACGACGAACTGGTCACCAAACGACGGCGGTCCCGTCGTGACCGTCTTCGGTCCTGCCGCAACGTCGTTGAGTCCAAGTTGGCGGTAGATGTCCGGCCGCACCCGCCTGGCCTGCGAGTTGACCGGCACACCCAGCGCCCAGTCGTGGATCTGGCCCTGCCCGACCACCGTCGAGATCACCGCGCCTGCGGCCGACCACTTTTCGTGCAAAAGCAAGGTGTCGGGGAGGGAGAATTCGAGCGCGCCTTGATAAATCGTCGTCGGCGGTAGCGCGGCGATCACGTCGTCCTCGAAGAACAGCGGGCTGAGCATCGGATCCCGGGGATCGAGGCCGTGGCTCCAGTGGTTCGCCGCGTCGTAGAAGTCGAGGTCGTCGAGGTCGAAGACGGGGTCGTCGATGGTGCGGATGTCCGGGTTGGACAGTGACGCGTCCGGGATCATCGAGATCAGCACCATGCTCGCCGGCACGGGCTTGCCGGCCAGGATCAGCTCGCGCACCGCCGCCGGGGCCAGGATCGCGCCGGCCGAATCCCCGTAGAGGCTGACATTCGCCGCGCCGTACCGGTCGATCTGCGCGGAGATGTACTGCGCCATGGCGGGCACGACCTTGGTCGCGGTGCCGTCGGCGGTCGTCGCCAACGGATACATCGGGACCACGACGGTCGCGCCGGTCTCGCGCGCCATGTTCGAGTAGTCGATCCAGTGCAGCAGGACCGGCTCCAGGATGAAGCCGCCGCCGTGCACGGCGACGACCACTTTTCCGGTCGGGTTCGGCGGGTGGAACTCCCACACCCGCCAGGAGTTGCCCTCGGACACCTCGAACTCGGTGCGCCGGACGTCCAGACCCCACCGCACGAACCATGGCGGATCGTCGCTCGCGATGAGCTTGGCGATCTGGCCGTACAGGTCGACACCGATGAAGTCCGAGATCCCGCGGATCACCCGCAGGCTCGCGACGACCATCTGGTCGAAGAAGGTCGGCGGGCCGGTGTAGACGACCTCGTTGTCGGCCACCTCGGCCACCTCGGCCACCGGGGCGGGTGGTTCGGCGTCGGCGTCGCGGCGCGCGGCTCCGGTCATCGCCATGAACTGCGCGGCGGCCGGCTCGGGCTCGGTGTCGACGGGTGGTTCCGGATCGGTGTCGTCGACCACCACGGTGGCCTTCTCCGGCTCGTCCTCGGCTGGATCGTCGGAAACGTCGACGTCCCAGATGTCGCCGGACTCGGTCTCGACGTCCTGGACCTCGGTTTCCTCGACCTCGTCCTCGACCTCGTCCTCGTCGACGTCCTCGTCGACGTCCTCGTCGACGTCCTCGTCGACGTCCTCGTCGACGTCCTCGTCGACGTCCTCGGCCGGCTCGTCCGTCACCTCGCCGACGTCGGCGGTGGCCGTGTCGTCGTCGCGGGCGGGCCCCGCGTCGCTCTGGGACGCCTCGGAACTGCCGGCCCCGCCGCCGTCGTCGGCCGCGGCCACCCCGCAGCCCAGTCCGATGAACACCGCCGCGCCGACCCCGGCCGCTACCGCGAAATTCGCACCTTTGCCAGCACCATGACCGCCCCGCATTTGTAGAACTATCGATCCTCGGCCACCCGCAGTCAATGTTTGCCCATTTCCGGCTCGACAACCTCGATTAGGCTCGCCGGGTGCTCATCGTGATCGAGGGAGTGGACGGCGCAGGCAAACGCACACTGACCAACGGTCTGCGCGCGGCCTTCGAATCCGGCGGACTGTCCGTGGCCAGCCTGGCGTTTCCGCGGTACGGCGTTTCGGTGCCCGCCGACGTCGCCGCCGAGGCGTTGCACGGCCGGCACGGTGACCTCGCCGAGTCGGTGTACGCGATGGCCGTGCTGTTCGCGATGGACCGCGCCGGCGCGAGAGACGAGATCGAACAGCTGAATTCGGCTCATGACGTGGTGATCCTGGACCGCTACGTCGCGTCCAACGCGGCCTACAGTGCGGCACGTCTGCACCAGGGGGCCGACGGCGACGTCGTCGCCTGGGTGCACGACCTGGAATACCGTCGACTGCGCCTCCCGGCGCCGGATTGGCAAGTGCTGCTTGACGTTCCGGCGGAGTTGGCGGCTCAGCGCGCGGTGCACCGGGCCGTCGAGGAGGCCGACCGGGCGCGGGACGCCTACGAACGCGACGACGGCCTGCAGCGCCGCACCGGAGCGGTCTACGCCGAGCTGGCAGCGGCGAATTGGGGCGGGCCGTGGGCGGTGGTGCCGCCGGAGGTCGACGCCACCGACCTCGCCGGCCAGCTGACTTCGCGCTGACATCTCGTTCCTGCGCGAACTTACGCGCGGGCATATAAGCTTCGACGCGGGGAAGTCGCCACGGCGACAGGTATTGAGGGGGAACCGTTGCTGGTTGAATCACGCGTTCAGACCGCGTCTCTGGAAACACTGGATCAGCTGCTCGCCTGCATCCGATCGGCGAACCAGCGTTTCGACCAAGGCCGCCACACCGAGGCCAGAGTGCTGGCCGGCCACCTGCGCGCGCTGCTGTACCGAGCCGACGGATCGGATGCGTTGTACGGGCTGCGCGACACGATGACCTGGGTGGACACCGCCGGGGTGCCCAACCAGAAGATGGCCTGCTCGGTCGCGGGGCTGACCTTGATGCGGATCCGCGGCCGCGCGCAGGGCGCCGAGGAATACGTGCCGAAGCTGGCGATGTACCCGCCGGCGCCGATCCGCACCCGTGACGGTGACCAGATCCTCAGCGGTTCCCGTATCCCGTTCGAGCACTGGTGGACCAACCCCGTCATCCAGGACGCCGCCGGCGCGCAGTTCTCGCGCATGCACCTCGTGCTCGCACTGGCCCCCGGCGAGGATCGGGAGGCCAGGTCCGCGCGCCGCGCACTGTCACGCAGCGCCACGCTGGGTTGGGTTGTGCGCGGGAAACCCTCGGGACGACTGTGCGGCAGCCCGGTGATCGCCAGCGTCCGCCAAATCGGCTACGAGGTGTTGCAGTCCATCGCCGAGCAACGCGCGGTCCTCGAAGCGATCGACTGAGTCCCACGCGTCGAACCACGCTCAACACGCAAAACACCCCGCGTGGTACCGGCGGTTTATCGCGATTCGGTGACACCATGGACACCATGAGGCAAAGGATCCTGGTAGTCGACGACGACCCTTCGCTCGCCGAGATGCTGACGATCGTGCTGCGGGGGGAGGGGTTCGACACCGCCGTGATCGGTGACGGCACCCAGGCGCTGACCGCGGTGCGGGAACTGCGACCCGATCTGGTGCTGCTGGACCTCATGCTGCCCGGCATGAACGGCATCGACGTGTGCCGTGTGCTGCGCGCGGACTCCGGCGTGCCGATCGTGATGCTGACCGCCAAGACCGACACCGTCGACGTGGTGCTCGGCTTGGAGTCCGGGGCCGACGACTACGTGATGAAGCCGTTCAAACCCAAGGAGCTGGTGGCCCGGGTGCGTGCCCGGCTGCGGCGCAACGAGGACGAGCCGGCCGAGCTGCTCTCGATCGCCGACGTCGACATCGACGTCCCGGCCCACAAGGTGACCCGGCAGGGCGAACAGATCTCGCTGACGCCGCTGGAGTTCGACCTGCTGGTGGCGCTGGCACGTAAACCACGCCAGGTGTTTACTCGTGATGTGCTGCTCGAACAGGTGTGGGGTTATCGCCACCCCGCCGACACCCGTTTGGTGAACGTGCATGTCCAGCGGCTGCGGGCCAAGGTCGAGAAAGACCCGGAGAACCCGCAGGTGGTGCTGACCGTTCGAGGAGTGGGATACAAGGCCGGACCTCCGTGATGCCCTCGACCGCCCGGCGGTCTTCTGCTCGATCGACCGCTCGGCGGTCTTCTGCTCGATCGACCGCTCGGCGGTCTTCTGCTCGATCGACCGCTCGGCGGTCGCCGTGATCTTCGGTTCCCGGCGGCGCATCCACCGCCGGTCGGCCCCCCTGATCCGCGGGCTGGGCGTGCTGGGCCGGGCGCTGAGCACGGCGTGGCGACGATCGCTGCAGTTGCGCGTGGTCACGCTGACCCTGGGTCTGTCGCTGGCCGTCATCCTGGTGCTCGGCTTCGTGCTGACCAGCCAGATCACCGACCGCATCCTCGAGGTGAAGGTCGGCGCCGCCACCGAGGAGATCGAGCGCGCCCGCACCACCGTCAGCGGCATCGTCGGCGGCGAGGAGACCCGCTCGCTGGACAGCAGCCTGCAGCTGGCCCGCAACACCCTGATCGACCGCACCGCCGACGCCGGCCCGGGGCTGGCCGGGACATTCGACGCGGTGCTCGTCGTGCCCGGCGACGGTCCCCGCGCGGCCACCGCGGCCGGGCCGGTCGACCAGATCCCCGAGACCCTGCGCGACTTCGTCAAGGCCGGCCAGGTCAGCTACCAGTACGCCACGGTGCACACCGACGGGTTCTCGGGGCCCGCGCTGATCATCGGCAGCCCGACGTCCTCACCGGTGACCAACCTCGAGCTGTACCTGATCTTCCCGCTGAACAACGAGGACTCCACGATCGCGCTGGTGCGCGGCACCATGGCCACCGGCGGTGTGGTGCTGCTCGGCCTGCTCGCGGCGATCGCGCTGCTGGTGGCCCGCCAGATCGTGCTGCCGGTGCGCTCGGCGTCGCGGATCGCCGAGCGCTTCGCCGAGGGGCACCTGACCGAACGGATGCCGGTGCGCGGCGAGGACGACATGGCACGGCTGGCGGTGTCGTTCAACGACATGGCCGAGAGCCTGCACCGGCAGATCACCCAGCTCGAAGAGTTCGGGAACCTGCAGCGCCGGTTCACCTCCGACGTCAGCCACGAGCTGCGGACCCCGCTGACCACCGTGCGGATGGCCGCCGACCTGATCCACGACCACGCCGAGGACCTTGACCCGGCGCTGCGCCGCTCCACCGAGCTGATGGTCAACGAGCTGGACCGGTTCGAGTCGCTGCTCAACGACCTGCTGGAGATCTCCCGGCACGACGCCGGCGTCGCCGAGCTGGCCGTCGAGGCCGTCGATCTGCGCTCCATCGTGCAGAGCGCCCTGGACAACGTCGGGCACCTCGCCCAGCAGGCCACCGTCGAGATGATCGTCGACCTGCCCGCCGACGAGGTGATCGCCGAAGTCGACCCGCGCCGCGTCGAACGGATCCTGCGCAACCTGATCGCCAACGCCATCGACCACGCCGAGCACAAGCCGGTCGAGATCCGGATGGCCTCCGACGTCGACACGGTGGCGGTCACCGTGCGCGACCACGGCGTCGGTCTGCGCCCCGGTGAGGAGAAGCTGGTGTTCAGCAGGTTCTGGCGCGCCGACCCGTCCCGCGTGCGCCGCTCCGGTGGCACCGGCCTGGGCCTGGCCATCAGCATCGAGGACGCCCGGCTGCACCAGGGCCGGCTGGAAGCCTGGGGCGAGCCCGGCAGGGGCGCCTGCTTCCGGCTGACGCTGCCGCTGGTGCGCGGACACAAGGTCACCAGCAGCCCACTGCCGGTCAAACCGATCGAGGTGTCCGGTGGTGGTGGTTCCGGCCGCCGGGTCCGCGAGCCGGCAGGGGAAAGCGTGTGAGACGCATCGCCGCGCTGTGGCTCTGCGCGCTGCTGGTGATGCTGACCGGATGCGCCGGGGTGCCCAGTTCCTCGTCGCCGCAGGCCATCGGAACCGTCGACCGGCCCGCGCCGCCGAGCCTGCCCAAGCCCACCCCCGACATGGACCCGGACGTCCTGCTGCGCGAATTCCTCAAGGCCACCGCGGATCCGGCGAGCCGGCATCTGGCCGCCCGCCAGTTCCTCACCCAATCCGCCTCCGCCACATGGGATGACGCCGGCAGCGCGCTGCTGATCGACAACGTCGTGTTCGTCGAGACCCGCTCACCCGACCGGGTCCAGGTGACGATGCGGGCCGACATCCTCGGCTCGCTGTCCGACATGGGCGTCTTCGAGACCGGTGCGGGCGCACTGCCCGATCCAGGTCCGATCGAACTGGTCCGGACCCCGGACGGGTGGCGCATCGACCGGCTACCCAACGGGGTGTTCCTGGACTGGCAGCAGTTCCAGGCCACCTACAAGCGGCACACGCTGTACTTCGCGGATCCGACCGGCAAGACCGTCGTCCCCGACCCGCGCTACGTCGCGGTGTCCGAACCCGACCAGCTGGCAACCGAACTGGTGAGCAAGCTGGTCGCGGGTCCGCGCCCGGAAATGGACAAGACGGTGCGCAACCTGCTCGGCGAGCCGCTGCGGCTGCGGGGTCCGGTGACCCGCGCCGACGGCGGCCGGACCGGCATCGGCCGCGGCTACGGTGGGGCCCGCATTGACCTGGAGAACCTGTCGACCACCGACCCGCACAGCAGGCAACTGCTTGCCGCGCAACTGATCTGGACGCTGTCGCGGTCGGGCATCAACGGCCCGTACGTGATCAACGCCGACGGCGCCGCGCTCGACGACCGCTTCGCCGAGGGGTGGGACACCGGCGCGGTGGCGGCCACCGATCCCGGTGCCGCCGACGGCGCGGCTGCCGGCCTGCACGCGCTGGTGGGCGGCTCGCTG
>NZ_LMVQ01000007.1 GCF_001545925.1 Mycobacterium sp. NAZ190054 | reverse complement strand
GTTTCCGCGTGGCACTTGCGGCTGCTGGTCCCCGCCCACAAGCCGGTGTCGCTGCATGGGCCCCCCCCACCCGGGCCGGCACCCGCCGGTCCGACGGCGCGCTGGAACACCGGGCGCACCACGCCCTCCACGCCGTTGGCGGCCAGCAGTTGTTCGGCCGGCAGGATCCTCGGCAGGATGGCGCTGTAGGCGGGGAAGAAGAACGCGGCCGCGATCCCCAGCGCCGCGGCCGCCACCGCCATGTGCCAGATCCTCAATGCGCCAACGAGTCCGAGAACAGCAACGGTGGACACCACGACGGTGTTGACCAGTCCGACGACGATGATGATGCCGCGCTGGCTCAGCCGGTCGGCGGCCAGACCGCCCACCAGCACGAACGCCACCAGGCCGACACCCAGCTGGTCGCGACCTGTCTAGCGAGGCCGGGTCGTTGTCGAGCGCGATAACCTGCAGCGCCATCACCACGGCCCACATGCCCTCGGCGAAGATGGACAGCGACACCGCGGCGATCAGCAGGCGGTACTCGCGAGAACGGAAGGGCGCGAGCACACGCCAGCCGGTGCGGGCCACCGGCTGCTGAATCTCAAACTGCGTGCTCACCCACCGATGGTCGCCGACGCGCCCACGCCGCGTCGAGCGATTTTGGCGTAGTCGGTCACGCTGGAGTTGACCAACTACGCCCAAATCACGTCAGGAGTCGGTGAACTTCGCGGCGCGGCGCTGTTGGAAGGCCTTGGTGCCCTCGCCGAAATCGGCGGACTCCAGCAGGACCAGCTGTCCGGTCTTCTCCCGCTCGAGCGCGCCGTCGAGTTCGAACAGCGTCGCGGCGTTGATCGCGTCCTTGGTCTTGCGCAGCGCGACCGCGGGACCGGACACCAGCGTCGCGATCAGCTTGTCGACCTCGGCGCCGAACTCGTCGGGCGGGAACACCGCACTGACCAGACCCCACCCGTAGGCCTCGTCGGCCGAGATCCGTTCGGCCAGCAGCGCCATCCGCATCGCGCGGATGCGTCCCACGGCGGCGGCGATCAGTGCCGACGCGCCGCCGTCGGGCATCAACCCGATCTTGGTGAAGGCCAGCATGAAGAACGCCTTCTCCGAGGCGAGGACGACATCGCAGGCCAGCGCCAGCGAGACGCCGACGCCGGCCGCCGCGCCGTGCACGACGGCGACCGCCGGCTGGGGCAGGGCGACGATCGCCCGGATGCAGCGGTTCGCGGCGTCGAGGACGTCGGCGGGGGTGCCCGCCGCGCCGGGGTTGGCGTGGTCTTCCTCGCTGATCCCCGCGCCGGAGCAGAAGCCACGGCCGGCACCGCCGATCCGGACGACCCGCACCCGCGGGTCGTCCGCGGCGCGCTCCAGGGTGGCGGCGAACGTCTGCAGCATCGGCGCGGTGAGCGAGTTGAGGCTGTCCGGACGGTTGAGCGTGACGGCGAGGATGCCGTCGTCGAGGCTGACGGTGAGGTCGTCGATGCCTTGGTAAACGTCGGTGCGCGGGTCGGTGGTGGTCATGAATGTCCCCTTCATCGGGGCCTTCCGGACTGCTGAAGCCCCGTGGCCGGTCGACTTGGTTATACAAGTAAGCTATGTCGCGGTCAACCGAGCGATACTCATGAAGGGCGGTCAGGTATGGCTGGACCACTGCAGGGACTTCGAGTTGTGGAGCTGGCCGGTATCGGCCCGGGACCCCATGCGGCAATGATTCTCGGCGATCTCGGTGCTGACGTGGTGCGCATCGAACGCCCAGGTAAGGGCCCCGGCCCGGCGACCAAGCCCGGCGGCGACCACCTGCTGCGCAACCGCCGGTCGGTGGCGGCGAACCTCAAGAGCGAAGAGGACCGTGACATGGTGCTGCGGCTCATCGCGAAGGCCGACGTGCTGATCGAAGGGTTCCGGCCCGGGGTCACCGAACGGCTCGGGCTCGGACCGGAGGACTGCGCCAAGGTCAACGAGAAGCTGATCTACGCGCGGATGACCGGCTGGGGACAGGACGGACCCCGCGCCCAGCAGGCCGGCCACGACATCAACTACATCTCGCTCAACGGCGCGCTGCACGCGATCGGCCGCGCGGGAGAACGGCCGGTGCCGCCGCTGAACCTGGTCGGCGACTTCGGCGGCGGCTCGATGTTCCTGCTCGTCGGCGTGCTCTCGGCGCTGTACGAACGGGAACGCTCGGGCAAGGGCCAGGTGGTCGACGCGGCGATGGTCGACGGTTCCAGCGTGCTGTCGATGATGATGTGGGCGTTCCGCGGCATGGGCATGTGGAGCGACGAGCGCGGCGTGAACATGCTCGACACCGGGGCGCCGTACTACGACACCTACGAATGCTCCGACGGACGCCACATCGCGGTCGGCTGCATCGAACCGCAGTTCTATGCCGAGTTCCTCAAGGGCATCGGCCTTGACGGCGCCGATCTGCCCGACCAGAACGACATGAGCCGCTGGCCGGAGCTCAAGGAGGCCTTCACCAAGGCCATCGCCGCCCACGACCGTGACCACTGGGCCGAGGTGTTCGCCGGCACCGACGCGTGTGTCACGCCTGTGCTGTCGTTCGCCGAGGTGGAGTCCGAGCCGCACAACACCGAACGCGGCACCTTCTACACCGAGAACGGCTACCAGTACCCGGCGCCCGCGCCACGCTTCTCGCGCAGCGTGCCGTCCATGCCGAAGCCGCCGGGTGTACCCGGCGCGGACACCGAAGCCGTTCTGCGGGAATGGGTTTGATTCAGCTTCTGGAAAACAGGTAAAGACAGGAAAGGAACGATCTGTGGAGATCAAAGACGCCGCCGCCGTTGTCACCGGGGGTGCTTCGGGGCTCGGTCTGGCGACGACCAAGCGGCTGCTCGACCGGGGCGCCTCGGTCGTGGTGATCGACCTCAAGGGTGAGGACGTCGTGGCCGAGCTGGGGCCGCGGGCCAAGTTCGTCGAGGCCAATGTCACCGATCCCGAGCAGGTGAGCGCCGCGCTGGATGCCGCCGAGGAGTTCGGCCCGCTGCGCATCAACGTCAACTGCGCGGGCATCGGCAACGCGGTCAAGACCTTGGGCAAGGACGGCCCGTTCCCGCTGGACGGGTTCAAGAAGGTCGTCGAGGTCAACCTGATCGGCACCTTCAACGTGCTGCGGCTGTCGGCCGAGCGGATCGCCAAGACCGAACCGGTCAACGGGGAGCGGGGCGTCATCATCAACACCGCGTCGGTCGCGGCGTTCGAGGGCCAGATCGGTCAGGCCGCGTACTCCGCGTCCAAGGGCGGCGTGGTCGGGATGACCCTGCCGATCGCGCGTGACCTCTCCCGCGAGTTCATCCGCGTGGTCACGATCGCACCGGGCCTGTTCAAGACCCCGCTGCTGGGCTCGCTGCCGCAGGAGGCGCAGGACTCGCTGGGCAAGCAGGTGCCGCACCCCGCCCGCCTCGGTGATCCCGACGAGTACGGCGCGCTGGCGGTGCACATCGTGGAGAACCCGATGCTCAACGGTGAGGTGATCCGCCTGGACGGCGCGATCCGGATGGCCCCGCGGTAGGCCTCCGCATGATCAAGACGAAGTTCACGGAGGCGTTCGGGGTCGAGCATCCGATCGCCCAGGGCGGTATGCAGTGGGTGGGTCGCGCGGAACTGGTTGCGGCCGTGGCCAATGCGGGTGCGCTGGGTTTCATCACGGCGCTGACCCAGCCGACGCCGGCGGATCTGGCCAACGAGATCGCCAAGACCAGGGATCTGACCGACAAGCCGTTCGGGGTGAACCTGACGATCCTGCCGGCGATCAATCCGCCGCCGTATGACGAGTACCGGCAGGTGATCGTCGACGCCGGCATCAAGATCGTCGAGACCGCGGGCTCCAACCCGGCGCCGCATCTGCCGATGTTCCATGACAACGGCATCAAGGTGCTGCACAAGTGCACCTCGGTGCGGCACGCGGTCAAGGCGCAGTCCCTCGGCGTGGACGGCATCAGCGTCGACGGCTTCGAGTGCGCGGGTCATCCCGGTGAGGACGACGTGCCGGGTCTGGTGCTGATCCCGGCCGCGGCCGACAAGATCGAGATCCCGATGATCGCCTCGGGCGGATTCGCCGACGGCCGTGGTCTGGCCGCGGCGCTGGCGCTGGGTGCCGACGGGATCAACATGGGATCGCGGTTCATGTGCACCGTGGAGTCGTGCATCCACCAGAACGTCAAGGAGGCCATCGTCGCCGGTGACGAGCGGGGCACGGAGCTGATCTTCCGCACCCTGCACAACACCGCACGGGTGGCGTCCAACGTGGTCTCGCGTGAGGTGGTGCAGATCCTCAAAGACGGCGGTCAGTTCGAGGACGTCAAGGATCTGGTGGCCGGTGTGCGCGGGCGGCGCGTCTTCGACGAGGGCGACATCGATGCCGGCATCTGGACCGTCGGAACGGCGATGGGCCTGATCAACGACATTCCCACCGTGGGCGACCTGGTGGCCCGGATCGTCGGTGAGGCCGAGGAGCTGATCTCCGGGCGCCTCGCGGAAATGGTCGTGCCCGCCACGCAGCCGGTGTGACCGTCGGGCCAACCGGCAAACGGAGGAACGCGCGCCCGTGGAGGGCGCGCGTTCTTTCACACTGCGGTAGGTAGGGCCTGCTCGTCGTCGAGCTGCTCCGAGGTCAACCCTTCGACCAGGACATCGCCGTGGTAGAGAGCCTCGAAATCAACCTTGATGACATCAGCACTGGTGTCGTCGATCCACATGTACTGAACAGTAACCACGGGCTTTAAGGATTCATTGAGCCTCGTATCGGAAAACTGTGGCAATTCTTACCGCCGGGTAGGTTCACGAGCTACCCGCTGGTAGCGGTCACTGACCTGCGGGCGCCGGCGGGGCGGTGAAGTGGATCGGATTGACACCGTAGAGCGCGACCCAGGTCAACAACGCCACCACGAACGCGAGCGCCACCAGGGCTACCTTCACCCGCGTCGACCAGGCGATCCGGCCGAGGACGCGGCCGTCGACGGAGTGCCGTCCCGCGCCGGTGAAGATCAACGCGGCCGCCCCGAGGCCGAGCAGGAACGGCACGTTGAACGGGTCGGACCAGAACGCGGCGCCCGACACGTTGACCGCCCAGGCGCACAACATCGCGCCGAGCGCCGCGGCGCCGGCCAGCGGCGTGAGCAGGCCCAGCAGCAGGGCGATGCCACTGACGGTTTCGGTGGCCGTGACCATGAAGGCCGCGAACGTCGGCAGTCGCCAGCCTCCGTCGGCCATGAACTGTGCGGTCATCGAGAAGTCGGGGATTTTGAGCAGTCCGGCCTGTAGCACCGCCGCACCGATTCCGACGCGCAGGACCAGCAGGCCGATGTCGAGGGCGCCGGCGCCGAAACGGCCGGTCTGGCTCTCGGTCATGGCGGTCGATGGTAGTGGGCGGGACGGGTTCTGTGTGGGGCTGGGGTTCATGACCTGTCTGACCGCCGGCGTCCGGAGAACTCATCGCGGCAGCCGTTGATTCTTCAGGTTATCGCTGATAACTTAGCCGCGATAACCAGGGGAGGATCCAGGTTGCTCCATCGCATCGCCCTGCTGGCCATCGCGGCGCCGCGCCGCATCCTCGTCGTCGCGCTGCTGATCATGGTGGCCTGCGGGGTCTTCGGCGTGCCGGTCGCCCGGCATCTGTCCGCCGGGGGATTCCAGGATCCGACGTCGGAGTCGGCGCGCGCCACCGGACTGCTGGTGGACAAGTTCGGCCAGGGTGACATGGAGCTGTTGATCAGCGTCACCGACGACACCTCCGAGCGCGGTGCCCAGAGCCCGTCGGCGCGCGCCGTCGGGGAAGACCTCGTCGGCCGGCTGGACGCGTCACCGCACGTGGGGTCGGTGACCTCGGCATGGACGGCCCCTCCGTCGGCGGCGCCGGCACTGGTCAGCACGTACGGAAAGACCGGTCTGATCGTCGCCGGGATCACCGGTGGGGAGAGCGAGGCGCAGAAACACGCCAAGGCGCTGGCCGACGAGCTCGTGCACGACCGCGACGGGGTGACCGTCGCGGCCGGCGGTGTCGCGATGACCTACGTCCAGATCAACGCGCAGAGTGAAAAAGACCTGCTGATGATGGAGTCGATCGCGATTCCGCTGAGCTTCGCCGTGCTGGTGTGGGTGTTCGGCGGCCTGCTCGCGGCGGCCCTTCCGCTGGCGGTCGGCGCGTTCGCGATCCTCGGGTCGATGGCCGTGCTGCGCGCCGTCACGCTGGTCACCGACGTGTCGATCTTCGCGCTGAACCTGACCATCGCGATGGGGCTGGCGCTGGCGATCGACTACACGCTGCTGATCATCAGCCGCTACCGCGACGAGCTCGCCGAAGGCCACGATCGGGACAGCGCGCTGGTGCGCACCATGCGGACCGCCGGGCGCACCGTGCTCTTCTCGGCGATGACCGTCGCGTTGTCGATGGTCGCGATGGTGCTGTTCCCGATGTACTTCCTGCAGTCGTTCGCGTACGCGGGCATCGCCGTCGTCGGCTTCGCCGCGGTGGCGGCGATCGTGATCGCCCCCGCGGCGATCGTGCTGGCCGGGGACAAGCTCGACTCGATGGACGTGCGTCGCCTGGTGCGCCGCGTCTTCAACCGGCCGGAACCGGTGGCCAAGCCGATCGAGCAGATGTTCTGGTACCGGTCGACGAAAACGGTGATGCGGCGCTCGATTCCGGTCGGCGTCGCGGTCGTCGCGCTGCTGCTGCTGCTCGGTGCCCCGTTCCTGGGCGCCAACTGGGGGTTTCCCGACGACCGGGTGCTGCCGCAGTCCGCGTCCGCGCGTCAGGTCGGCGACGACCTGCGCACCGACTTCGCCGTCGACTCGTCCACCAACGTCGCCGTGGTGCTGCCGGACGCCGAAGGTCTCGCGCCCGACGCGCTGGACGGCTACGCCGCCGAACTGTCCCGTGTCCAGGACGTGTCCTCGGTGTCCTCGCCGGGCGGCACGTTCGTCGACGGAAACCGGGTCGGCCCGGCGTCGGCGGCCACCGGAATGGCCGACGGCAGCGCGTTTCTCACCATCGGCAGCACCGCGCCGCTGTTCACCGACGCCTCGGAGAACCAGCTCGACCGCCTGCACGACGTCGCCCCGCCCGGGGGCCGGGAGGCGTTGCTGACCGGTCTGGCCCAGATCAACAGGGACAGTGCCGACGCCATCACCTCGCGGCTGCCGACCGTGCTCGGGGTGATCGCGGCGATCACCTTCGTGCTGCTGTTCCTGCTCACCGGCAGCGTGGTGCTGCCGCTGAAGGCGTTGGTGCTCAACGTGTTGTCGTTGACCGCCGCGTTCGGCGCGCTGGTGTGGATCTTCCAGGACGGTCATCTGGGCGCGCTCGGCACGACACCGACCGGGACGCTGGTCGCGACCATGCCGGTGTTGTTGTTCTGCATCGCCTTCGGTCTGTCGATGGACTACGAGGTGTTCCTGGTCTCCCGGATCCGCGAGTACTGGCTGGCCTCGGGCAGGACCACCCGAGATAGTGACGAAGCCGTGGCCCTCGGCCTCGCGCGCACCGGCCGGGTGGTCACCGCCGCGGCACTGGTGATGTCGATCTCGTTCGCCGCGCTGATCGCGGCACAGGTGTCGTTCATGCGGATGTTCGGGCTCGGCCTGACGTTGGCGATCCTCGCCGACGCGACCCTGGTGCGCATGCTGTTGGTGCCCGCGTTCATGCACGTGCTGGGCCGCTGGAACTGGTGGGCGCCGGCGCCGCTGACGAAACTGCACCAACGCATCGGGTTCAGTGAGACCCTGGACGACGTCGATGTCCCCGCCACCCGCAAGCCCGGGGCGGCGGTCGCAACCGGGAAAGAGAATGGCTGACGCAAAAGCGCCGCGGCGCCGGCACCGCGCACCCCGCGGCGCCGGTGATCAACTGCGCGCCGAGATCCTCGACGCGGCAACCGAACTGTTGCTGGAAACCGGGGACGAGAAGGCGGTCTCGATCCGGTCGGTGGCCGAACGTGTCGGAGTGACACCGCCGTCGATCTATCTGCACTTCGCCGACAAGTCCGCGCTGCTGAACGCGGTGTGCAGCCATTACTTCGAGAAACTCGACGAAGAGATGCAGGCCGTCGCCGGAGCGTACGTCTCGGCGTTCGAGGTGTTGCGCTCCCAAGGCATGGCCTATCTGCGGTTCGCGATGAAAACCCCTGTGCTGTACCGGATCGCGATGCTGGGGCACGGAAGTCCCGGCAGCGACGTCGACGTGGCGCTGAACAGTTCGGCCTTCGGGAACCTCCGCGCGACGGTGCAGGCACTGATCGCGGAGGGAATCTACCCGCCCGGTGACCCGACCATGCTGGCCCTGCAACTGTGGACCGCCGTCCACGGCATCGCGGCGATGCTCATCTCCCGCCCGTATCTGCCCTGGGGGGACGTCGAGCAGTTCGCCGACAGCCTGATGCGGTCGGTGTGCTGCGGCCACGTCGTGTCCGCCGCGATCCGGCCCGACGACGCGCCCCAGGACGTCATGACCTGGTTGAAGGAGGTGGTCGATGAGCGAAACCGTGGATAACCCGTTCTTCGCGCGTCTGTGGACGGCGATGTCGTCGCGCGAACCCGAATCGCTGCGCAAGTTGCGCCGCGAGAACCTGGCCGGGCTCACCGGACGTGTGCTGGAGATCGGGGCCGGCACCGGGACCAACTTCGGCCTCTACCCCGGCACGGTCACCGAAGTGGTGGCCGTCGAACCGGAACGCAGGCTGGCCACGGTGGCGCAGCAGGCCGCCGCGCGCGCCGCGGTGCCGATCGTGGTCAGCACCGACACCGTCGAGCGGTTCGCCGACGCCGAACCGTTCGACGCCGTGGTGTGCTCACTCGTGCTGTGCTCGGTAGAGGATCCGGAAGCTGTTGTGGCACAGCTCTTCTCCATGCTCAGGCCGGGCGGGGAGATGCGCTACCTGGAACACGTCGCCGGGGTGGGGGCACGGGCCCGGCTGCAACGGTTCGCCGACGCCACCGTGTGGCCGCGGCTGCTGGGAAACTGTCACACCCACCGCCACACCGAGCAGACCATCACCGGTGCCGGCTTCCGCGTCACGGGCGCCCGTCGCGAGTGGGCGCTTCCGCGGTGGCTGCCGATACCGGCGGCCGAGTTCGCGATCGGGGTCGCGGTCCGGCCTTAACCGAGCAGCGCGGGCAGGCGCTGCAGCAACCCGGGCAGCGCGGTGGCCGCCGTCTCCCGCAGACTCACCGTCGCGCTCGCCGACAGCGGGGTGGGCTCCGGGTTGACCTCGATCACCGGCGTACCCCTGGCCACCGCCAACTCCGGCAGCCCGGCGGCCGGGTAGACCACCGACGAGGTCCCGACCACGACGACGAGGTCGGAGTTGACGACGGCGTCGACCGACCGCTCCCACGCCTCGTCGGGCAGCGCCTCACCGAACCACACGACGTTGGGCCGGATCAGTCCGCCGCACGCCGGGCACGGGGGCGGGTCCACCGATTCCGTAGGCTCGCGCATCGCGGGCACCTCGTCGCGGTAGGCGGATCGGCACTGGTCGCAGTGGAACTCGAACAGGCTGCCGTGCACGTGGTAGACGCGGGTGCTCCCGGCGCGCTCGTGCAGATTGTCGACGTTCTGGGTGACCACGTGCACGTCGGCGTAGTCCTCCCACGCCGCGACCGCCCGGTGGGCGTTGTTCGGCGCGACGGCGCTCATCATGTGGTGGCGCCACAGATACCAGGCCCACACCCGGTCCGGATGTGCCCGCCAGCCGTCGGCGCTGGAGATCTCGTACGGGTCCACCTGCGCCCACAAGCCGGTCTCGACGTCGCGGAACGTCGGGACGCCGCTCTCGGCGGAAATCCCCGCACCGCTGAATACCGTCACCTGCACACCCCCAAATTACGCGGGCTTTGGGCGATACTGGGCACGTGGCCGAGTTGGGGGATTGGGTACGCGTCGATCCGCACGCTGCCAGGCCGCTGTTCGACCAGCTCAGAACGCAGATCATCGCAGGAATCAGGGAGGGCAGGCTCACTCCTGGCACCCGGCTTCCGACGGTCCGCGAGTTGGCGGGTCAGATCAACCTGGCAGTGAACACCGTGGCGCGGGCGTACCGGGAGTTGGAGGCGGCGGGGATCCTGGAGACGAAGGGGCGCTTCGGCACCTACGTCGCCCGATCGGATCCGGCAGACGCCGCGATGGCGACCGCGGCGCACACCTTCGTGTCCGCCGCGCGTGCGCTCGGGGTGGACAAGCGGGAGGCGCTGCGTTACGTGGAGACCGCCTTCGGCTGAGCCGAGCTCCAGCGGCCGATCAGCCGAACTCGAGCAGCGTGAACGTCGGTCTGAGCGGATCGAGCAGCGGCACCCGCTGCGCCGTCCACAGCACGGCGTTGATCAACCGGCCGCGGGCATGTTCGGCCGGCACGTCGTGGACGGCGCGCACACCGGGCACGGTGTTGACAAGGTCGGCGGCTTCGGCGACCGACATCGTGAACGGCATCGGCGGCACCTTGTAGCGCCGGGAGGTGCGGAAGCCGCGGCGCACCAGCGGCGCGGCGGCAGAGGGCGGCAGGTCGAACATCATCTGCCCGCCCGGGAACCGGGCCGCGCATTCGGTGATCAGCGCCATCGACTCCTCGGGTTGCAGGTACATCAGCAGCCCCTCGGCGGTGACGAACACGCCGTCGTCGGTGTCGACCTCGTCCATCCAACTGAAGTCCAGCGCGGACTGCGCGATCATGCGCACCCGGTCGGAGGCGGGAAGCAGTTTGCGGCGCAGCTCGATGATCGGGGGCAGGTCGACGGTCAGCCAGCGAAAGTCATGACCGATATCGGATCCCTGGGCATCGAGCCGGTAGAAACTGGTCTGCAGCCCTTCGGCGAGTGCCACCACGGTCGCCTTCGGCCGGTCGAGCAGATAGCGGCGGGTCCGCTTGTCGAAAGCCTTGGAGCGCAGCGCCATATCCTGACGACGCACATGGCCGAACTTGGCGAAGTCGAAGTCGATGGAGTCGACCAGATGGATGGCCATCGGGTCGTCGATCAGGGAGTCGGGCCGTCGCGCCTCGGTCGCCCGGACCAGCAGCGTCAGCAGCGCGGTCTCGGAGACACCGGTGACATCGGCGGTGTGCTTTCCCGTGTGTGCCATGAATTCTCCTGTCCCGCCCGCGCTAGCCGCGCAGGACCTTGTCGATCGTGCGCAGGTTGCGCGTGGTGGTGGAGGATTTGTACCGCTTCTTACCCATCGTCCTGCCCATCGCGCTGGTGAGGGTGGCGGCGCGGGGCGCCTGCCAGTACACGACGCCGTCACCGCCTTGGATCAGCTCCCCGGGACCGGGCCGCTGCGCCAGCCCGGACAGTTCCTGCAGCACCTCGTCGTCGCTGACGAACGTCACGTAGGAGTGGTGGTCCGGCACCTCGCGCTCGAACGGGAACGCGGCCGAGATCGCGGCGACGGTGTCCAGGTCGTAGACGAGCACCCAGGCGTCGTAACCGAATTCGTCACGCAACGCCTGTTCGGCCCGCTGCCGCACCGCGGCGGCGCCGGCGCGGCTGCTCAGCAGCACGTTGCCGCTGGCCAGGATCGTCTTCACGTCGGTGAACCCGGCGCCGTGCAGCGTCTGCGCCACCGCCGCCATCTTCAGGTTCACCCCGCCGACGTTCACCCCGCGCAGGAACGCCGCATACCGCGTCACGATCGCCACTCCGGCGAAAAACGGTCCACGTGCTCGATGATTCCAGACCCGCGGAAGTCGTAGGCTCGTCACATGACACGCGATGTCTTCGACGACAAGCTGCTGGCGTTGATCGGCGGTAACTCGCTGGGTGTGCTGGCCACCCTCAAACGCGACGGCCGGCCCCAGCTGTCCAACGTGTCCTACCACTTCGACGCGCGCTCGCTGACGATCTCGGTGTCGATCACCGAGCCACGCGCCAAGACGCGAAACCTGCGCCGCGATCCGCGCGCGGCGATCCACGTCAGCTCCGACGACGGGTGGGCGTACGCGGTCGCCGAGGGCGATGCCGTGCTCAGCCCGCCGGCCGCCGACCCCGCCGACGACACCGTCGAGGGTCTGGTCGAGCTCTACCGCAACATCTCCGGCGAGCATCCGGACTGGGACGACTACCGGCGGGCCATGGTCGACGACCGGCGGGTGTTGATGCGGCTGCCGATCTCGCACGTGTACGGGATGCCCCCGGGCAAGCGCTGAACGACTAGGCTGCCGTCATGGCATCCGATGAGCCCGCCGAGACCGGCGAGGACGACCAGAAGCGCAAGTTCCGGGAAGCGCTGGAACGCAAGAACGCCAAAGCCGTCGGCGGGTCCGCACACAAGGACGCCGGTGCGAAACAGTCGCGCGGTGCGCACGGTCCGGTCGAGAACCGCCGCGAGTTCCGCCGCAAGAGCGGCTGACTCGGATCCGCCGAACCGGGTAGGTCATACCTGTCCGTCGGCCAGCGCCCGGGCGGCGACCAACGCGGCCAGCATCGCCGCCACGAAGTACAGGCCCAGATCCTTCAGCCCCCAACCCACCGAGGCCAGCGTCGCGGCGCCTGCCACGCACAGCAGGGCGCCCACCGCGGCGCTGCGGGGCCCGGGCCGAGCCACGAATCCGCCGTCCCACAACGGAAGTGGATCGTTCTCCAGTGGCCGCAGCACCACGAACGCAGCCCCGACGGCGAGCGTCATCACGCACATCTGCAGTACCGACAGGGCGACGAAATCGGGTGCGGCCGGATCGAACCGCGCAAGACCGAGATGGTCGAAAACCAGGTGCATGCCCAGCAGTAACGGGATGTGCCACAGGTACAGCGTCATCGCCCCGCTGTTGCCGATCACCGTCCACTGCCACACCCGGGGGCGGCGCGCCCACCGGGAGATCGCCGGTGCCGCCGCAATCGCCGACGCGCACATCATCATCGCGTGGCCGGCCAGAAGCAGCGAGGGCGGCGACATGTTCTTCAGCTGTTGGGTCTCGATGCCGACGAGGCTGAGCTCGTACGGCCCGAGGGCCACCAGCGCGGTGTTGACGGAGAACATCGCCGCCGCTGTGAGCGCGGCCGGCCCGGCGGTCAGCAGGCCGCGGCGGTAGGCGACGCCGAACATGCCGGGAATCAGCCACATCGTCAAGTTGAGGTAGCCCAGCAGCGGCCACACGTCGGTGTTGATCCTGATGGCGTCGACGATCGCGGTGACGCCGTACACGGCGCTGACCGCCGCGATGAACCGGCCGGTCGTGGTGATGCGCGCCAGCGCCGGCACCGCGGCCAGCACCAGCACGTAGGCCCCGAGGAACCACAACAGTTGAGTGGAGATCCCGGCGACGGGTTCGTAGACGTGGACCGGCAGGACCAGTCGCAGCACCACCAGCGTCACCGCCCAGAACGCCAGGTAGTAGAACACCGGCCGGTAGAGCCGGGTGCACCGGCGCATCAGCCAGTCACCCCAGCTGCTGCCGGGTCGCCACGACTGCACCGATGCGGCGACGCCGGCGAAGAAGAACAGCGGCATGATCTGGAACACCCACGTCAGCGCCTGGAACACCGGCGAGGCGGTGAGCAGGTTGCTCCAGACGAAGACGTCGTCGCGGATGATGCTGGTGGCCATCACCGTGTGGCCGACGACGACCGCGACGAGGGCGGTGATCCGGATGACGTCGACGGCCCGGTCCCGGTCGGCCGGGGTGGCGGCCTCGACCTCGGCGGGTCGCGGGAACAGCGTGGCGGCGCTCATGCCATGAAATCTAGGACCACCCGGGCGATTCCGACTGAGTAGAACCACTCACCGCCGACGCCGGGTCAGTGGGCGACGGCCTTCTCGGCGCCGATGCCGGTCAGCGAGCGGACCTCCATCTCGGCGGCGACCTTCGGGTCCTCGTCGTCAGGCGAGGTCAGGGTCCCGACGATGCCGAGGATGAACGCCAGCGGGATCGACACGATGCCCGGGTTGGCCAGCGGGAACCAGGCGAAATCGACGCCGGGGATCATCGCGGTCGCCGATCCGGAGACGGCGGGCGAGAAGACGATCAGCACGATCGTCGAGATCAGACCGCCGTACATGCTCCACAACGCGCCCCGGGTGTTGAACCGTCTCCAGTAAAGCGAGTAGATGATCGTCGGCAGGTTCGCCGCCGCGGCGACCGCGAACGCGAGCGCGACCAGGAACGCGATGTTCTGACCGTTGGCCAGGATGCCGAGCCCGATCGCCAGCACGCCGAGCACGATGGCGGTGATCCGGGAGACCTTCACCTGCTCGGACTCGGTCACCTTGTGGGACTTCATCACGCTGGCGTAGATGTCGTGCGCGAACGACGCGGACGCGGTGATGGTCAGTCCGGCCACCACGGCGAGGATCGTCGCGAACGCCACCGCGGAGATGATGCCGAGCAGGATCACCCCGCCGAGTTCGAAGGCCAGCAGCGGTGCCGCCGAGTTGACCCCGCCCGCGGCGCCGAGGATGCGGTCCGGCCCGACCAGCGCCGCGGCGCCGTAGCCCAGCACCAGCGTGAACAGGTAGAACGCGCCGATCAGCGCGATCGCCCAGACCACCGATCGGCGTGCCTCCTTGGCGGTGGGCACCGTGTAGAAGCGCATCAGCACGTGCGGCAGGCCTGCGGTGCCGAGCACCAGCGCCAGCGCCAGCGAGATGAAGTTGATCTGCGAGGTCAGCGAACCGCCGTACTGCGCGCCAGGCGCCAGCACGTCACGGTCGGCGACACCGGTGGTGGTCGAGCCGCTGATGGCCGACTGGGCCGAACCGAGGATTTCGGAGAAGTTCAGCCCGAACTTCGCGAGCACCATCACCGTCATGAAGCCCGCACCGGCGATCAGCAGGACGGCCTTGATGATCTGCACCCAGGTGGTGCCCTTCATCCCGCCGACCAGCACGTAGACGATCATCAGCACACCGACCACGGCGATCACGACGGACTGCCCGGTCTTGCTGTTGATGTCGAGCAGCAACGCCACCAGGCCGCCGGCGCCTGCCATCTGGGCCAGCAGGTAGAACAGTGACACCGCCAGGGTGTTGGTGGCCGCCGCCAGGCGCACCGGCCGTTGCCTGAGCCGGAAGCTCAGCACGTCGGCCATCGTGAACTTGCCTGTGTTGCGCAGCAATTCGGCCACCAGCAGCAGTGCGACCAGCCATGCCACCAGGAAGCCGATCGAGTACAGGAAGCCGTCGTAGCCGTAGACCGCGATGGCGCCGGCGATGCCCAGGAAGCTGGCCGCCGACAGGTAGTCACCGGCGATCGCGATGCCGTTCTGCGGTCCGGAGAAGCCGCGCCCGCCGGTGAAGAACTCGGCGGCGGTGGCGTTGCGCTTGCTCGCCCGGATCACCACGATCATCGTCACGACGACGAACAGGCTGAAGATGCCGATGTTGGCCAGCGGGTTGCCCACCGTCTCGGACTGGGCCATCAGCGTGGTCATTTGATCTCGCTCTCGAGTTGGGTACGGATGGCCTCGGCCCGCGGGTCGAGTTCCCGGTTGGCGAACCGCACGTACAGGCCGGTGATCAGAAAGGTCGACAGGAACTGCCCCAGCCCGATGATCAGACCGACGTTGATCTCACCCCAGACCTTGGTGGCCATGAAGTCGTGGGCGAAGGCGCCCAGCAGGACGTAGGTGGTGTACCAGATCAGGAAGACCGCCGTCATCGGGAACACGAACCGGCGCAGCCTGCTTCGCAGCAGCTGGAACTCGGGGCTGGCCTGGACTTCTAGATAGCGTTCGCCGCTGATGGCTTCCGGGCGAATCGGAAGGTCTGTCTCGGACACCTTGATCTCACTCCTGACTGCTGTGAACCGGCTCTCGGGTGAAAGTAGTTGAGATGTGGGTCACATACCCAGTGTCGGACGGGGTGACACGGCAAGCCCGGGGGAGGCTGCGGTGAGCGGTCGGTCAGCGGCGACGAACGGCGCGCGCTCAACCCCTCGGCACGCGCTCGATGCCCATGCCGAGGTGTTCCGGAACGTGCATCCGCGCGAAGGTCTGCGCGACATCGGCAGGTGCCGTCGCGCGGGTGAGACGACTGACCACCAGCATGGTCGCGAACGCCACCGGCACGCTGACGGCGGCCGGGTAGCCGATCAGCACCGCGGGCCAGCCGCCCAGCCAGTTCTCGTCGACGCCTCCGGCCACCGCCACCGTGACCGCGCCGCCGGACAGCAGACCGCCCACCGCCAGCCCCGACATCGCCCCGGCCGCGGTCAGCCCGCGCCACCAGATGCCGAGCACCAGCAGCGGGCACAAGGTCGACGCCGCGACGGCGAACGCCAGCCCGACGCTGCGGGACAGCTCCAGTTCCCCGGAAGCGGCCAGCGCCAACGGGATCGGGATCAGACCGCCGACGACCGCGGCCACCCGGAAGTCGCGCACCCGGCCCGGCAACACGTCGGTGGCCAGCGCGCCGGCGAAGCTGACGAGCAGACCCGACGACGTGGCCAGGAACGCGGCGATCGCACCGGCGGCGACGAGCGCGGCCAGAAGCTGTCCGGCGGCTCCGGCGATCGCCGATCCGGGTGCCAGCAGCACCGCCGCGTCGGCTGTGCCGGTGATCAGCAGCTGCGGGACGTACAGCCGCGAGAACACCCCGAGCAGGGTGGGGAACAGGTAGAACAGCGACAGCAGCGCGATCACCGCCAGCGCGGTGCGGCGCGCGGCGCGGCCGTCGGGATTGGTGTAGAAGCGGACCAGCACGTGCGGCAGGCCCATGGTGCCCAGGAACGTCGCGACCATGATCGAGAGCACCTGGTAGAGCGGGTGGTGGCCGCCGAGACCCCCTCCCGAGGCGATCCAGTCCGCCCCCGTGCCGGGGGCGCCAGCGACCACCGGGGTGGCCGCGCCCGCCGACAGGGACAGCGTGCTGCCCTCACCGAGGGTGTGTGCTCCCGCGGAGCCGATCGTCGCGTCGTCGACCTGCCTGCCGTCGAGTGTGCCGGTGACGGTGATGCCGTCCGGTTCGGCGACCTGGACGACGACGTCGGTCTCGATCTGGACGGTGGTGTCCTGCTGCACGGTCGGCGGCAGCCTGCCGCCGAGTTCACCGCCACGGTCGGTCAGGAACAGGCCGGCCAGCGCCAGTGCGGGGATCGCGACCGCGGTCAGCTTGAGCCAGTACTGGAACGCCTGCACGAATGTGATCGAGCGCATCCCGCCGGCGACGACGTTGGTGATTATGATGGCGCCGACGGCCAGCG
This sequence comes from Mycobacterium sp. NAZ190054, assembly GCF_001545925.1. Lineage (GTDB taxonomy): Bacteria > Actinomycetota > Actinomycetes > Mycobacteriales > Mycobacteriaceae > Mycobacterium. The sequence goes on along the minus strand of NZ_LMVQ01000007.1, from coordinate 790 downwards.
GGCCGAGCCAGACCGGAACGCCGAGAAGGGTTTTCAGCGCCAGTCCGGCGCCCTGATATTGCGGGACGAGGTAGAAGACGCAGATCACGACCACCACCAGCATGGCCGTCTTGCGCAGCCGCGCCGAACCGAGCCGGAACTCGGCGAAGTCGGGAACGGTGTAGGCCCCGGAACGGCGCAGCGGCGCCGCCACGAACAGCAGCAGTCCCAGATAGCCGGCGGTGAACCCGACCGGGTACCACAGCGCGTCGGCACCGTACTTGGCGATCAGCCCTGCCACGCCGAGAAACGATGCGGCCGAGAGGTATTCCCCCGAGATGGCGGCGGCGTTCCACCTCGGGCCCACGGTGCGGGACGCGACCAGGAAGTCGGAGGTGGTACGCGAGAAACGCACCCCGTAGGCGCCGATCGCGACCGTGGCGACGGCTGCGGCCAACAGCGCGGCCGCCGTCAGCGGGGAACCGGTCACGGTTCGGAGTCGACGACGCCGACGAAATCCCGCTCGGCCTGTTCGGCCAGACGCACGTAGAACCAGCCGATCCCGTACAGCAGCGGGTACACGAGCGCGGCGAGAACGAGCCAGTTCAACCGGACACCGAACACGGTGATGCTCCCGAGGCCGGGGAACAGCGCGTTGAGCAACGGGATGGCGCCGATCAGGGCCACCGCGCCGACGCGTCCGGTCATCGCCAGCAGCAGTGCCTCACCGGGCCCGCGCACCTCGGGACCGCGCCCGGCCGACCAGTCCAGATCCGTCGCGACAAGCCGCACGCCGCGGGTGCGGCGCGCC
>NZ_LMVQ01000006.1 GCF_001545925.1 Mycobacterium sp. NAZ190054 | reverse complement strand
CGACCGCAGAGTTCGACGGCGGACTGACCGTACTGACCGGCGAGACCGGTGCCGGCAAGACGATGGTCGTCACCGGTCTGCACCTGCTCGGGGGCGCGCGGGCCGACGCGACCAAGGTGCGTTCGGGAGGACTGGGCGGACCGTGCCGAGCGGGAGGGCACCGCCCCGGTCCTGCGTGCCGGCTTCTTCGCCTTCATCGCTACTGTCCTCCCACTTTCTCCAACGCGCGCAACCGGACCGGGGCGCTTCTGGGATTACGTTCGATCTCCTCGGCGTCGGCGCGTTCGGCGCCCCGGGTCAACGCGACGAACCTCGGGCCGTGGCCGGGCAGTTCGACCGGCAGGCCGGGCGGTGTGCGCGACGCGGTGGCGGCGGCGAACTCGGTCTTGACGATCCGGTCCTCCAGCGACTGGTAGGCCATCACCGCGATCCGCCCGAGTGGACGCAGCACCGCGAGCGCGGCCGGGATCGCGAGCCGCAGTGAGTCCAGCTCGGCGTTGACCTCGATGCGCAGCGCCTGAAAGGTGCGCTTGGCGGGGTGACCGCCGGTGCGCCGGGCGGGGGCCGGGATGGCCTGGTAGAGCAGCTCGACCAGCTCTCCGGTCGTCTCGAACGGCGCGACGGCGCGACGCCGCACGATGTGGGAAGCGATCCGGCCGGCGAACTTCTCTTCGCCGTATTCGCGCAGCACCCGTGCCAGCGCCTTCTCGTCGTAGGTGTTGAGCACCTGCGCCGCCGTCAGGTCCGAACCGGCATCCATCCGCATGTCCAGCGGCGCGTCGGCCGAGTACGAGAAACCTCGTTCGGCCCGGTCGAGCTGCATCGAGGAGACTCCGAGGTCGAACAGCACCGCGTCCACTCCGGTTGCGGGGCTGCCGCTTTCGGCGGCGGCCTGCTCGACCGCCTGCTCGATGCCGTCGTAGCGGGTGCGCACCAGCGTCACCCGTGCGCCGAACGGCGCCAGCCGCCGCCCCGCGATCTGCAGCGCGTCGGGATCCCGGTCGAGGGCGATCACCTTCAGTGCGGAGAACTGCGTCAGGAAGCGCTCGGTATGTCCGCCGGCCCCCAGGGTGGCGTCGACGAGCATGGCGCCCGTGCCGTCGGGGGCCGTCCGGGTCAGGGCCGGGGCGAGCAACTCGACACAACGGTCGAGAAGGACCGGGACATGAGGCTGGTCATCCACCATCACTGCGCTCTGCGGGATCGGGGCGGCCCCTGCAGTGAGGTCCCTGTCCGAGAGCGCGGACCTGACGTCGGGGAAGTACGTCAGGGCCGGTTCGGGCAGAGGCCGCACTGCACGGGCCTGCGGGCCGGTGGCCAGATCAGAGAATGTCGCCGAGTGCTTCATCGCTGGCCGCGGAGAAGTTCTCTTCGTGAAGCTCCTGGTATTCCTGCCACGCCTGGGCGTCCCAGATCTCCAGGAACCCGATCGAACCCGTCACCACGCAGTCCTTGGTCAGGTTGGCGTAGCGGCGGTGTTCGGCGGACAGCGTGATGCGGCCTTGTGAATCCGGGTACTGCTCGTCGGTGCTCGCGGCCAGGTTGCGCAGGTAGGCGCGGGCCTGGGGATTTCCGCGCTTGGCCCGGGCGGAGATGTCGGCGATCATCTCCTCGAACTCGGCCCTGGGGTGGACAGCCAGGCTGTGATCTTGGCTCTTGGTGACCATCAACCCTCCTGCCAGCGCATCTCGGAATTTGGCGGGCAACGTCAGTCGCCCCTTGTCGTCGAGCTTTGGCGTGTAGGTGCCGAAGAACATCTCGTCACCTCGCAGACCTTGCTCAAGCCTTGCCTCAACGGAACCCCGGTCGCTCCGTTGTCCGCCACTTTACCCCACAATCCCCCACTTTGCTCCAAAAATCCCCGCGAGTGTCGCTGTCTCACCCACTTCAGGACCAGCGGTCAGGGCTTCTGCGCCATCCCCACGATGGAGCGGGACCGAAATCGCGGTAAAACCGCAGCTCAGAGTCGGAACCCCACGTCGCACCCGGCGGTGGGGCGTTGTGGGGCAAAAAAGAAGGGGCAGCCCTACGGGCTGCCCCTGATCAGGAGATCGATTTACTCGTCGAAGCGACGGCGGAAGCGGTCTTCCATCCGGCTGGTGAACGACCCGCCGCCACCCTTGACACGCTTCTGGCGGGCCGGCCCGCCGTCATTGGGCAGACGATCGCCCTTGGCGACCCGCGGGCCGGTGATCGCGAAGACGACACCACCGAACATCACGATGAAGCCGATCACCGACAGGATCGGGAAGCTGCCGATCATCGTGGCTTTGAACGCGACGCCGGACACCAGCATCGCCAACCCGACGACGAAGAGGGCGGCCCCTTGCAGACGGCGCCGTGTCGAGGGGGCGCGCAGAGTTCCGCCACGGACGCTGGACGCGAACTTGGGGTCCTCGGCATAGAGCGCGCTCTCGATCTGGTCGAGCATGCGCTGCTCATGATCGGAGAGTGGCATTCGTCCCTCCCTCTTGCCGTGGGGGCGTCGCAGTCGTTCGAAAACACGGTTGCCCGTTCCTACGGGCACTTAACACTAATGATACGAGCAGAATCTGAGCCGTACCACCTAGTTCACCCGACGATTCTATGACGTACACCTCCGACGGCGGCCACCAGCTCGCCCATCGGACGCCCGCACGACAGTGCGGCCGATAATAGATGTCGGCCACACGTTCACCTTCAGGAGGGGCAGACACTTGGCGGCACGTCTGATCGATCTGTCGCCCAGCGATATGCAGCAGCGCCTCGGCGATGCGCTGGCGGTCTACGTGGATGCGATGCGGTATCCCCGCGGCACCGAGGATCAGCGCGCGTCGATGTGGCTCGAACACATCCGCAGGAGCGGCTGGAAGGCCGTCGCGGCGGTCGAGGTCCCCGACTCCACCGACCCCGGCGAAGCGGCCGCGGCCGCCCCGATGCTCGGCATCGCGTACGGCTACTGCGGGGCCCCCGACCAGTGGTGGCAGCAGCAGGTGGTGTCCGGGCTGCAGCGCAGCGGCGCCGACCGAGCGCACATCGCCGCGCTGATGACCAGCTACTTCGAGCTCACCGAGCTGCACATCCACCCGCGGGCGCAGGGACGCGGGCTGGGCGAGGCGTTGATCCGGCGCCTGCTCGACGGCCGCCCCGAGCAGCACGTGCTGCTGTCCACCCCGGAGATCGTCGGCGAGGACAACCGAGCCTGGCGGCTCTACCGTCGCCTCGGCTTCACCGACGTGATCCGCGGCTACCACTTCGCCGGCGATCCCCGGGCGTTCGCCATCCTGGGCCGCTCACTACCACTCTGAGCGGGACCGATCTGGCACGATGACCAGGTGCTGACCCGTCACCGCACCCGCAGACGTCTCTTCGCACTGGTGTTGCTGCTGTTGGTCGTCGCGCCGTCGCTGATCGGCTGTGTGCGCGTCAGGGCGTCGATCACCGTCTCGCCGGACGACCGCGTATCCGGGCAGATCATCGCTGCGGCGATCCCGCGCGACGACAACGACACCGGCCCTCAGTTGCTCAACAACCTGCCGTTCGCGCAGAAGGTCGCCGTCTCCGAGTACAGCCGCGACGACTATGTCGGTTCCCAGGCGGTGTTCTCCGACCTGACCTTCGCCGAACTGCCCCAGCTGGCCGGCATGAACCGGGACGCCGCCGGCGTGGACATCTCGTTGCGGCGCGCCGGCGACCTGGTGATCCTCGAAGGGCGGGCGGACCTGACGTCACTCAGCGATCCGGAGGCCGACGTGTCCCTGTCGGTCGCGTTCCCCGGCGAGGTCACCTCCACCAACGGTGAGCAGATCTCGTCGTCGGTCGTGGAGTGGAAGATGCGGCCCGGGGTGGTGAGCACCATGAACGCCCAGGCCCGCTACACCGACCCCAGCGCACGGTCGTTCACCGGCGCCGCGATCTGGCTGGGCATCGCCTCGCTGGTGGTCGCCGGCGTCATCGGGTGGTTGGCGTACGTCAACCGGGATCAGTCGCCGCGGCCCGGCGACGCGCAGGACCCGGCTCGACAACCCTGAATCACTCGCTTACCGACCACAGGCTCTACGCTGAGCACTCGGGGGCGTGTGCACAAGAGAAAGGGGCGCCCGCTGAGCGTGGATGCAACGGCACCGTCAGCCGTCGAGCTGGCAGCGGCCGTCACCGAACAGCTGCGTGAGTATCTCCGGGAGCGCCGCCGCGACGCCGCGTACATCGGAACGGATTACGCGGTACTCACCGAGGCCGTCGAGGAGTTCGTGCTGCGCGGCGGTAAACGGCTGCGGCCGGCGTTCGCGTACTGGGGCTGGCGTGCGGTCGCCGGGTCCGAACCCGGGCCCGAGGCGCTGCGGCTGTTCTCGGCGCTCGAGCTGCTGCACGCCTGCGCGCTCGTCCACGACGACGTCATCGACGCCTCCGCCACCCGGCGGGGACTGCCGACCGTGCACCGCATCTTCGCCGACCGCCACCGCAACAACAACTGGTTGGGCGACTCCGAGCAGTTCGGCCTGTCCGCGGCGATCCTGCTGGGCGACGTCGCGCTGGTGTGGGCCGACGACATCGTCGCCGGAGCCGAGATCGGCGCCGATGCCCACCGCCGCGTGCAGCGGGTGTGGGCGGCCATCCGCACCGAGGTGCTGGGCGGCCAGTACCTCGACATCGTCAACGAGGCCAGCGGCGCGGAGACCGTCGCGTCGGCGTTGACCGTGAACATCTACAAGACCGCGTCGTACACGATCTCGCGGCCGCTGCAGCTCGGCGCCGCCGCGGCCGCCGATTGCCCGGAGGTGCTGTCGGCGTTCCATGAGATCGGCACCAGCCTCGGGGTCGCGTTCCAACTGCGTGACGACGTACTCGGCGTGTTCGGCGACCCGGCCGTGACCGGTAAACCGTCCGGCGACGACCTGCGGTCCGGCAAGCGCACGGTGCTGCTGGCCGAGGCGATCGAACTCGCCGAGAAGCACGACCAGATCGCGGCCAAGCTGCTGCGCACCTCCATCGGCACCGAACTGACCGACGCACAGGTCAAAGAGGTGTGTCTGGTGATCGAGTCGGTCGGGGCCCTTGCCGCTGTCGAAAGCCGCATCGACACCCTGACCCGGCGGGCGCTGGAGGTCCTCAACACCGCGCCCATCGACGTCCAGGCCAAGGCCGGGCTGGCCGATCTCGCCAGATTGGCCGCGAACCGGTCCGCCTAGGAGCATGACGACACCCACGCTCCGGGACCTCAAGGACTTCACCCTGTCCCCGCAGGCGCGTCCCGCGCTCGTCGGCGCGCTGGGCGCGACGCTGATCACCGCCGGGGCCACCGGCGCGGGCAGCACCCGGCTCAACGACCCGCTGCTGGAGTCGATGCACCTGTCGTGGTTGCGGTTCGGCCACGGTCTGGTGGTCTCCTCGCTGCTGCTGTGGACCGGTGTGGCGCTGATGCTTCTGGCGTGGCTGTGGCTGGGCCGCCGGGTCGTCGACCGCACCGCCACCGAGTACACGATGAAGGCCACCACCGCGTTCTGGCTGGCCCCGTTGCTGCTGAGCGTTCCGGTGTTCAGCCGCGACACCTATTCCTATCTCGCGCAGGGCGCGCTGCTGCGCGACGGATTGGACCCCTACGTCGTCGGCCCCGTCGAGAACCCGAACCCACTGCTGGACAACGTCAGTCCGATTTGGACGACGACCACCGCACCGTACGGACCGGCGTTCATCCTGGTCGCGAAGTTCGTCACGATCCTGGTCGGCGACGATGTCGTCGCAGGAACCATGCTGCTGCGCCTGTGCATGCTGCCCGGCCTGGCGCTGCTGATCTGGGCCGCACCGCGGGTCGCCCGCCACGTCGGCGCCAGCGGCGCCGCCGCGCTGTGGATCGGTGTGCTCAACCCGCTGGTGATCATCCACCTGATGGGTGGCGTCCACAACGAGATGCTGATGGTCGGGCTGATGATGGCCGGCATCGCGCTGTGCCTGGGCGGGCGCAACCCGTGGGGCATCACCTTGATCGCGGTCGCCGTCGCCGTGAAAGCCACGGCGGGACTGGCGCTTCCGTTCATGGTGTGGGTCTGGGCCCGGAGGCTGCGCGACCGCCGCGACTTCACCCCCGTCAAAGCTTTCGCCGCCGCGACCGCGGGTTCGGTGGCGATCTTCGTCGCGGTGTTCTCGGTCATGTCGCTGGCCGCCGGCGTGGGCCTGGGCTGGCTGACCGCGCTCGCCGGTTCGGTGAAGATCATCAACTGGCTGACCATCCCGACCGCCACGGCCAATCTCCTCAACTCGGTGGTCGGTCTCGTCGTGCCGGTGAACTTCTACGCGGTGCTGGAGACCACCCGCATCATCGGCATCGCGATCATCGCGATCTCGGCGCCGCTGCTGTGGTGGCGGCACCGGCACACCGACCGCGACGCGCTGATGGGCATCGCCCTGGTGATGGGCGTGGTCGTGCTGTTCGTCCCCGCGGCGCTGCCGTGGTACTACACCTGGCCGCTGGCCGTGGTCGCCGCGCTGGCCACGTCACGAAAGTCGATCGCGCTGATCGCCGGATTCTCGACCTGGATCACCGTGATCTGGCGGCCCGACGGGGCGCACGGCATGTACTCATGGGGGCACGTGCTGCTCTCGCTGGCGTGCGCGGGCGTCGCCTGGTACTGGCTCGCCAAGGCTCCGGAGAGTCCGGTCAGTACGCCATCGCCTGCGCGCGACGAACCACCTCACGAGCCTGATGCGAATGCAACGCATCGACCGGCCGGGCGTTAGCCTGCTGCTCGGTCGAGCCGTCCCGGCGGATCGTCAGTGACGGGTCCGGCGTGAAAAGCCACCGCACGATCTCGGTTTCGGTGTAGCCGCCGTCGCGCAACACCACCAGGAGCCCGGACAGACTCTTGACCACGTGCCCGTTGGCATCGAAGAAGATTTTCGGCACCACGACGATCCCCCCGCGCCGCACCGCGACCAGGTGCCCCTCGCGGAGCTGCTGATGGACCTTGGTCACCGCGATGCCCAACAACTGCGCCACGGCAGGCAGGTCGTAGACGGCTTCGTCGGGGTCCAGGACGTCGTCGGCAGTCGGAATGCTGCTCATCGCACAAAGTCTAGGCGGCTCGGCGGGACAACTGCGGCGATCCCGCCTCGTACCATGAAGCCGATGGAGACCTACCAGCCCGCCGGCCCGCTGTCGGGGACCGTGCTGGACGGTCGCTACCGGGTCGACACGCTGATCGCCACCGGCGGCATGTCCGGGGTGTACCGCGCGCTGGATCTGCGGCTCGACCGCCCCGTCGCGCTGAAGATCATGGACTCCCGCTACGCCGGTGACGAGGACTTCCTGACCCGTTTCCAGCGGGAGGCGCGGGCCGTCGCGCGGCTGAAGGATCCCGGCCTGGTCGCGGTGTACGACCAGGGCATCGACGGGCATCACCCGTTCCTGGTGATGGAGCTGATCGAGGGCGGCACATTGCGGGAGCTGCTGCGCGAACGCGGCCCGATGCCGCCGCACGCGGTGGCCGCGGTGCTGCGGCCGGTGCTCGGCGGGCTGGCCGCCGCGCACGCCGCCGGGCTGGTGCACCGCGACATCAAACCCGAGAACGTGCTCATCAGCGACGACGGCGACGTGAAGATCGCCGATTTCGGACTGGTCCGCGCGGTGGCCGAGGCCAAGATCACCGCGACCAGCGTGATCCTCGGGACCGCGGCCTACCTGTCCCCCGAGCAGGTCGCCACCGGTGACACCGACGCCCGCGGGGACGTCTACGCGATCGGGATCCTCGTCTACGAAATGCTCACCGGGCGCACCCCGTTCGCCGGCGACACCGCACTCGCAGTGGCCTATCAACGCCTGGAGCGCGACGTCCCGCCCCCTAGCACCGCGATCCAGGGCGTGCCAAGGCAATTCGACGACCTCGTGCAGTGCGCCACCTCGCGCGACCCGGCCGGTCGCTTCGCCGACGCCGCCGAGATGGCCGATCAGCTCGAGACCGTCGTCCGCGAACTCGACCTCCCCTACTTCCGGGTGCCCGCGCCCCGCAACTCGGCGTCGCACAACTCCGCGAGCATGCTGACCGAGCACACCCACCGTGTGGTGGGCCGGGACACCAAAGTCTTCACCCGCGACGAACTTCCCGTCGACGACGGCGACGAGGACGACGAATACGCAACGGGCACAGGGCGATTCGCCGGAATCGAGCTGGAGGAGTTCTACTGGGCGCGGCAACGCTCCCGACGGGTGCTGTTCTTCTGGGTGGTCGCGGTGATCACGCTGGCCGGTCTGGCCGCCGCCGGGGCGTGGGTCCTCGGCACCAACCTGCCCAACCTGCTCTGACCGCGGAGCATCTCCGCCCCTGTCTAACCGCGGAGCATCTCCGCGACCAGGAACGCCAACTCCAGCGACTGCTGCGTGTTCAACCGCGGGTCACACGCGGTCTCGTAGCGGCCGGCCAGGTCGGTGTCCGAGATGTCCTGTGCACCACCGAGACACTCGGTGACGTTCTCGCCGGTGATCTCGACGTGGATGCCGCCCGGGTGGGTGCCCAGCGCGTGGTGCACCTCGAAGAAGCCCTGCACCTCGTCGACGATGCGGTCGAAATGACGCGTCTTGTAACCGGTCGAGGACTCGTGGGTGTTGCCGTGCATCGGATCGCACTGCCAGACCACCTGATGACCCGACGCCTGCACCTTCTCGATGATCGGGGGCAGCACATCGCGCACCTTGCTGTTACCCATCCGGCTGACCAGCGTCAGCCGGCCCGGCTCGTTGTTCGGGTCCAGGCGCTCGACGTACTCGACGGCCAGCTCCGGCGACGTGGTCGGACCGATCTTGATACCGATGGGGTTCGCGATCACCTCGGCGAACGCGACGTGGGCGCCGTCGAGCTGACGGGTGCGCTCACCGATCCACACGTAATGCGCTGACAGGTCGTAGAGCTTCACGTCGTGCTCCGACTCGGAGTGCATGCGCAGCATCGCCCGCTCGTAGTCGAGCACCAGGGCCTCGTGGCTGGCGTAGATCTCGGCGGTGTCCAGATTGCGGTCGTCGACGCGGCAGGCACTCATGAAGTGCAGCGCGCGGTCGATCTCCGCTGCCAGCGCCTCGTAGCGCGCGCCGGCAGGCGAGGTGCGCACGAACTCCCGGTTCCAGTCGTGTACCTGGTGCAACGAGGCCATCCCCGACGACGTCAGCGCCCGCACCAGGTTCATCGCGGCACTGGCATTGGCATACGCGCGCACCAGACGCGACGGATCGTGTTCGCGTATCGCGGCATCCGGGGCGAACCCGTTGATCATGTCGCCGCGGTAAGACTTCAGGCCCAGCGCGTCGACGTCGGCCGACCGGGGTTTGGCGTACTGCCCCGCGATGCGGGCCACCTTGACCACAGGCATGCTCGCGCCGTAGGTCAGCACCACGGCCATCTGCAGCAGCGTGCGGATATTGGCGCGGATGTGCGGTTCGGTGTTGTCGACGAACGTCTCGGCGCAGTCGCCGCCCTGCAGCAGGAACGCCTCCCCGCGTGCCACGTCGGCCAGTTGCGACTTCAGTCGTTCGATCTCCGACGGCACCGTGACCGGCGGCACACTCTCGAGTACCTTGCGCATCGCGGCGGCCTGACCGGCGTCCCAGGAAGGCTGCTGCAGCGCCGGCCTGGCGAGGGCGGCGTCGAGCCGTTGCCGCAGGTCCTCGGGCAGCGGCGGGAGCGCAGGCAGCTGATCGATGGGCACGTCGACGGTCCAGTTCACCCGTTTATCGTAACCGCGGCGCAAAACCCCATTTCACAGCGCGGCGGCCGACCCACCTTCGGTGATGAGGCGGTAGCGGAACAGGTTGTGCTTGGCGTCGACGAGCGCGTCGTGCGCGTCGCGCGGACGCGGCGGCATCCGGGGACTGCCGCGCTCCTCCCAGAACTGACGGAGTTCCCGGGTGAAGCGGGGCATCGCGGGCGGCAGGTCGGTCATCGGCCCCCACAGCTGGCACAACACGACATGGTCGTAGGCACCCACCCAGGCCCACAGCTCGATCGGCTCGTCCCCGTCTATGCCGAAGAAGTCCTCCAGCTCGGTGCGGATCTGCCGGCGTGAGCGCCACAACGGCGACGCCGGTGACGGCAGCTTCGGCAGCACGTTCTTGCGCACCCAGCGGCCGGCCCGGTCCGGATCGAATTCGGTTGAGATGGCGTAGTATTCGCGGCCGTCTTCGGCCGCCACCCCGATGGAGATCAGCTCGATGGTACGGCCGTTGTCGATGAACTCCGTGTCGTAGAAGAACCGCAAATCAGGGGACTTTCTGCTCGGCGGGCTCGCGGTCGCCCGGTGCGGGCGCGGCGTGGATCTCGCGGTCGAGCTGCTCGTCGACCAGGGCGTCGTCGGGGAACCTCGGCATGCCCGCGATCGCGTCCTGCAGCCACAGTTTGGCCTGCACGACCGGCCGCCGCAGCCAGCGTTCCCGTTCCAGTGCACGGTGCATCTTGCGCGGCCGCCTGGTGTAGCGCCAGCGCGCCCACGGTGCGTGCGGGCGGGACAGCCTCACCGCCCCCACGAACAACAACGGAGTGATAAACATCCCCACCAACCCCGTCCACACCTTGCCCTTGAGCAGCACGACCACCGCCAGTGCCAGCGTCAGCACCGCCGCCACCACCACCAGCGTGCGGGCGGCGACCGAGTGGTCACTCTGCCAGATGTCGACATCGAAGAACGACAGCGGGCTGAAACCCATGATGAGCAGGCCGGCGACGGCCACCGCGACGAACACGGCGTCCACCGACGTGCGCCCGTCCTCGGCCCAGTACACGTCCGACAGGTGCAGGATCAGCGCGAACTCGTCGAGCACCAGCGCCGCACCGATCCCGAAAAGGATTGACGCCGCGGTGAACTCGGGTACACCACCGTTGACAGCAAGCGTCACCATCGCGATGCCGGAGACCATGACCAGAATCACACCGAACACCACGTGGTGGATGTGCAGGCCGCCACCGGCCGAGATGTTGCGCGGCTGCCACCATTTACGGGGCGCATCGCTGTCGGCGTGGCTGCGGATGTACCGCACGATCGTGCGGGTGATGAAGAACGTCAGGATGAACGCCACCAGGCAGCAAACCAGCGGTAGCCGCGACGGCGGTAGCTGTGTCAAGAAATCGAAGTCAACGTCCAGATCCGGGCGCACGCTGAAAACTTACGCCGACCTGCGTGTGTCGCGACCGGGATACCCGACGACGCGCCGATCGGCACCGATAGTCTGGTCGACGACATGAGTAATCGGCGGTCGCCCGGGGGGCCAGGTTGGATGCCGAGGCTTGCGTGGCGGCTGTTCCAGATTCTGACGCTCGCGGCGCTGGCCGCGGCGGGGTGGCGGCTGCTGGGCCACATTCCCTACCGGATCGACATCGACGTCTACCGGATGGGCGGACGGGCGTGGCTCGACGGTCAGCCGCTGTACGCCGACGGGGTGATGTTCCAGACCCAGGGTGGCCTGGAACTGCCGTTCACGTACCCGCCGCTGGCCGCGGTCGCGTTCGCGCCGTTCGCGATGCTGTCGCTGGAGGCCGCCAGCGTGGCGATCACGTTGACCACGCTGGTCCTGCTGCTGATCTCGACGGTGATCGTGCTGACCCGGCTCGACGTCTGGCCGGACACCCGGATCACCGGCGAACCTGCCTGGATGCGCAGGTGCTGGCTGGCCGCGGCGATCGTCGCCCCCGCGGTGCTGTACCTGGAGCCGCTGCGCTCGAACTTCGACTTCGGCCAGATCAACGTCGTGCTGATGACGCTGGTGATCGCCGATTGCGTGCCGCGGCCCACCCCGTGGCCCAGGGGCGTGCTGCTGGGGCTGGCGATCGCGGTGAAGCTGACACCGGCGGTGTTCCTGCTCTACTTCCTGCTGCGCCGCGACACCCGCGCGCTGCTGGTCACGGCCGCCTCGGCGGTGGTGGCGACGCTGGCCGGCTTCGCGTTCGCCTGGCGGGACTCCTGGGAGTACTGGACCGAGACGGTCAGCAACACCGACCGCATCGGGACCGCGACCCTGAACACCAATCAGAACATCGCCGGTGCGCTGGCCAGGCTGGGGCTGGGCGAGGGTGAGCGGTTCGTGGTGTGGGTCGCGTTGTGCTTCGCGGTGCTCGCGCTCACGGTGTGGGCGGTCCGGCGGGCGTTGCGCGCCGAGCAGCCGGTGCTGGCGCTGATCTGCGTCGCGATGTTCGGCCTGGTCGTCTCCCCGGTCTCGTGGTCACATCACTGGGTATGGGCGCTGCCCGCGGTGTTGGTGACCGCTGTGCTGGCGGTGCGGTCACGCGATGTCGTGCTCGGGGCCGTCTCGGCGGCCGGCCTCGCGCTGATGGTGTGGACGCCGATCTCGCTGCTGCCCGAGCACCGGGAGACCACCGCGTCGTTGTGGCGGCAGCTCGCCGGCGGGTCCTACCTGTGGTGGGCACTCGCGGTGATCGTCGCCTGCGGCACCGTGGCCCTGCGCGGGGCCGGACGGGAACCGGCCGAAGCGCAGACAACCGAAGCCGTCAAAGCCTGAGGCTCAGCCGGCTTCTGCCCCATTGCCGGCTCAGCCGGCTCCGGCCCCATTGCCGGCTCAGCCGGCGGCGGATTCGGGCAGTCGGGTCGGCGGCTTCACGGCCGCATCACCTTTTCCCCGTTTGATGTCGGCCGCGTAGAGGTCGACGTACTCCTGGCCCGACAGTCGCATCAGCTCGTACATCACCTCGTCGATGACCGCACGCTCGATGAAGCGGTTACCGGCGAGCCCCTCGAAGCGGCTGAAGTCCATCGGGGCGCCGAACTTGACCTGCACGCGCCCGAACCGCCACATCTTGCTGCCCGGCGGATTCACCACATCGGTTCCGATCATCGCGACCGGAATCACCGGAACCTGGGTCTGCAGTGCCAACCGGGCCAGCCCGGTCTTGCCCTTGTACAGGCGGCCGTCGGGCGACCGGGTGCCCTCCGGATACATGCCGAGCAACTTGCCCTCGGCGAGGATGCGTTCCGCGGTGTTGAGCGCGGCCTGCGCACTGTCGGCGTCGGTGCGGTCGATCGGCACCTGCCCGGCAACGGTGTAGAACCAGCGGGTGAACCAGCCCTTGAGGCCGGTTCCGGTGAAGTACTCGGACTTCGCCAGGAAGGTGATGCGCCTGCTGACCACCAGGGGCAGGTAGAAGCTGTCGGCGACCGCGAGGTGATTACTGGCCAGGATCACCGCACCGGACTGCGGAACATGTTCCAGCCCTTCGACTTTCGGCCGACCGAGCAGGGTCAGCAACGGCCCCATGAAGATGAACTTGAACAGCCAGTACCACATGGACCCTCCGGATCACCGACCGCGGCGCGGTCAATATGTCTGCGACAACTTTACCCACGCGCTGTGTGTGCGACCACAGCTGCGCCTATTCTTCGACCCTCACCGGGATGTGCTGGTAGCGGCCGGGCGATGGCGGCTCCGGCGGACCGTCCGGATCCGGCGGTCCGGGCGCATCGGGCGGCGGCCCGTCGGGTCCGGGGGGCGTCTCCGCGCCGGTCCTTTCGATGTCGTCGAGCATCGCCTTGAGCACCGTCAGCAGCGCGACGCTGTGTTCGGCGACCACGGTGAGCAGCGGATGCTGCTCCCCCGAGATCAGCGCGGCCAACGCGCACACCGGACACCACATCTGCTGGCAGCGGCCCGGCCCGCTGCCGGCCGCCTGAGCGCGGGCCGCGGCGAGGCGAACCGCGGGGTCGAGTTTGTCCAGGATCGACTGCGCGAGCTGACGCAGTTCGGGCCCCAGGTCGGAGTGAGCCCTACTCAACGCGGCCACACCTCCGGGTCGGGTCGGAATCGCACGGTCAGCTCGCTGCCGCGGAGCTGGGCGCCGATGACGGTGCACCGCCGCAGTACCGACGCGAGGCGCACCCGGCGCCGCATCCCGCCGGCGCCGATGATCAGGTCATCGTCGACCCTACCCAACGACAGCGCCGAGGAGTCGACCTGCGGCAGGTCCAGCCGCAGCCGGTACACGGCGTCGAGCCCGCTGCCCGACTCGCGGTCGACGATCGGCCGCAGCGGACCCGGCGGCGGCGCCCCGTCCCTGCTGCGCGCGGAGTCGAGCAGTTCACCCAGCGCCTTGGCGCCGATCGGCTCACCGGAGACGTGCGGCACCATCACCAGCGCGACGTCGCCGATGTCGCGGTCGAGTTCGTCGAGCACCGCCCGCTGCTCGGAGATCCGTTCCGAGTACCAGTCGAAGGCCGGATGAGCGGGCAGGTTACGGTATTCGAACGAATCATCTTGCACCAGAACCTGATTGACGATGAGCTCGGCCACCCTCACCCCCATCAACGACAACGCGCCGAGCGTGCGCACCGCCTCCGCCGCGACCACCCGTTCCGGCGTCATCACCAGATGGGCGCTCACACGGGACCCGTCGGTGAGCAGCGTGCCGAGCTGACCTGTGCCCGCCGCTACCCGTTCGAGCAGATCCACCACGGCCACCGACCGGGCGTCGTCGGAGCTCGTCAACCGGCGATGCCTGGGCCAGGCGCGCTCCAGGTACAGCGAGAAGGCCGCGGGCAGCGTCAGCATGCGCATCGCGTCGGCCGTGGAGGCGCAGTCGACGACCACCAGATCCCACCGGCCGCAGCTCGCGAGCTCACCGACCTCGTGCAGACCCAGCACTTCCTGAACCCCCGGCAGCGCCGAAAGCTCTTCTGGGGCAATGTCTCCGATGTCGGACCCGGGGAATCGCGCGGCGAGCGGACCGGCGATCGTGCGCCAGCGCTCGGAGAGCAGCGCCAGCGTGTCGAGGGCCAGCGCGTCGAGAGACCCGCCGCCGGCGTCTGTCGTGTCGAGGTCGGTGAGCACCCGGGTCGGGAGTCGCAGACCCGTCGGGACGAGGCTGACGCCCAGCACGTCGCCGGTCGAGTGCGCCTGGTCGGTGGACACCACGAGCACCCGCGCGCCGGTCCGGGCCGCGCGCACGGCGGTGGCCGTCGCCAACGTCGACTTGCCCACGCCGCCCTTGCCGACGAACAGACTGATCCGGGCCACCGGGGAAGTGTTACCCGCGTCGGCGGCGTTCATGCGCTCAGTCAGCCTCGACTCGTTTCTTCAGGTCCTTCAGTGCGGTGTCGGTCAGCCGGCGCTCGGCCTTGCGCTTGAGCAGCCCGATCATCGGGATGATCAGGTCGACGGACAGCTCGTAGGTGACATCGGTGCCAGATCCTTTCGGCGCCAATCGATATGCACCGTGCAGCGACTTGAGCAGCGCGCTCGAGACCAGTGACCAGGTCACCGAGTTGCGGTCGGCGGGCCATTCGTAGGCCAGCACCATGGTGTCTTTGAGCACCGCGGCGTCCAGTACCAGCCGGGCCACCTTCGGATAACCGTCGTCGTCGACCTCGAGAACCTCGGTCTCCTTGTACTCGGCGACCCAGTCCGGGTACGAACCGATGTCGGCGATGACGTCCATCACCGTCGAAGGATCGGCATCGATGTAGATCGTCTGCGCCGTCTTGTCCGCCACTGGAACCTTCCCTGCCGTGGTCTGGTCGCTGGCCAGAAATCTACTCCCCTCGAACCGGCTCTGGCCGCCATACGTCAGGCCGGCCGGGACACCCCGACCGGGCGGTCGGCCTCCAGCCTGCGCTTGATCTCGAAGGCCATCTCCTTGCCCGCCACCCGCCTGCGATGGTTCATCTTCGCCAGGTTCATCTTCGCCAGGTCGTGCGCCGCGGCCCCGGACGGCTCGGCGTGCAGGAAGTAGTGCAGAATGACCCCGTCGAGCATCTTCTCCAGCCAGACCTCCATGGTGCCGGTCAGCGCACCCGTCACCGTCCAGCGCTGCCCCAGCTCTCCCCTGTCCTGGGCGACGACGAGACGCAGGTCAGGCCACCAGCGCGACCAGCTCGCCTTGTCGGCGACGGCCCGGCCGACCGCGGCCGGATCGGCGGCGATGAACGTCTCGTCGGCGATCTGGATGCTGTTCATGACTGACAAGCTTCACACACGCGGACCCGTTGCACCGAGCCGGCCGATGTCGAACTATTACGCTGGACACAGCTCGTCGATTTGTCGAGCGCATTGAAATTGAGAGGGCTTCTACTCCGATGACTGCGCGCGAGTTCAGCGTTCCGGCACCTTTCACCGTCGACGAGCACGACAACATCGTCAGCGCCGTCTACACCCATGAGCGCGACGACCCGGATCACGTGATCATGCAACGGCTCGTCGACGGCAGCTGGGTGGACGTCTCCAGCCGACAGGTGGCCGATCAGATTCGCTCAGCCGCAAAGGGTTTGATTGCCCAGGGTGTCCAGGCCGGCGATCGCGTGGCGCTGCTGTCGGCGACCCGCTACGAGTGGCCGATCCTCGACTTCGCGATCCTGTCGATCGGGGCGGTGACCGTCCCGATCTATGAGACCAGCTCGGCCGAGCAGATCCAGTTCGTGCTCAGCGACTCCGCCGCTGTGGCCGCGATCGCCGAGACGGACGCCCACGCCGGCCGCATCGAGGCGCTGCGTGACAAGCTGCCGGCGCTGCGCAAGGTCTACGTCGTCGACGGCGCGGGCACCCCGGCGCTCGACGAGCTCGCCGAGGCGGGCAGCGCCGTGGACGCCGCCGAGGTCGACCAGCGGGTCGCCGCGATCCGGTCGGCCGACCCGGCGACACTGATCTACACCTCCGGCACCACCGGACGCCCGAAGGGGTGCCAGCTGACGCACTCCAACCTGCTCTACGAGATCCGCGGCGCCAAGGCCTGCTTCCCCGACCACCTCGCCAAGGGTGAGAAGCTGCTGGTGTTCCTGCCGCTGGCCCATGTGCTGGCCCGGGCCCTGACCATCGGCGCGTTCGCCAACGGGGTGACGCTGGGGTTCACCAGCGACATCAAGAATCTGGTGCCGATGTTCGCCGTGTTCAAGCCGACCCTGGTGGTGTCGGTGCCGCGGGTGTTCGAGAAGGTGTACAACACCGCCGAACTGAACGCCGAGAACGGCGGCAAGGGCAAGATCTTCGCCGCCGCGGCCGAGACCGCGATCCAGTGGAGCAAGGCCCAGGATACGGGCGGTCCGGGCCTGCTCCTGCGGCTCAAGCACGCGGTGTTCGACAAGCTCGTCTACGGCAAGCTGCGCGCCGCGCTCGGCGGGCACTGCCACGCCGCGATCTCCGGCGGCGCGCCGCTGGGCGCCCGGCTGGGCCACTTCTACCGCGGCGTCGGCCTTTCCATCTACGAGGGCTACGGCCTGACCGAGACCAGCGCGGCCATCACCGTCAACCGGGTCGGCGACCTTCGGGTGGGTTCGGTCGGCAAGCTGTTGCCGGGCAACAGCATGCGCCTCGGGGAGGACGGTGAACTCCTGGTCAAGGGCGGCGTGGTGTTCCAGGGCTACTGGGGCAACGACGAAGAGACCACGGCGGTGTTCAGCGACGGCTGGTTCCACACCGGCGACCTGGGCTCGATCGACGAGGACGGCTTCCTGACCATCGTCGGCCGCAAGAAGGAGATCATCGTGACCGCGGGCGGCAAGAACGTCGCGCCGGCACTGCTCGAAGACCGGCTGCGGGCCCATCCGCTGATCAGCCAGGCGATGGCGGTCGGTGATCAGCAGCCGTTCATCGCGGCGCTGATCACCATCGACCCGGAGGCGTTCCCCGGCTGGAAGGACCGGCACGGCAAGGACGCCGGCGCCGCGGTGGCCGACCTGGCCGACGACCCCGACCTGCGCGCCGAGATCGAGCTCGCGGTCAAGGAAGCCAACCAGGCCGTCTCGAAGGCCGAGCAGATCCGCAAGTTCCGCGTGCTGCCGGTGGACTTCACCGAGGACACCGGTGAACTGACGCCCACCCTGAAGGTCAAGCGCAAGGTGGTGGCCGAGAAGTTCGCCGCCGACATCGACGCGCTGTACAGCCGGGACTGAGTCAGAGAAGGCGGGCCAGGCGCTCGGCCTGCCTGCTCCACCGCCAGGTGTCGAGCACCCACTGGCGCCCCGCGGCACCCATCGCCGCGGCGCGGTGACGCGGTGCATCGACGGCGGCGATCTCACCATCTCGGGCGAGACCTTCGGCGCCGTCGTCGGCCCCGCCGGCAGCGGCAAGACCACGCTGCTCAACATCGTGTCCGGCATCGAGACCCACACCTCGGGGCAGGTCCGGCTGCGTGCCGGAT
>NZ_LMVQ01000005.1 GCF_001545925.1 Mycobacterium sp. NAZ190054 | reverse complement strand
GGCGCCGTCACGGGTCCGCTGCGGCGGCCCGGGACGGACACGGTCGACGGGGTCCTGCGCGACGGCGGCGCCGTAGGCGAGCGCCAGCCCGGGTGCGGTGTCGGGGGCGACCATGGTGCTCATCGCGCGGGACAGCGGCACCGCCTCGACGCCGGCGATCTTGAGGTCGTCGAGTTGGGCACGCAACCGGATCCCGTCGCGGGTGACGTCGTCACCCCAGGTCAGCCGGATGCGGTCGACGTCGTGGCCGCCCGCGGTCGCGATCGTCCGCGCGCCCCGGGCCGCGGCGCGGGCGATCTCGGTGCCGGCACGGAACTCGAGCACGTCATGGTCGACCACGGCGCCGTCGGTGTCGTCGACGAGCACCCAGACGACGGCCTGCGAGGTCAGTGACAGCCCCAGAACCATGCCCACGCCGTCCCCTTCCGTCGTTCACCGGTCTGTGCGATTCATCGGGCGCCGCCGAGACGCCGTTACATGTCGGCTCGGTGCCCGCCGACACTGGACACCGCACACCACACGCCACTAGGCTCCCCAAAGGTCGACTCTCAGACCTTTAGGTGTCCTCCCGGACGTCGGCGGCGGACCGGCAGGAGCGTATCGCCGCCGCGCGTGTTCCGCCCGGCGGGCGCGATGCGGCGCCGCCGTCGCGCCGCTCCTTCCCGTACCACCGGGGCTTTCAATTCTTTTGTAGGGCAACTGATTTCGTAGGGGCATTGCCGCATCGACACCACATCGCGGGTAGTAGTGTGCTACCTCACACCGTTGAAGGGAGTCGTTTCATGAGCGGCGATGCTCGTAGTACCCACACCGCACGCGGCGTGGAGGCGCACCGGGAGTCGGAGGCCTATCTGCAGAAGCGGCAGCTGCAGAAGGGCACGGCGGGATGGCTTCTGCTCGCCGGGCTCGGGATCAGCTACGTGATCTCCGGGGACTACTCCGGGTGGAACTTCGGCCTCGGTGAGGGCGGCTTCGGCGGTCTGGCCATCGCCGCGGTCATCATCGCGGCGATGTACCTGGCGATGGTGCTGGGCATGGCCGAGATGTCCTCGGCACTGCCTGCTGCGGGCGGCGGCTACACCTTTGCGCGCCGCGCGCTGGGCCCGTGGGGCGGTTTCGCCACCGGCACCGCCATCCTGATCGAGTACGCGATCGCGCCCGCGGCGATCGCCACCTTCATCGGCGCCTACGTCGAATCGCTCAATCTGTTCGGGATCACCGACGGCTGGTGGGTCTACCTCGCCGCCTACGCCATCTTCATCGGCATCCACCTGGCCGGGGTGGGTGAGGCGCTCAAGGTCATGTTCGTGATCACCGTGATCGCGCTGATCGGCCTGGTGGTGTTCGCCATCGGGGCGATCCCGCGGTTCGACAGCGCCAACCTGACCGACATCGCGGTCACCGATGCCGCCGGTGCCTCTCCCCTGTTGCCGTTCGGCGTGCTCGGCATCTGGGCCGCGATCCCGTTCGCGATCTGGTTCTTCCTGGCCATCGAAGGCGTCCCGCTGGCCGCCGAGGAGGCCGCCGAACCGGAACGCAACGTGCCCAGGGGCATCATCGCCGGGATGGCGGTGCTGCTGGTCACCTGCGTGACCGTGCTGGTGCTGACCACCGGCGCCGGGGGTGCGACCGCGATGTCGGAGTCGGGCAACCCGCTGGTGGCGGCGCTGGGCGACAGCGGCTTCGCCAAGGTCGTCAACTACATCGGGCTGGCCGGACTGATCGCCAGCTTCTTCTCCATCATCTACGCCTACTCGCGTCAGCTGTTCGCGTTGTCGCGGGCCGGATACCTGCCGACCATCCTGTCGGTGACCAACAGGCGCAAGACCCCGACCCTGGCGTTGATCGTGCCGGGTGTCATCGGCTTCCTGCTGTCGCTGATCGGCAAGGGTGACCTGCTGCTGAACATGGCCGTGTTCGGGGCTGCGGTGAGCTACGTGCTGATGATGGTCAGCCACATCGTGCTGCGCAGGCGTGAGCCCGACATGCCGCGTCCGTACCGCACGCCGGGCGGTGTCGCGACGACGGGCTTCGCCCTCGTGATCGCGGTGCTCGCCGTCATCGCGACCTTCCTGGTCGACAGCGTCGCGGCGCTGTGCTGTCTGATCGTGTTCGCCGCGTTCATGGCGTATTTCGGGCTCTATAGCCGGCACCGTCTGGTGGCCAACTCCCCCGACGAGGAATTCGCCGCGCTCGCAGCCGCCGAACAGGAGCTGCGGTGACCTCCCGCCGGTAGCTCACCGGCCCGCTCAGGCGGTGGTGTCGGCCAGCGCGTCGATCCGCTGCGACGCCTCCGCGGCCAGCGTCACCACGTCGAAGCCGGGCGCCGCGCCACAGGTCGTGATCTCGATCGCGGCGTTGTGCGCCGCGACGAACAGGTTGTCGCAGTTCCAGTCGGCCGCCCGCAGGGACCACAGCACCGCGCGGTCGGGCGCCCGGGTCGGGAACGGCTCCACGGCGAAGTCATATGTGCGGTCCTGCATCGTGGTGACGGTCAGCGCGGTGCCGGCGCACCGGTCGACGGTCTGCCGCACCGTGTCGAGCGCCGCGGCGGGGTCGAAGTCCGACCGGTAGACCGCGACCATCTCCTCGATGTAGAACCGCCCGTCCTCGGTCGTCCAGTGGCCGCCGTCGGTGGCCACCGGACGGTGCGCGTCGAGGAACGGCGGGTCCACCTCGCGCGCCAGCCCGGCGCAGTGCTGCGGCTCGGCGACGGCGAACAGGTTTCCCTCCTCGCCGGCCACCTGCGGGCTGAGCAGGTCCACGACCTGCGCGGTGGTGATCGGCGCAGCCGGCGGCTCGGGCCTGGCCTGGGGGTTGTCCACGTGGCGGGTGCACCCGCCGAGCAGCGCGACGACGGCGGCAGGCACCGTGACCGCCTGCCACCGCGCGTTCATCGGCCGAAGCCCGCGTCCCGCAGCGCCTGCGCCATCGAGCCGGCCGGGCGGTTCTGTTCTCTGCGACCGGAGCCGTTGCCGCGCGGGGGGTTTCGTTTGGGCGTGCTCGGCCGGTCACCGCGCCGGGGGCCACGCCCTGGTTTCGCGTCGTCGTCGAGGCGCAGGCTCAGCCCGATACGTTGCCGGTCGACGTCGACGTCGACGACCTTGACCCGCACCACCTGGCCGGAGCGCACCACTTCGTGCGGATCGGAGACGAAGCGGTCGGCCATCGCCGACACGTGCACGAGCCCGTCCTGGTGCACCCCGACGTCGACGAACGCGCCGAACGCGGCCACGTTGGTCACCACACCCTCCAGGATCATCCCGACCTTGAGGTCGGCGACCTTCTCCACCCCCGCGGCGAACGTCGCGGTGGTGAACGCCGGGCGCGGGTCACGGCCGGGCTTCTCCAGCTCGGCGAGGATGTCGGTGACCGTGGGGAGACCGAACCGGTCGTCGGCGAAGTCGGCGGGCCGCAATGTGCGCAGCGCGCGTTCGTTACCGATGATCTCGGCCAGCGTGACTCCTGCGCGGTCCAGGATGCGGCGCACCACCGGATACGACTCGGGGTGCACCCCGGAGGCGTCCAGCGGATCCTCGCCGTCCCGGATCCGCAGGAACCCGGCGCACTGCTCGAACGCCTTGGGCCCCAGGCGCGGAACATCGAGCAGCGCGCGGCGGTTCTGGAACCGGCCGACCCTGTCCCGGTGCGCCACGATCGCCTCGGCCAGCGACTCGGTGATACCGGAGACCCGGGCCAGCAGCGGAACCGACGCCGTGTTCAGGTCGACGCCGACGGCGTTCACCGCGTCCTCGACGACCGCGCCGAGACTCCTGGCCAGGATGCCGGGGGTGACGTCGTGCTGGTACTGGCCCACCCCGATGGATTTCGGCTCGATCTTGACCAGCTCGGCGAGCGGATCCTGCAACCGCCGCGCGATGGACACCGCGCCGCGCAGCGTGACGTCGAGACCGGGAAGCTCGTGCGCAGCGTAGGCCGATGCCGAGTACACCGACGCACCCGCCTCGCTGACCATCGCCCTGGCCGGCGCCTTCGCTCCGGCGGCGCGGATGTCGGCGATGAGTTCGGTTGCCAGCGCGTCGGTTTCACGTGACGCGGTGCCGTTGCCGACCGCGATCAACTCGACGCCGTGCCGGGCCACCAGCGCCGCCAGAGTCGCCTTGGCCGTGTCCCACTGCTTCTGCGGCTGGTGCGGGTAGATCGCGCAGGTGTCGAGAACCTTGCCGGTGCCGTCGACGACGGCGACCTTCACCCCGGTCCGGAAACCGGGGTCGAGGCCCATCGTGACGCGGTTGCCGGCGGGGGCCGCCAGCAACAGGTCCTTGAGGTTCTTGGCGAACACCGCGACGGCGTCCTGCTCGGCGCGCAGCCGCAGCCGCACCCGCGCGTCCACCGACGCCGACACCGACAGCCGGGTCCGCCACGCGAAGCCGACGGTGGCCGCCAGCCACGGGGTGGCGGGCGCGGCGGCGGTCAGGTCGATACCCAGCGCCGCGGCGATCATCGCAAGGTAGGAGTCCTCGTCGCCGCCGTCCAGGCTGA
Organism: Mycobacterium sp. NAZ190054; assembly: GCF_001545925.1. Lineage (GTDB taxonomy): Bacteria > Actinomycetota > Actinomycetes > Mycobacteriales > Mycobacteriaceae > Mycobacterium. The sequence goes on along the minus strand of NZ_LMVQ01000005.1, from coordinate 13,644 downwards.
GCGCCAGCACCTGCTCCTTCTCGCCGCGCAGCACCGCCAGCACGCGGTGGGACGGCATCGCGGACAGCTCTTCGGTGTGGTCGAAGTAGTCCCGGAACTTCTGCGCCTTCTCCGCCGCGGCGGCGGCTTCGGATGCGGGTTTGGTCTGCAGCACACCGTGCTCCCAGAACCGCTCGCGCAGCGCGCCCACGAGCTCGGCGTCCTCGGCGGCCCGTTCGACGATGATGTGGCGGGCGCCGTCCAGTGCCGCCGCGGCGTCGGGGACGTTCTCGCCGGCGAACTCGGCGGCGGCCTGCTCGGGCGCCTGAGCGGGGTCGGCCAGCAGCCGGTCGGCCAGCGGCTCCAGGCCGGCCTCCCTGGCGATCTGCGCCTTGGTCCGCCGCTTCGGCTTGAACGGCAGGTAGATGTCCTCGACGCGGGCCTTCGTGTCGGCCGCCATCAGCGCCGCGGTCAGGTCGTCGGTGAGCTTGCCCTGCTCCTTGATCGACGCCAGTACCGCGTTGCGCCGGTCGTCCAGCTCGCGCAGGTAGGCCAGCCGCTCCTCCAGGACGCGCAGCTGGCCGTCGTCGAGACTGCCGGTGACCTCCTTGCGGTAACGGGCGATGAACGGCACCGTCGCGCCCTCGTCGAGCAGCCGCACCGCCGCGGCGACCTGCGCCTCCCCCACGGCCAGTTCCGCAGCGAGACGGGCGTTTACGGACTTCACAGCGCCAGAGGTGATCACGCGCGGAACCCTACTCGAGTTTCGGCCGCGGCCCGCCGGGTAGTCGCCGGTATGCGCACCGATGTGGCCGACTTCATCCTCGACCGGCTCCGCCAGTGGAACATCACCCACATCTTCGGTTACCCGGGTGACGGGATCAACGGACTCATCTCGGCGCTGGGCCGCGCCGACGACGATCCCCGGTTCATCCAGACCCGCCACGAGGAGATGGCCGCGATGGCCGCCGTCGGGTACGCGAAGTTCTCCGGCGAGGTCGGGGTCTGCATGGCCACCTCGGGCCCGGGGGCGGTGCACCTGCTCAACGGTCTCTACGACGCCAAGCTCGACCACGTTCCGGTGGTCGCGGTCATCGGGCAGACCGCCCGGAGCGCGATGGGCGGCAGTTACCAGCAGGAGGTGGATCTGCAGGCGCTGTTCGGCGACGTCGCCAGCGACTACATCGTCGAGGTCAACGTGTCCGAACAGCTGCCCGCCGCGCTCGACCGGGCCATCCGGACCGCCGCCACCCGGCGTGCGCCGACGGTCGTCATCGTCCCGTCCGACCTGCAGGAGCAGGAATACGAACCGCCGGAACACGAGTTCAAGCACGTCCCGTCCAGCGATCCCGCCGACGAGTTCGGGGTCACCACGCCGGCCGAGGAGCAGGTGCGCCGCGCCGCCGAGATCCTCAACGACGGTGAGCGGGTCGCCATCCTGATCGGCCAGGGCGCGCGGGGCGCGCGCCGGGAGGTCCTCGGTGTGGCTGAGCTCACCGGCGCCGGCGTGGCAAAGGCGCTGCTGGGCAAGGACGTTCTGCCCGACGACCTGAGCTTCGTGACCGGTCCGATCGGGCTGCTCGGGTCGCGGGCCAGCTACGAGATGATGCGCGACTGCGACACGCTGCTGATCGTCGGCTCGAATTTCCCCTACACGCAGTACCTTCCGCAGTTCGGTCAGGCCCGTGCGGTCCAGATCGACGACGACGGCACCTCGATCGGGATGCGCTATCCGACCGAGCTCAACATCGTCGCCGACGCCCGGGCGACACTGGCTGCGCTGCAACGACACCTGCGCCCGAAAGGCCGGACCGACTGGCGGAACACCATCGAGGACAACGTCAGACGGTGGTGGGCGGTCCTGGAACAGCAGAGCATGCTCGCGGCGCGGCCGGTCAACCCGATGCGCATCGCATGGGAACTGTCGAACAGGTTGCCCGGCAACGCGATCGTGACCGCCGACTCCGGGTCCTCGACCACGTGGTATGCGCGCTGCCTGAAGTTCACCGGTGACGTCCGTGGTTCGGTGTCGGGCACCCTGGCCACGATGGGCTGCGCGGTGCCCTACGCGATCGGCGCGAAGTTCGCCCACCCCGATCGTCCGGTGATCGCCCTGGTCGGGGACGGGGCGATGCAGATGAACGGGCTGAACGAGTTGCTGACCATCAGTCGCTACCACGACGAGTGGGACGACCGCCGGCTGGTGGTGTGCGTGTTCGGCAACGGCGATCTCAACCAGGTGACCTGGGAGCTGCGGGCCGGCGGATCCCCGAAGTTCGAACCGTCCCAGACCCTTCCCGCCGTCAGCTACGCGGCCGTGGCCCGCTCCATGGGCGTGGACGCGATGACCGTCGAGTCGGACTCCGAGCTCGGTGCCGCGTGGGACTGGGCGCTTTCGGCGCAGGGCCCGACGTTGCTCGACGTGCGCTGCGACCCGGAGGTCCCGCCGATCCCGCCCCATGTGACCTCACGAGATGCTGAACCTGAGCCGGGCGATCGCGAAAGGTGACCCGGGTGCGCGGCATCTGGTGTACCAGACGGTCAAGAGCGTCCTGAGCGAGCGTTTGACACGGAGATGACCGGGTATGGGCACAGGGCTCCCCGTACCGCCGAAACCGGAGGCAATACATGCCCGCTGCGCGCAAACGAGACCAGTCCGCACCCGCCCGGGTCAGCCCGACCGGTGCGTCGAAAAGCACTGACGAGCAACCTGACCCGCGGGCACAGTCCGGCCGGTACCTCACCACCGCGCAAGGGGTCCGGATCCCCGACACCGACCACTCGCTGAAAGCGGGCAGCCGTGGGCCCACCTTGATGGAGGACTTCCACCTGCGGGAGAAGATCACCCACTTCGACCACGAACGCATCCCCGAGCGGGTGGTGCACGCCAGAGGCGCTGCGGCGCACGGCGTCTTCGAGGCGTACGGCAACGCGGCCTCGATCACCAAGGCGGCCTTCCTGGCGTCCAAGGGCAAGCAGACCGACGTGTTCTGCCGCTTCTCGACTGTGCTGGGCTCGCGCGGATCAGCCGACACCGTCCGCGACACCCGCGGTTTCGCGGTCAAGTTCTACACCGAGGAAGGCACCTTCGACCTCGTCGGCAACAACATACCGGTCTTCTTCATCCAGGACGGCATCAAGTTCCCGGACGTGATCCACGCCGGTAAGCCTCATCCCGACCGTGAGATCCCGCAGGCGCAGTCCGCGCACGACACGTTCTGGGATTTCGTGTCACTGCACACCGAGGCCACCCACCACGTCTTCTGGAACATGAGCGACCGCGGCATCCCGCGCTCCTACCGCACCATGGAGGGTTTCGGTGTCCACACCTTCCGCCTGGTCAACGCCAAGGGCGAGACCAGTTTGGTGAAGTTCCACTGGAAGCCGGTGGCCGGTGTGCATTCCCTGGTGTGGGAGGAGGCCCAGCTGGCCGCCGGCTTCGACCCCGACTTCCACCGCCGCGACATGGCCGACGGCATCGAGGCGGGCGCGCCGCTGGAGTACGAGCTCGGGGTGCAGGTGATGCCCGACGACGGCACCGAGACCTTCGAGGGCATCGACCTGCTCGACCCCACCAAGATCGTTCCCGAGGAACTGGTTCCGGTGCAGTTGATCGGCAAGCTGACGCTCAACCGCAACCCCACCAACTTCTTCGCCGAGACCGAGCAGGTCGCGTTCCACACCGGCAACCTGGTTCCCGGTATCGAGGTCACCGACGACCCGCTGATGCAGGCCCGGCTGTTCTCCTACCTGGACACGCAGCTGACCCGGCTGGGCGGGCCCAACTTCACCCAGCTGCCGATCAATCGGCCCCGCTGCCCGGTCAACGACATGCTGCGCGACGGCATGCACCAGACGGCCATCCACACCGGGCAGGCGCCGTACCGGCCGAACAGCATCGACGGCGGCGAACCCGTGGTCGCCGACGCGGACGAGGGCGGCTACGTGCCGACCGCCCGTCCGGTGGAGGGCCGGGTCGCGCGTGTGGCGCCGACGTCGTTCGACGACCACTTCACCCAGCCGGCGATGTTCTACCGGTCACTGACCCCGATCGAGCAGGCGCACATCGTCGAGGCGTTCACCTTCGAGCTCGGCAAGTGCTACGAGCAGGGCATCAAGGAACGGCAGCTGGAGGTGCTGGCCAATGTGGACGCCGACCTCTGCGAACAGGTCGCCCAGGGGCTCGGCCTGCCGGCCCCCCAAGGCAGCCCGCCGCCGGAGGTGACGGTGTCTCCGGCCTTGTCGCAGGTCGTCACCGCGCCGGGCCCGGTGACGGGACGCAAGGTGGCGATCATCGCCGACAACGACTCCGATCTCGCCGGGGTGGCCAAATTGACCAAGGCGCTGCAGAAAGCGGGGGTGATCCCGGCGATCGTCGCGCCGGCCGGCGGCACGTTGAAGTCGGGCCGGCGCACTCTGGTCGTCGACCGCACCTTCGACACCGCGCGCTCGATCGAGTTCGACGCCGTCGTGGTCGCCGGCGGGGCGCTGGCCCGCGTCGACATCAAGATGGTCGTCCTGCTGCACGAGATGCTCAGGCACTGCAAGCCGTTGGCGGCGTGGGGCGATGCCAGGGCGGCTCTGCAGACCGTCGACATCGGCCTGCAGGATCCCGGGGTGGTGACCGCCGACGACGTCTCGTCCGGGTTCGGGGCGGAACTGCTGGCCGCGCTCGGACTGCACCGAGTATGGGACCGGGCCGAATCGGTGATGTCGTCGGCGGTCGCGCCGGTGCGGGCGACGGCCCCGACCACGCGGCGAACGCGCCGGAAGTGAATCCCGGCGTCCGCCTCAGGCGATGGCGGTGCCGTCGGAGTCGGTCATGCCGGTGCGGAGTCGGTCCAGGGACTGGGCGAGAAGTCTGGACACGTGCATCTGCGAGATACCCATGCGCGCCGCGATCTCGGTCTGGGTCAACGATTCGAAGAAGCGCATGATGACGATCCGGTATTCGCGGGGCGGCAGGGACTGCAGTTGCGCCCGAAGCGCGTCGCATTCGTCGACGAACCCGATGCCGGGATCCGGCCCGCCCATCCTGTCGGCGAGAGCCGGGGTGTCCTCGCCGCGGGCCGCGCCGGTGTCGATCGACCGGGTCTTGAACCCCGCGGCGGCCGTGAGCGCCTCGACGACGTCCATCCGGTCCACCTCCAGCACCGCGGCCAGTTCCGCCGCGTTCGGTGACCTGCCCAGCCGCTGCATCAGCTCGGCGGTGGCCGGCGCCAGTGCCGGATAGAGATCCTTGAGCCGGCGGGGCACGTTGACCGCCCAGCCGCAATCGCGGAAATACCGCTTCACCTCCCCCATCATGGTCGGGATCGCGAAGGACAGGAACTCCGGACCGGCGGTGGGGTCGAACCGGTTGACCGCGTTCACCAGGCCCACCCGCGCCACCTGCACGAGGTCGTCGTGCGTCTCGCCGCGGTGGTCGTAGCGGCGCGCGATCCGGTCGGCCAACGGCAGGCACTCCCGGATGACGGCATCACGAAGCCTGGCGTGTTCGGCCGAGTCGGGCGGCAGCGCGCGCAGCGTGACGAACGCCGCCTGGATCCACCCGAAGTCGAGTTCGCCGGAAGAACTCATGGGTGCCGGGTACCCGCCACCGCACGGCCGATCACGGGGTCGCGAACACTTCTCCCAGCAGATGGGTATCCCCCGGACATGACGACCATCGGCGCCGCCGACTTCGTTCCACCCACCCGCGACGTGGCGGCGCTGGCCGCCGCCGCGCAGGCCTGCCGCGGCTGCGGCCTGTACGAGAACGCCAGTCGCGCGGTGTTCGGAAGCGGCCCGACCGAGGCCGCGCTGATGCTGGTCGGCGAGCAACCGGGCGATCGCGAGGACCTGGCCGGCGAACCGTTCGTCGGCCCCGCGGGGCGGCTGCTCGACAAGGCCCTGCAGGAAGCGGGTCTGCCCCGGGCCCCGGTCTACCTGACCAACGCGGTCAAACATTTCAAGTTCGTCCCGGCCGAGCGCGGCACACGGCGGATCCACAAGACGCCGAGCCGCACCGAGGTGGTCGCGTGCCGGCCGTGGTTGATCGCCGAGCTGGAGGCGGTCGAGCCGTCGGTCGTCGTGCTGCTGGGCGCGACCGCGGCCAAAGCCTTGCTCGGCAGCTCGTTCCGTCTGACCGAGCACCGCGGCGAGATACTGCAACTGCCTTCCGACGCCGCACCGGCGAGCGTGCGGGATGCGAAGGTGGTGGTGACCGTGCACCCGTCGGCCGTGCTGCGCGGACCCTCTCAGGCCCGTGCGGAATCGTTCCGGTCGCTGGTGACCGACCTGGAGTTCGCCGCTGGACTTCTCGCCGCCTGAACGGTTTGCGAGCCGTCGATCCGGGCACCCGGATGACATGCAGGCAACTCGATTTCGTTCCCTGGTCGAAGCCGAAGGTCCGTTCGCGTCGGTGTATGTCGACGACTCCCACGGCACCGCGGATGCGGCCAAGCAGGCCGAGCTCAGATGGCGGGCCCTCGCCGAGGAGTTGCACAGCCAAGGCGCGGACGACGAGTTGGTCGCCGTTGTCCAGCGTGGGCTCCAGGAGACGCCGGCGGCGGTCGGGCGCGGGGGCTGCGCGGTGATCGCCGGTCGCGAGATCCGTCTCGTCCAGCGTCTGGTGCGGCCTCCGGAGACGCCCACGGCCCGGGTGTCCGATCTGCCCTATCTGGTTCCCGCGATCGTGCACGGCGTCGACGACCGCCCGTACCTGCTCGTGGTCGTGGATCACGAGGGCGCGGACGTGACGGTACGGGCCGGCGGGCATGTGCAGAGCGACACCGTCGAAGGCGGCGAGTACCCCGTGCACAAGGCCTCGGGCGCGGAGTCCGCCGGCTACGGCGACCCGCAGCGTGCGGCCGAGGGCGCCCGTCTGAAGAACATCCAGACGGTGGCGGCCGATGTGGTGAAGGCGTTCGACGAGCACCACCCCGACGTGGTGTTCGTCGCCGGTGAGGTCACCTCACGCGCCGACCTGACGGGCGCGCTTCCGAAGCGGGTCGCCGAACTCGTCTGCGAGATCAACGCCGGCGCCCGTGGCAGCATCGACGAGGCGGCGCTGCACCACGACATCGAGACCCAGTTGCGGCTGCGGCGGGTCGACGACATCGACTCCGCCGCACAACGTTTCGCCGCCGAGAACGATCGAGACCAGGGACTGGCGACCGAAGGTCTCCCCGGGGTGTGTGCCGCGCTGCGTGAGGGCGCGGTCGAGACGCTGATCATCGGCGAGATCGGCGACGCCACCGTGTTCGTCGGCGACGGCCCGACGATGGTCGCACCGACCCCGGAGGTGCTCTCCGAGCTCGGCTCCGCCCGGTCGGCGACCGTCCGGGCGGACGAGGCACTCCCCTTCGCGGCGATCTGTGTCGACGCGGACCTGATCGGCGTCGACGAACGCGTGTCTCCCCGCGACGGGGTCGCGGCGATCCTGCGGTATGCGCCCCGCACCGCCGCCACGCCCTGACACCGTCAGGCCGACACCTCCATCAACAGCAGCGCCCCGTTGACCGAATCGTCGACGGAGCGGAACGCGGTGCACAGCACCCGGACCCGGGCCGCCCGTCCCCGCCGGTCCACCGCGTCCACCGTGGTCTCCTCGGCGGCGTCGGCGTCGACGAACACCCCGCCGATCAAGGGTTTGATCTCATCGGTGGGCAGGCCGATGTCCAGGGCGGGCAACGGTTTCCCGATGACCTCGTCGGCGCGCAGACCCCACAGCCGCTCACAGCCGCGGTTCCACACCACCACGCGCATCTGCCGGTCGACGACGGCAAGGCCCAGGCGGATGGAACCGACCAGCGACTCGACGAACGCCGTCGCCTCGTCGAGTTCGACGCTGCGCTCCCGCAGCATGTCGTTGATCGTGTGCAGTTCGTCGTTGGTGGACTGCAGCTCCTCGTTCATGGTCTCGAGAGAGTTCTTCGTTGGTGGACTGCAGTTCCTCGTTCGTGGTCTCCAGTTCCTCCACCGTGGACTGCAGTTCCTCGTTCGTCGTCTCGAGTTCCTCATTGGTGGACTGCAGTTCCTCGTACGCGGTCTCCAACTGGCGGTTGGTGTCCACGACCCTGTCCAGCAGCGCCCGGGTCGACGTCACGTCGAAGAACACCAGCGAGATGCCGAGAAGCCGGTTGTCGTTGTCCACCAACGGGTTCACGTGGATCTCGAACCACACCGTGTCGCGGCCGGGCCGCTGCCACCGCACGTCCTGGATGCGCGCCGCCCGGCGCTCCATCTTGGCCTGCTCGAGGTGGGCGCGCAGCTCGAGGGGACGAGTAGGACACATCGAGGTCGCGCAACAGCCTGCCGATGTCGCCGGCCGAGAGTCCGAACGTCGACTCCGCCTGCTGGTTGATCATCGTCACTGTGTCGTCGCCGTCGACCACAATCTGCGCCACCGGGCTGGCCCGGAACGCGAGGTCGCGGATCGACGCCAGCCCGGACACCTCGCTGCGGCGTCCCGACAGCATCGCCGGAGGATGACGGCCGGCGTCGTCACCGGTTGAGGGGACCTTCCGGAAGAAGCGGTGTTGCAGGTTCATCGGGGTGAACCGGTCGGTGTGGCTGAGCAGCATCTCGGCGTGCCCGAGGAACACCACCCCGCGTGGCGCGAGCGCGAAGTGCAACCGCGCGAGCACATTGCGCTGCGTGTCGGCGTTCAGGTACATCAGGGTGTTCCGGCACACCAGGAGGTCGACCCGTGAGATCGGGGCGTCGTTGACCAGGTCGTTGCGGCCGAAGATGACGACCCGCCGCAGATCCTTGCGGAAGACGAACCTGCCGTTGACCGGGGTGAAGTAGCGGTCGAGCAGATCGGCGGGCACCGCCTCGACGGCCCTGGCGTCGTAGGACGCGGCGCGGGCCTCGGCGAGGGCCTCCTCGTCCACGTCGGTGGCATAGATCTTGACCCCCCGCCGGAAATCGTCGACACCCATCGCCTCGGAAAGGATCATCGCCAGCGTGTAGGCCTCCTGGCCGGATGCGCATCCGGCGCTCCAGATCCGGATCGGGTCGGTCGGGCTGCGCTCGGCCAGCAGTGTCGGCACCACCTCGTCGCGCACGTAATCCCAGGCCGGGGCGTCCCGGAAGAAGCTCGTGACGTTGATCAGGATGGTGTTGAACAGCGCGGCGAACTCGTCGGCGCTGGCCTGCAGTGTGTCGAGGTACTCCTCGAACGAGGTGAACCCGGCCTGCTCCATCCGGTGGCGGACGCGGCGCATCAGGGAGGCGCGCTTGTAGCCGGTGAAGTCGAAACCCCGGGCGTCACGGACATAACGCAACAGCGCCTCGAAGGTCTCGTCGGCCTCGTCGTCGGGCTGTGCGTTCAAACTGCGATCCGTTCGCCATGGTGCTCGGACGAACTCGAACTTACTCGGTTTGGTGTCGCGCCCCTGGGGTAAGGGCCTGAACAGGAAACACACCCTTGGGGAAATCATGCGCGATGAATTCCATGCCGCCCTCGAGGCCCTGGTCGAGGATCTGGCCGATATGTGCGGGCGCGCGTCGGCGCTCGTCGACGCGGCCTCGGCCGCGCTGCTCAACGGTGACATCGCCGCCGCCGACCGTGTCACGTTCGATCTGAAGCGGCTCACCCGGCTCGGCAACGCGGTGCATGACCGCGCCTACAGCATGCTCGCCCTGCAGGCTCCCGTCGCCCGCGATCTTCGCGCCGTCGTCGCCGCGCTCTACATCGCCGCCGACGCCGACCGGATGGGCGGGTTGGCGGCGAATGTGGCGCGCACGGCGTGCCGCCGGTATCCCGACTGTGTCGTACCCGACGACGTTCGTGATCTGTTCGCCGAGATGTCGTCCACAGCAGTGGAATTGGCCGAGATGGTGCAGGCGACGGTACGGTTGCGCGATGCGAATCTGGCACGCAGGGTGTGCGACGGTGACGGCCGGATGAACGATCTTCACCGTGAGTTGTTCGCGCGGCTGATGAGCCCGCAGTGGCGGCACGGACCCACGGTGGCAGCCGACCTCGTACTGCTGGGGCGGTTCTACGAGCGATTCGCCGATCACGCGGTCGAGATCGCCCGCCGTGCCCATTTCCAGGTCACGGGCGCCCAATTGGCCGGCGGCGGCGACGAACGCGGCATCGCGCATCAGAACCCGTCGGCGCACCCGCTACCGAGATAGCCGAGCCCCGCGGACCGGACCGCGACGGGATCGAGCATCGTGCGCGTGTCGGCCACCACCGCGCCCGGTGCGTGCTCTGCGATGTGCGACCAGTCGAGGTCGCCGAACTCGGGCCACTCGGTCAGCAGCACGATCGCGTCCGCGGATTTGGTGGCGCGGTAGGGGTCGTCGACGGCGACCACCCCGGCCCGGTCCAGCTCGTCGGGGTCGATGGCGGGCAGCTGCGGGTCGTAGCCGCTCACCACCGCGCCCTGGGCGGCCAGGTGCGCGCACACCGCGAGCGCCGGGGAATCCCTGATGTCGCTGGTGCCGGCCTTGAAGGTCAACCCGAGCGCGGTGATCCTCGCCCCGCCGAGGCCACCGCCGACGGCTTTGCGCAGTGCGTCGCTGATCCGCCGGGGCTGGGCGGCATTGGTGGCCCGGGCCGCTTCCACCTCACCGAGCACCACGTTCTCCGCGCGTGCGAGATGAACCAGCGCCGCGGTGTCCTTCGGCAGACAGGAGCCGCCCCAGCCCGGCCCGGGCCGCAGGAACGACGCGCCGATCCGGTCGTCGGCGCCCATACACGCGGTCACATCGCCGATGTCGGCCCCCAGGCGTGCGCACAGCGAGGCGATCGAGTTCGCGTACGACAGCTTCACCGCCAGGAACGCGTTGCTGGCGTACTTGGCGAGTTCGGCGCTCTCCGGGCTCATCCGCAGCACCGGTCCGATGCCCCCGTACGCGGCCCGCACCCGCTCGGCGTCGTGGTCGGCCAGTGCGCCGACGACGACGCGGTCCGGATGGACGAAGTCGGCGACGGCGTGACCTTCGCGCAGGAACTCCGGACTGGACGCCACACCGATCTGCGCGGGCCGCATCCGCTGCGCGGCCCGGCGTGTGGTGCCCACCGGCACCGTGGACTTCAGCGCGATCACCGCCCCCGGTCGCAGCACCGCCGCGAGCCGGGTCATCGCGTCGTCGAGCGCCCGCAGATCCGATGCGCCGCCGGGGCCCTGCGGGGTAGGCACGCAGACGAACACCACGTCCCGGTCGGTCAACTCCGCGAAATCCGCCGAGAAACGCAGCGCGCCGGCAGCGACACCGGTGGTGAGCAACGACGCCAGCCCGGGCTCGTCGAGCACCGCGACCCCGGCACTGAGGCGGTCCACCTTGCCACGGTCGACGTCGACGGCGACGGTGTCCGCTCCCCGGTGTCCGGCCAGGCAGACCGCGGTGGTCAGGCCGACGTAGCCGGCACCGACCACGCCGATGCGCACGGGTGCGGTCATGGACGTCGCGCCAGCACGTCGCGGGCCGCGTCGAGCACCCGCGGAACCGTCAGCAGCAGCAGCCCGGGATCCGGGGTGGCGGCGTGCGGGTCCCCGCGGTCGCCGGCCCACAGCGTGACGTGGCACTCGTCGCGCGGGCCCCAGTTCCGGGGCGGGGTCGGACCGAACAACAGCACCGACGGCGTCCCCGTGGCGGTGGCGATGTGACCGACACCGGTGTCCCCGCAGACCAGCAGCCGGCAGTCGCTGATCAGCGCAACGAGCGCGAGCAGGTCCTCGGTGACCGGCCAGATCGCGGATTCGGGCAGGTGCGCCGCGGACTGGACGTCTCTGACCAGGTCGGCCTCGGCGGGTGATCCGGTGATCACGACCCGGGCACCCTGTGCCGCCAGCGCCGCGGCGACCTCCGCGAACCGCTGCACCGGCCATTGCCGGGCAGGCGCACCGGCGCCGGGGTGGATCACCACCGCATCCGACCGGTCGGGATACCCGGTCGGTCGCTCGATGCGCAGATCGTCAGCGCGGCAGACGATCCCGGCCCAGTGCAGCACCTGACACCAGCGGTCCACCTCATGCTGGTCGGGTCGCCACTGCGGGCCCGCGATGTGCGGGAAGTCCTCGTGGCGATGGGTGAGCAACATTCTGGGCCGCAGTGCCAACAGCGCGGCGATCGACTGCGGTCCGCGCCCGTGCAGGTTGACCGCCAGGTCCGGCCGCTCCGCGATGCCGCGCAGCGGGCCCAGCTCAGGGGTGTCCACCACGTCGTCGACCGCCCCGGTGTGCAACGCCAACGCGCGGTACCTCGCGGGCGCGGCCAGGGTGATCCGGGCGTCCGGATAGCGCCGCCTCAGTCCGCGCAGCGCCGGTACCGCGGTGAGCAGATCGCCCAGGCCCAGCGCCCGCAGCACCACGACGGTCCGCGGTTCGCGGTCGTCGCCGGCTAGGGCCATGACGATTCCGTGGACGCGCACACCACGAGTTCCCGCACCTCGCAACCGGGCGGTTGCGACAGCGCGAACATCACGGCGGCGGCCACGTCCGACGGCTGGTTGAGCTTGGCGTCCGGCGGGGGCTTGTACTGTTCGGTGCGGCTGTCGAAGAACGCGGTGTGCATCCCGCCCGGGATCAGCAGCGTCACTCCGATGTCGCCGGCAAGTTCGGCGGCCAACGCGCGGGTGAACCCGACGACGCCGAACTTGGAGGCGCAGTAGGCGGTGGCGTCGCTGACCGCCTTGATGCCGAGGGTCGACGCGCACGTGACGATGCGGCTGCGGCCGCGGGACAGAAACGGCAGCGCCGACCTGATCACGGCCGCGGTGCCGAGCAGGTTGACCATGACCACCCGTTCCCACTCCTTGGCGGGGACCTCGCGCAGGGTTCCGCAGGCGTCGATGCCTGCGGCGGTGAACACTCCGCGCAGCGGCCCACCGCCCTGTTCGGCCAGCGCCGCGACCGCGGTGTCCACGGCGTCGGTGTCGGCCAGGTCCGCGCACACGTGGGCGATCCCGTCGGCGGGGCGGTCCTTGTCGATCACCAGTGGGGTCCCGCCGCGCTCCCGCACCGCGTCGGCGACCGCCGCACCGAGACCGGAAGCGCCGCCGGTGATCAGCACCGCCCCGGGGGTCGGATTCTCTGCCATGGGTCTCACCTTTCTGTCGGGAGCCCCGACCGCGCGGCGGCGATCAGGGCGGACGAGGAGTAGCCGGCGACCGTGGGCACGATCACCACGTCGCCGCCGTGGCGCTTCACCACGCCGGCCTCGGGCAGGGCGTCTGCGGTGTAGTCACCGCCCTTGACCCAGATGTCGGGGCGGATGTCGGCCAGCAGTCGCTCCGGGGTCGGGTCGTCGAAGACCGCGACGGCGTCGACACAGGCCAGCGCCGACAGCACCCTGGCCCGGTCGGCGGCCGCCATCACCGGCCGGTCGGGCCCCTTCAGCGCGCGCACGGAGTCGTCGGAATTGATCAGCACGATCAGCGCGTCGCCGAATTGCCGTGCGGTGCGCAACAACCGGATGTGGCCGGTGTGCAGCAGGTCGAAGCACCCGCCGGTGGCCACCACGGTGCCGCCGGCGGCCCGCAGCCGCTGGGCCAGCGCGACGGCATCGGTGGCTCGGTGTTCGCCGGAGCGGAACCGGTCCTCGATCGTTCCACTTGCAAGCCTTTGTGAGCAATGATGACTGGATCGCGCTTCTTGCGAAGATAGACCGCCACGACCCGCTTTAGGAATGAACCTCCGATGACAGATGAAGATGCCGTCGCGG
>NZ_LMVQ01000004.1 GCF_001545925.1 Mycobacterium sp. NAZ190054 | reverse complement strand
CCCCCACGCCACCCGCTCACCCCCACCACCCTCCTCCGATCGGCGGCATTCGTGCACCCGCGCGCGGCGGATCTGTCTGCCCGTGACCCGGGACCGGCGGGCGTCCCGACCTCGGCGGCACACATCCTGGCCCATCTGCGGGCGGTGCTGGCGTCCATCCTCTAGAAAGGAAGCCATGCCCAATGTCTCGCGTCACCCGTCGTTGACCCCTGCCTACACCGGCCGGCTGTCCACCACTCCGATCCCGGCGCTGCGTCTGCCCGACGAGTCGATGGAACCGGACCTGACCTACCGCTACATCCACGACGAGCTGATGCTCGACGGCAGCTCGCGGCTGAACCTCGCGACGTTCGTGACCACGTGGATGGATCCCGAAGCGGGCCAGCTGATGTCGGAGACCTTCGACAAGAACATGATCGACAAGGACGAGTACCCGGTGACCGCCGCGATCGAGCAGCGCTGCGTGTGCATGGTGGCCGACCTGTTCCACGCCGAGAACCTGCGCGACGACGACCCGTCCACGGCGATCGGGGTGTCCACCGTCGGGTCCAGCGAGGCCGTGATGCTGGCGGGTCTGGCGATGAAGTGGCGCTGGCGGGAGAAGGTGGGTGAAGCCTGGAAGGGGCGTACGCCGAACCTGGTGATGGGCTCCAACGTGCAGGTGGTGTGGGAGAAGTTCTGCCGCTACTTCGACGTCGAGGCGCGCTACCTGCCGATGGAGGACGGCCGATACGTCATCACCCCCGAGCAGGTGGTCGACGCCGTCGACGAGGACACCATCGGCGTGGTCGCGATCCTGGGCACCACCTACACCGGGGAACTCGAACCGGTCGGCGACATCTGCGCGGCGCTGGAGAAACACGCTCGTGGCGGCGGCCCGGACGTTCCGGTGCACGTCGATGCAGCCAGCGGCGGGTTCGTCGTGCCTTTCCTGCATCCGGACGTGGTGTGGGACTTCCGGTTGCCGCGGGTGGTGTCGATCAACGTCAGCGGCCACAAGTACGGCCTCACCTATCCCGGCATCGGCTTCGTGGTGTGGCGCAACGCCGACCACCTGCCCGAGGACCTGGTGTTCCGGGTCAACTACCTCGGCGGTGACATGCCGACGTTCACGCTGAACTTCTCCCGCCCCGGCAACCAGGTGGTCGGCCAGTACTACAACTTCCTGCGGTTGGGCCGCGAGGGTTACACCTCGGTGATGAAATGTCTGTCCGAGACCGCGCAGTGGCTGGCCCGCGAGCTTGCCTTGATGTCGGTCTTCGAGGTGATCTCCGACGGCTCGGCCATCCCGGTGGTGGCGTTCAAGCTGGTCGAGGGCACCAAGTACACGGTGTTCGACATCTCGTCGCTGCTGCGCAGCTACGGCTGGCAGGTCCCGGCCTACACCATGCCGGACCACGCGAGCGACGTCTCGGTGCTGCGGATCGTGGTGCGGGAGGGTTTCTCGGCGAACCTGGCCCGCGCGCTGCGCGACGACCTGGTCGAGGTGCTGGGCAAGCTGGACAAGGTGGGCATCGGCGGTTTCGCCGACGAGGAGCATTTCGCCCACTGAACCACCGCCTGGGACAATCGCGTGCAGTGACCACCACGCCGACCATGACTCAGAACATGCCGCGGGCTCTGCCCACCGCGTCCGTCGACGTCGACGCGATCGCCCACAACGTCGCTGTGCTGCGCGAACACGCCGGCTCAGCTGCGGTGATGGCCGTCGTCAAGGCCGACGGATACGGCCACGGCGCCACCCGGGTCGCACGTGCGGCGCTGGCGGCGGGGGCGGCCGAGCTCGGCGTCGCCACGCTGGACGAGGCGCTGGCGCTGCGTGGTGACGGCATCACCGCCCGGGTGCTGGCCTGGCTGCATCCGCCGGGCACCGACTTCGCCCCCGCCCTGCTGGCCGACGTCGACCTGGCGGTGTCCTCGCAGGCCCAGCTCACGGCCGTCCTCGACGCGGTCACGCGCACCGGGCGCTCCGCGAACGTCACGGTGAAGACCGACACCGGGCTGAGCCGCAACGGGGTGAGTGAGGCCGAGTACCCGGCGGTGGTCGACGCGTTGCGCCGCGCGCAGAGCGACGGCGCGGTGCGGGTGCGCGGGCTGATGTCACACCTGGCGCACGGCGACACCCCGGATCACCCGTTCAACGACGTGCAGGCGCGCCGGCTCACCGACATGGCCGCGTCGGCGCGGTCCCGCGGGATCACCTACGAGGTTGTGCACCTGAGCAATTCGCCTGCCGCGTTGACCCGTCCGGACCTCGCGTTCGACGTGGTGCGCCCGGGGATCGCGGTGTACGGGCAGACGCCGATCCCGGAGCGCGGCGACATGGGGTTGCGGCCCGCGATGACGGTGAGCGCTCCGGTGGCCAAGATCCGGCCGGTGCGGGCCGGTGACGCGGTGTCCTACGGGCACACCTGGACGGCGCCGGCGGACACCACGCTGGCGCTGATCCCGGCCGGTTATGCCGACGGCGTGTTCCGTGCGCTGAGTAACCGTTTCGAGGTGTCGATCAACGGCCGCCGGTACCCCAACGTGGGACGGGTCTGCATGGACCAGTTCGTGGTGGATCTGGGTCCGGGCGCGGTCGACGTCGCCGAGGGCGACCGCGCGATCCTGTTCGGGCCGGGCGCCGACGGCGAGCCGACCGCACAGGACTGGGCGGAGCTGCTGGGCACCATCAACTACGAGGTGGTCACGAGCCCGCGCGGGCGGATCGTGCGGGCCTACGTCGGTGGGCCGCAGTGATCCGCGGCGCGGGCTGGCTCGCCGGCGCGGCCGGGGTGGCCGCTGTCGGATCCGCGGCGGGAGTGTCGGTGATGCGCTCGTTGCGCCGGCGGGTCACCGACGAGGACCCGCACCGCGACGAGGATTTCGAGCTTCTGGACGCCGACCGGGGCTGCGTGGTGACCACTCCTGACGGTGTCCCGCTGACGGTCCGTGAGGTGGGGCCCGCCGACGCACGGCTGACCGTGGTGTTCGCGCACGGCTTCTGCCTGCGGATGGGGTCGTTCCACTTCCAGCGGGCGCGCCTGACCGAGCAGTGGGGACCCCAGGTCCGGATGGTCTTCTACGACCAGCGCGGCCACGGCCGGTCGGGAGAGGCGCCGCCGGACACCTACACCGTCGAGCAGCTCGGCCGGGACCTGGAGAGCGTACTGGCGGTGATGGCCCCGAAGGGGCCGGTGGTGCTGGTGGGTCATTCCATGGGCGGTATGACGGTGCTCTCGCACGCCCGGCAGTATCCGCAGCGCTATCCGTCGCGGGTGGTCGGCGTCGCGCTGATCTCCTCGGCGGCCGAGGGGGTTTCGCGTTCGCCGGTGGGCGAGATCCTGAAGAACCCCGCGCTGGAGGCCGTGCGGTTCGCCGCGAGGTACGCGCCGAAGCTGGTGCACCGCAGCCGGGGAGCCGCACGTTCGGTGATCGCGCCGATTCTGCGGGCGGCGTCCTACGGCGACGAGAAGGTCAGCCCGAGCGTGGTGGCGTTCTCCGAACGGATGATGCACGACACCCCGATCACGACGCTGGTGGAGTTCCTGCACGCGCTCGAGGTGCACGACGAGACCGCCGCGCTCGAGACGCTGAACAAGGTGCACACGTTGGTCGCCTGCGGTGACCGTGATCTGCTGACACCGGTGGAGTACTCGAGGGCGATGGCGCGGGCGTTGGCGAAGTCCGAACTCGTGATCGCCGGCGGCGCAGGTCATCTCGTGCAGCTGGAGCGGCCGGAGGTCATCAACGAAGCGTTGGTGCGGTTGGTGGAGCGGGCGACGCCGTCGAAGTTGGTGGCGTTGACCCGGCGGGTGAAGGAGCGGATTCGGTCCCATGGATGATCGCTCGGGCAATATGGAACTGCTCAGCGCCGACGACACGATCGCGCTGGGCGTCCGGCTGGGCCGAGGGCTACGGGCCGGTGACGTCGTCGTGCTCTCGGGTCCGCTCGGTGCGGGAAAGACAGTGTTGGCCAAAGGGATAGCGCAGGCTCTGGATGTCGAGGGGCCGGTGATCTCGCCGACGTTCGTGCTGGCCCGGGTGCACCGGCCGCGTCGTGAAGGAGCGCCCGCGATGGTGCACGTCGATCTGTACCGGCTGCTCGACCAGGAGTCGGTGGACCTGCTCGCCGAACTGGACTCGCTGGACCTGGACACCGATCTCGACGACGCCGTCGTGGTGGTCGAGTGGGGTGAGGGGCTCGCCGAACGATTGTCGGACAGCCATCTCGACATCCGGCTGGAACGGGCGCCCGACACCGACGTCCGCACCGCGATGTGGCAGTGGAGCAGGCCATGAGCAGACTGGTGCTGGCGATCGACACGGCGACCCCCGCCGTGACGGCGGGAGTGGTGCGTGTCGACGGTGACGCGATCGAGCTGCTGGCCGAGGAGGTGACGGTGGATCCCCGGGCGCACGCCGAGCGGCTGACCCCGAATATCGTCGACGCCCTCGGTGTTGCGGGTGTGACAGCCGGTCAGCTCGCCGCCGTGGTGGTGGGGTGCGGTCCCGGCCCGTTCACCGGCCTGCGGGTGGGGATGGCGACGGCTGCGGCGTTCGGGCATGCGCTCGGGATCCCGGTGCACGGGGTGTGCAGCCTGGACGCGATCGCGGTGGGCACGACCGGTGACGTCCTGGTGGTCACCGATGCGCGGCGCCGCGAAGTGTACTGGGCGCGCTATCGCGACGGGCGACGGGTGGACGGGCCCGCGGTGAACTCTGCCGCCGATGTGCCGGCGGGGGCGGCGGCCGTGGCCGGGTCGCCCGAGCATGCCGCGTTGTTCGAGCTCCCACGGCTCGCTCCGGTCTATCCCACGGCGACGGGACTTGTTGCGGCCGTGGACGATTGGGTGGCAGATCCGGAGCCGCTGGTTCCGCTGTACCTGCGCAGGCCCGATGCCAAGCCGTCGCAGGCGGTGTCACGATGAACGTCGAATACGGTCCGCTGACCCCCGGTGATGCCATGCGTTGTGCGGAGCTGGAAGCGCAGTTGTTCGACGGCGACGACCCGTGGCCGGAGCGTGCGTTCCTGGCCGAGCTGGCCGCCAGACACAACTTCTATGTCTCGGCGCGGGTGGACGACAAGGTGGTCGGGTATGCCGGCATCGCCCGATTGGGCCGGTTGAAGCCGTACGAGTACGAGATTCACACCGTGGGCGTTGATCCCGCGTATCAGGGCCAGGGCATCGGCAGGAACATGCTCACCCGGCTGATCGAACATGCCGGGGACGGAACGATCTTCCTCGAGGTCCGGACCGACAACGACTCGGCCATCGCGCTGTATGAGAGCGAAGGGTTCGTCAAGATCGGGGTGCGCAAGCGGTACTACCGGGTCAGCGGTGCCGACGCCTACACGATGAAGCGGGAGGGCCGATGATCATCCTGGCCATCGAGAGCTCGTGCGACGAGACCGGTGTCGGCATCGCCGAGCTCGGCGACGACGGGACGGTGACGTTGCTGGCCGACGAGGTGGCCTCCAGTGTCGACGAGCATGCGCGTTTCGGCGGGGTGGTGCCGGAGATCGCGTCACGTGCCCATCTGGAGGCGCTGGGGCCGACGATGCGGCGCGCGCTCGCAGCGGCCGGCGTGACCAAACCCGACGTCGTAGCGGCCACCATCGGCCCGGGACTGGCGGGCGCGCTGCTGGTCGGCGTCGCGGCGGCCAAGGCGTATGCGGCGGCGTGGCAGGTGCCGTTCTACGCGGTCAACCACCTCGGCGGACATCTGGCCGCCGACGTGTTCGACCACGGTCCGCTGCCGGAGAGCATCGGCCTGCTGGTGTCGGGCGGGCACACGAACCTGCTGCACGTGCGCTCGCTGGGGGAGCCGATCGTCGAGCTGGGCTCCACCGTCGACGACGCGGCCGGGGAGGCGTACGACAAGATCGCCCGGCTGCTGGGGCTCGGGTATCCGGGCGGGCGGGTGCTCGATGAGCTTGCGCGCGAGGGTGATCCGGCCGCGGTCACCTTTCCGCGGGGGATGACGGGCCCGCGCGACGATCCGTACGCGTTCAGCTTCTCGGGTCTCAAGACCGCGGTGGCGCGGTATGTGGAGAGGCATCCGGAGGCGTCGCAGGCCGATATCGCGGCCGGGTTCCAGGAGGCGGTCGCCGACGTGCTGACCGCCAAGGCGGTGCGGGCGGCCAAGGAGCTCGGGGTGTCGACGCTGTTGATCGCCGGTGGGGTGGCGGCGAACTCGCGGCTGCGGGAGCTGGCCCTGCAGCGGTGCGAGGAGGCGGGGATGACGCTGCGTATTCCGCGGCCGCGGTTGTGCACCGACAACGGGGCGATGATCGCGTCATTCGCCGCGCATCTGATCGCGGCCGGGGCGTCCCCGTCGCCGCTGGACGCGGCCAGCGATCCCGGGCTGCCGGTGGTGCAGGGGCAGGTGGCGTGAGCGCGCCGGCTGACAAGCTCGAGATCGCCGAACTGCTGTACCGCTACGCCGAACTCATCGATGCCGGTGACTTCGAGGGTGTGGGCGCACTGCTGGGACGCGGTCATTTCATGGGTGTGGGCGGGGCCGATGCCATTGCGGGCCTGTTCACCGCGACCACCCGCCGGTTTCCCGAGCACGGCAACACCCCGCGCACCCGTCATCTCGTCTTGAACCCGATCGTCGACGTCGACGGCGACACCGCCGCCGCGCGGTCGACGTTCTGCGTCGTCCAGCGCACCGACACCGTCGCGTTGCAGCCCATCGTCGTCGGGCGCTACGCCGACACCTTCGCCCGTGACGGCGGCGGCTGGTACTTCACGGCTCGCACCGTCGAGGTGGAGATGGTCGGCGACGTGTCCGACCATCTGCTGATGGATCTGAACCGACTCGGTCAGAATGGCGGCGGGTCGTCGCCGTAGTCGGGTTCGTGCCATTCGATCGGCGGCGGTCGGGTGTTCTGGGTTCGGGCCGGGCGTTCGCGGGCGCGTTGTTCGCGGTTGTGTTTGCGCTCGGCGTCGATGGTTCGTAATCGGTTGTGCGCGCGGGTATTTCGCCGTCGGGGCATCTTCTCGTCGCGGCGGTCACTCGGGATGGTTTCGGGTGGGTCGCCGGTCCAGAGGGTACCGGTGGGTTGGCACAGGGTGGGGAACAGGAGCCGACTGCCCGGGTAGGTGGTGTAGGTGTGTCCGGTGGGGGCGGTCCAGACGATGGTGCCGTCGGGGTATTGGCGGTCGCGCCATCCGGTGGCCCCGATCCAGAATGTTTTCAGTAAGTGGTGAAAACGGCATAGGCATTTCAGGTTCGACGGGTGGGTGGGCCCGACCGGGTAAGGCACGGTGTGGTCGATGTCGGCGAGCGTGGCCGGTTGATCGCAGCCGGGGAAGCGGCAGGTCAGGTCCCGGCAGCGGACGAATGCGGCCAGCGCGCGCGACGGGGTGTAGCGCGGTTCGGGCCCGCTGGCACCGGGGTGAACGATCTCGCGATACTTCGCGTCCTGACACAGACCCTCCAGCAGCGGAGTCGGGGTCAGCCCGGCGCCGAAAATGTACGCCGGTTTCGGCGGCTTCCTGTCGGGCTGGACGTTTTCCTCGGCGGGCGTGGCAGACGACCCACGGTGCTGACCGTCGGGGGTGTGGTCGGTGAGGATGTAGATGGTGGTGTCGCGGTGGGGTCGGGGGTTGGTGGCGGCTTGGCAGGTGTCGCTGCCGCAGTGGCAGGCCAGGGTGGTGAAGCCGGTGAGTAGCGCGGTGTAGGCCTGGGTGCGGCGGTCGTCGAGGGTGCGGGGGTCATCCGGGCAGACGCTGTGGGCCATCTCGTCGATCAGTTTCTCGGCCGCGGCGGCGTCTCCGGCGTAGATGCGGGCCCAGATGGTGGTGAATCCGGGTTCGTCGATCGGGCTGCCGAACTCCACGCACGGGGTGGTGGCGGTGTGTTTGCGGCGGCGCACTCCGTCGGGGTCGTGGCGTTCGACCAGGGCGTCGATGGCCAGTTCGGTTTTGGCCGCCGACTGTGCCCCCCAGGTGCTGATTTCGGCGGCGAGCTCGGCGTCGACGGCGGCCATCACCGCCGGGTCGGTGATCAGGTAGGTGCGCCAGATGATGGTGCGCACCAGCAGCTCACTGATCACTCCGTCCAGGAAGAGCGCGTTGACCTTCGGGAGGCGGTCGCGGAGCGCGACTCCGCGGTGGGCCTGGGCTGAGGCCAGGCCGGCGGTGATGCGCCCGGCAGCGGCGAGCTCGGCGGTCACCGAGGCCTCGGGATCGACCCACCAGGATTCACGGTCCCCGGCGGGCAGGCCGGTGCGGCGGGTGAAGATCTCGGCCATCACCGCCAACTTGCGGGCACACGCGGCGTTCTCGACCCGGGCGCTGGCCCGCGCCGCGTCGATGAGCTCGGCGTCGGAGAACCCACCCAGGAGGTCGGATTCGGGTACCCCAACAATGTCGAACACATGTTCGATGTTACGGCAGCCCACTGACAAATTCGGATCGCCGCCGAGGGCGAAATGCCGGGTTTCTGCCGGCGGCCGCGCAGACCGCGGGCAGCGTCTCCTGCGTCGGCCTTCGCTGAGCGGCCGTTCGCTCAGGGCAAAAGCTTCAGCCCCTAGCCTTGAGTGCTAGCACTCGCCTGTATAGAGTGCTAGGCGGCAGTCGGTTCAGCCTCGTGTCGACACCCGCGACGACGGCGCGAGGACGGAAACGGCCGCTGAGTACATACACCTACATCAGTGAAGGGGCTCCATCGTGGCGAGCGTGAACATCAAGCCACTCGAGGACAAGATCCTCGTTCAGGCCAACGAGGCCGAGACCACGACCGCTTCCGGTCTGGTCATCCCCGACACCGCCAAGGAGAAGCCGCAGGAAGGCACCGTCGTCGCAGTTGGCCCCGGCCGCTGGGATGAGGATGGCGAGAAGCGGATTCCTCTGGACGTGTCGGAGGGCGACGTGGTCATCTACAGCAAGTACGGCGGCACCGAGATCAAGTACAACGGCGAGGAGTACCTGATCCTGTCGGCCCGCGACGTGCTGGCTGTCGTCTCCAAGTAAGCGAATCGTGTTCCGCCCCGGACGTCCCGCATGTGCAGGTGATGTCCGGGGCGGCGCGCGTTCCACCCGGTCCTAGGAAAGACATTCATGAGTAAGCAGATTGAGTTCAACGAAACCGCGCGTCGCGCCATGGAGGTCGGTGTCGACAAGCTCGCCGACGCGGTCAAGGTGACGCTCGGCCCGCGCGGCCGCCACGTGGTGCTCGCCAAGTCCTGGGGCGGGCCGACCGTCACCAACGACGGCGTGACGATCGCGCGTGACATCGACCTCGAGGATCCGTTCGAGAACCTCGGTGCTCAGCTGGTCAAGTCGGTGGCCACCAAGACCAACGACGTCGCCGGCGACGGCACCACGACCGCCACCGTGCTGGCCCAGGCGCTGGTCAAGGCCGGCCTGCGGAACGTCGCAGCCGGTGCCAACCCGATCGCGCTCGGTTCCGGCATCTCCAAGGCCGCCGACGCCGTCTCCGAGGCGCTGCTGGCCGCCGCGACCCCGGTCAACGACGCGAAGGCCATCGCCCAGGTCGCGACCGTGTCGTCGCGCGACGAGCTGGTCGGTGAGCTGGTCGGCCAGGCCATGACCAAGGTCGGCAACGACGGTGTCGTCACCGTCGAGGAGTCCTCGACGCTGAACACCGAGCTGGAGATCACCGAGGGCGTCGGCTTCGACAAGGGTTTCCTGTCGGCCTACTTCGTCACCGACTTCGACTCGCAGGAAGCCGTCCTCGAGGACGCGCTGGTACTGCTGCACCGCGAGAAGATCAGCTCGCTGCCTGACCTGCTCCCGCTGCTGGAGAAGGTCGCCGAAGCCGGTAAGCCGCTGCTGATCGTCGCCGAAGACGTTGAGGGCGAAGCGCTTTCGACGCTGGTCGTCAACGCGATCCGTAAGACGCTGAAGGCCGTCGCGGTCAAGGCGCCGTTCTTCGGTGACCGCCGCAAGGCGTTCCTCGACGACCTCGCGGTCGTCACCGGCGGCCAGGTCGTCAACCCGGACGTGGGTCTGGTATTGCGCGAGGTGGGTCTCGAGGTGCTCGGCACCGCGCGGCGCGTCGTCGTCGACAAGGACAGCACGGTCATCGTCGACGGTGGCGGTACCCAGGAGGCGATCGACGCCCGCAAGGCGCAGCTGCGCGCCGAGATCGAGGCGTCCGACTCCGACTGGGACCGCGAGAAGCTCGAAGAGCGGCTGGCCAAGCTCGCCGGCGGTGTCGCGGTCATCAAGGTCGGCGCGGCCACCGAGACCGATCTGAAGAAGCGCAAGGAGGCCGTCGAGGACGCGGTCGCCGCGGCCAAGGCCGCTGTCGAGGAGGGCATCGTCGTCGGCGGCGGTGCCGCGCTGGTGCAGGCTCGCAGCGCTCTGGACAAGCTGCGCTCCGACCTGTCCGGTGACGAGGCACTCGGTGTCGACGTGTTCGCCGCCGGGCTGTCCTCGCCGCTGTACTGGATCGCCACCAACGCCGGGCTGGACGGCTCGGTCGTGGTGAACAAGGTCGCCGAACTCCCTGCGGGGCAAGGCTTCAACGCCGCAACCCTGGAGTACGGCGATCTGGTCGCCGACGGTGTCATCGACCCCGTGAAGGTCACGCGTTCGGCAGTGGTCAACGCGGCATCGGTGGCCCGCATGGTGCTCACCACCGAGACCGCGGTCGTCGACAAGCCGGCTGAGCCGGAAGACGACGGCCACGGGCACGGCCACGGTCATCACCACCACTAGATAGTTCGAGGGAAGGGGGCCGGGTTCATCAGAACCCGGCCCCTTTTCTCGTGCGATGCGCGACGTTCTCGGAGGTGGCTTCGTGGGTAGAAAACGGCGGCAACGCCAGTGGCCGGGCGATCCACAGGCAGCATGGGTCGAGGCGAGGGAAAACCATGCGGCGCGCCCTTTGCCGCGCCCGCAGCTCCCGGTCTGGCGTGACGTCGACGTCTTCGCCCGTCACGTCCGGCTGCCGCACCGCACCCCGTCTCCGCTGGGCACGGTTGCGGCCGGTGTCTTTGTCGCCCTGCTCGCGTGGTCGAGGGACTTCGACGGTGTGCCCGGGATCGGGCTCGCGGTGATCGCGGTGCTACTGCTGGTCGCGGGTTGTTACTTCATGTGGTTGGGGAAGGCGCGACGGCGATGCCGGTTAGGCCGCGTCCACGCCCGTGCCCTCGAACACGGGGTGGCCGGTCACGCCTATCGGACCGCCTTCTCCTGGTCCGGCGGCGAGGGGCGGCCGACCCCCACCTCGCTGTTGATCGACGAGCGCTTGCCCGATTCCGCGGCGGGCCGATTGCAGCATGCGGTCCGGATCTGGCTGGCGCGGGTGACCTCGGATGACGACCTGACAGCGCAGGCGCAACGGACGCTCGACCACCGATGGGCCGTACCGACGACCGAGATCTTCGGGCCCGAGGCCGTCGGCGCATGGTTGATCCTGGACCAGGGCGATGACGATTCGCCGTGGCGGCTGCTGATCGACCGGCCGGACGGCCCGGAGGAGTACTTCTACGATGAGGTCATGCCGATCAAGGGTCCCAGGGGTCGCCTGCATCTCGACGACGCCTGACGTTGCGCCACGTAGAGCGGTCGGGTCACACTGAATACATATGCCCCCGTGAATTTAGTCTGTCTACATAGTAGGATGAATCACCATGGCACAGAATGGATTTGTGAAGCGCAATCGTCTGTTTGCTGGAGCGGTCTTGGCAATCGGCCTCGGACTCGGTAGCGGGATCGGCGCAGGCATGGCGAACGCCGCTCCCATTACTCCGGGCACCGACATCGCCGTCGAGAAGCCGCCTCACCACGATTGGAAGCACTGGGGCCCCGGTCGGGGTAACGGCAAATGGGCCAAGGCCGACTGGAACCGGGACGTCGATGCGTGTATCAGCGCAACCGATCCCTCCGGCTACGTCAGCGGTTACGTCTGCATCTGACCGCCGGCACGGCTACGCGTCAGGCGGGCTTACCGACCGGGTCGATGGGCGTGTACGAGAACTCGCCGTCGATCTCGTTCTTCCAGGCGAGCTGCATCCGTACCAGCGCGTCTGCCGCGGGGATGTGCTCGTCCGGCACCCGGGGGTTGTGCGCGATGATCTCGGCGGCGGCGAGGTGACTGGCATCCGTTCGGGAGTCCTCCTCGACGGCTGACAGCCACCACTCCCGGGCGGCGTCCTCGTTGTCGGTGTCCTCCCGAAGAGGATCGTTCTGGGCGCTGCCCGGCGACTCGCTCATGTGCTCATTCTGCACTTTGCCCAGCAGCTGCCGCTGTGGTCTGGGGGAGTCGTCGGACGGTGCCCGGCGCCGCAAGGTCACCCCGCTGGACCGCCGACCGCGCGACCGTGTAGCCTGACCGCCGTGAACATCCGTGTGTGCGCCGGCTATTGGCGCTTTATGCAGGCTCCGGGCGGAGCCGATAAAGCGCAGCACTAAGCACGCATCCACCCGGAGCCCAGGCAGTGACCATCAGGTCGCTGCCTTTCGTCATTCAAGGGCGCCGGACTTTCACCTGGTGCCCACCACAAGGAAAGGCACCACCGAGATGACTCTGGCGCAGACCGCCACCCCGCCCGCGACGTCGGACCGGCGGATCCGCGGTTTCAGCGAGATCCCCAGCCCCCACGAGGTGCTCACCGAGTTCCCGTTGGGCGCGCGGCGCGCCGAGCGGGTGGCCCGCGACCGCGACGAGATCGCCGACATCCTCGCCGGACGGGAGGACCGCCTGCTGGTCGTGGTGGGGCCGTGCTCGGTGCACGATCCCGTGGCCGCGCTGGAATACGCGGGCCGGCTGGTCAAGATCGCCGGCGAACTCAAGGACCGCCTCAAGATCGTGATGCGGGTCTACTTCGAGAAGCCGCGCACCACGATCGGCTGGAAGGGCCTGATCAACGACCCGGGGATGGACGGCACCTTCGACGTGGCCCGCGGCCTGCGGATCGCCCGGCAACTGCTGTTGGACATCATCGACATCGGCCTGCCGGTCGGGTGTGAGTTCCTGGAGCCGACCAGCCCGCAGTACATCGCCGACGCGGTGGCGTGGGGCGCGATCGGGGCCCGGACCACCGAATCGCAGGTGCACCGTCAGCTGGCGTCCGGACTGTCGATGCCCGTCGGGTTCAAGAACGGTACCGACGGCAACATCCAGGTCGCCGTCGACGGTGCGAAATCCGCTGCGGCCCAACATGTGTTCTTCGGCATGGACGATTCGGGCCGTGGTGCCGTGGTGCGCACGGAGGGCAACGAGGACTGCCACGTCATCCTGCGGGGCGGGACCAGCGGCCCCAATTGCGACGCCGGGTCGGTGCGCGCGGCGGCCGAGAAACTCGCCGCGGCCGGTATGCCCGACCGTGTCGTGATCGACTGCAGTCACGCCAATTCCGGCAAGGACCACATCCGTCAGGCCGACGTGGCCGAGGAGGTCGCGCAGCTGGTGCGCGACGGGCTCCCCGTCAGCGGGGTCATGCTGGAGAGCTTCCTGGTCGCCGGTGCCCAGGCGCCGGAGGCGCGCCCGCTCACCTACGGCCAGTCGGTGACCGACAAGTGCATGGATTGGGGCGCCACCGATCGGGTGTTGCGGGAACTCGCCCGGCGCTAGGGTTCCCGGGATTTCCTCCCGGGAAGCGCTGCCACCGACCAAACTGTGGCAGGGTGTCCGAGCGAACGGAGGTCGATCATGCGAATCGCGGTAGCGGGTGCCACCGGCAACATCGGTGCGCGCACCGCGGCGGTCCTCAAGCGGGGCGGTCACACCGTCGTCGGCATCAGCCGGTCGCTCGGCGTGGACCTGCTCACGGGTGACGGGCTCGACGCCGCGCTGGAGGGCGTCGACGCGGTTGTCGACGCGATCAGCTCACCGCCGATCAGCCAGGACGAGACGCTCGCGTATTTCGGCACGACGACCAGAAACCTGCTCGACGCAGAGCACCGTGCCGGTGTGCGCCACCACGTGCTGTTGTCCATCGTCGGGATCCACCGCACACAGGGCGGCACCGACCACTACACGGGCAAGCGCGAGCAGGAGCGTCTGGTGCAGGAGGGCCCCGTGCCGTGGACGATCGTGCCGGCGACGCAGTTCCACGACTTCGCGGGGCTGGCCGTCGGCTGGACCGAGCACGACGGGGCGGCCACCATCGCGCCGCTGCTGGTCCAGCCCGTCGCGCCGGACGACATCGCCGCGGTGCTGGCCGAGATCGCGACCGGTGCGCCGCAGGGCCGCTACGTCGACGTGGCTGGCCCCGACACACAGGACCTGGTCGACATGGCGCGGCGCACCAACGACGTCCACGGACGTACCGTCAAACTCGTCCCGACGTGGTCGGGCCCCCTCGGCGAGGAACTGGCGGGCAACGTTCTGCTGCCCGGCGCGGACGCCCGGATCTGTCCGACCACCTTCGAGCAATGGCTCGCCGCCGGCGCCCGGTGAGTGCACGCGTGAGCCACAGAGCGGCTGTCGCCGCCGTCATCGCGGGACTCGGCATCCTGACGAGCTGTGCCTCGGCAGGCGAACAGCAGGGCGGGACACCGGCCGCCCCGACGATGCCCGCAGGCGGAAGCGCGTCGTCCGACGCCGTCACCGGTGTTGCGCCCGAGTTCGGGCCGCCCCAGGCCCCGCCTCCGGTACAGAAGCGGGACGTCGTCAAGACCGCGTCGATGACGGTCACCGTGCCGGACCCGTCGGCCGCGGCGGATGAGGCCGCGGTCATCGCCGAGCGCAACGACGGGCGCGTCGACAGCCGCTCGGAGGACGCAGGCTCGAGCGGTGGCCGGGCGGTCACGTCGATCGTGCTGAGGGTTCCGGCGGACGACCTCGACGAGGTGCTCCGCCAACTCAAGGCGCTCGGCACCGTCGAGACGGCCACCACCACCGCCGAGGACGTCACGACCCAGCGGGTGGATCTGGACGCGCGGATCCGGGCGCTGCAGACCTCGGTGGACCGGCTGCTGGCGATCATGTCCGAAGCCCGCGACCCGGAAGCGCTCATCCAAGCCGAGAGTGCGCTGTCCCAGCGCCAGGCCGATCTCGACAGCCTGCGCGCACAGCGCGAGGCCCTCGGCGATCGGATCGCCTACAGCACCATCGAGGCGAGCTTCCACGCCGAGCAGATCGGCGGCCCCGCGCCGGAGCGCTATGAAGGATTCCTCGGCCAGGTCGAGCGCGGGTGGGATGGGCTGGTCGCGGTGGCCGGTGGGGCGGTACTGCTCCTCGGGCTGCTGCTTCCGTGGCTGGGGGTACTGCTGGTGGTCGGGTTGGTGATCTTCGGGCTGGTCCGCGCGACGCAGCGGCGGCCGGCTCCCGTCGCCGCGCCTGCGCCGACCGAACCGACCGATCAACCCGACGCGGTCGAACGTGACGGTTGAGCCGCTCAGGCTTCGAGGCGGGCGCGGACGGCCGCGATGCGCGCGACGAGCGTCGCCTCGTCGATGACGCCGCGCGCCAGCAGCGTGTGGGCCAGCGCCATCAACTGGTTCTCCGGGTACGGCAGGTCGGCATAGAGCGTCGCCGACAACGCGTCCTCTTCGTCACGGCGCTCCTTGAAGGTCGGCACGTCAGCGGCGCAGGCCGCGTGGTCGAGGGCGTCGCAGAATCCGTCCAGGCTCGTCTTCCAGGGGGGTAGCGGGTTCTCCACGCCGTACTTCGCGGCCATCCGCGGCCACACCTGGTTGCGTTCGACGATGTGGTCGAGCGCCGCCACCCGGTCGGTCACGGGTGCACCGCCGGCCGGGTGTCGACGATGACGTTCGTCGTCACCCCGGGTTTGGGCAGTGCCACCCCGATCAGGCAGTCCCGCGTGACGATCTCGGCAAGCTGGTCCTCGGTCCAGTCCTCGGTGCCGTCGGGACGCATGGGCAGCACCATGAATCGGTGCTTCTGGTTGGAGTCCTGCACCCGGACATCGACGTCGTCGGGCAGATAGAGGCCGAACTCGGCGAGTACCTGGCGGGGCCAACGGACAAGCCGCCGGCGGTAATTGGGGGTCCGGTACCACTCGGGGGAGTTGCCCAGGATCGGCCGCGGGTAGCAGGAGCACAGTGCGCACACGATCACGTTGTGCAGCGTCGGGGTGTCGGCGAGGATCTCGAAAGCGGTGAAATCGCTGGGGGTTCCGAATCCGGTGGGCTCCATCCAGTCGACCCCGACCTCTTTGCTCGCGGTCATCGGTTCGTTCAGGGCCAGCTGTTCGAACTGCGGATCCAGCCACGCTCTGGCCACCAGCCTGGCGGCGGGGGTGGGGCCGATCTGTTCGGCGAACTCGGTGAAGCGGCGGTGTTCCTCGGCGGTGAAGATGCCCTTCTCGATGCAGAGTTCGCGCAGCGCGATCTCGAGAACCTCGAAGTCGGTGATCTCATCCACCATCGGCTTGACCGTCCGGTCGTGGTCGTGGTCGTGATCGTGGGACACGGGGGAGTTCCTCTCGGGCCGGGATGAGTCAGGAGGCCGCTTCGAGCCAGCGTTCGGGAATCTCGGTGCGCAGGACGTCGGTCGGGGTGCCCGTGTAGCCGTGCCATAGGTCGGCCATCGTGAACCTGACGACGTAGAACCACTCCGGTTTCGCATCGGGCCGGTCCCACGTCTCATCCTCGGCGGCAGGGCTCTCATAGGCGACGGTGGCGATCTCGCCCACGGCGCCGCGCACGTATTCGGGGGTGCGGGTGTAGAAGAGGACCGGAAGGTCGCGGACCGACACCTGGTCGCCCACCTTGAACTTGGGTTCACCGGCCAGTCCCGCGTACACCTGCGGGTCACCTTTGCCGACCGCATGCTGGTGGTGTGCGTTGCGTTTGACCTGCGAACCGTCGCCGGCACACTTCGGCTGTGCCTCGAGCCTTCTTCCGTTGAGCCCGTTGGCGTAGCGGGCCTGAACCTCGGCCATGCGCTCACTCAGCTCGCCGAGGCTGATGTGGTGTTTCTCCACCAGGATCCGGGCCACGGCCAGCAGCCATCGGCCGTAATAGGGAAGGCCCAGATACTCGGCACGTCCGACGTCGACGTTGCCCATCCGGCGTCGCTCCTCCGACAGCCAGATTCCCCGCCAGGCGAGCACCTCGCAGATGACGTACGTCATCTCCTCCCACTGCTCGTACTGTTTGTTCTCGTACTTCATCGGGGCGTCGGGTTCACCGCCGACATCGTGAACAGGCTTCAGATAGGCCTTGATTCGCGCATGGTCGAGCAGGTCCGGGGTCGGAGCGTCGGGAAGCTCGGGGAATGCCGACTTCAGCCGTGCCACCAGTTCCAACTGAGCTGCACGCTCGGCGGCACTGCTCATGAAGATCCCCTTCTGTTGGAACCGCGACGTGCAAATAATCTCAACCGGGGGCGCGTGACGGGGTCGATTCGGCCGGATTGGTGAATTCGGCCTCCCCGCACGCAAATGCCCCTGGACGCAGAACAGCCCACCCCGGTGGCGACTGCCGGGGTGGGCTGTTCGATGTCAGGTCTAGGCGCTGCGGCGAATTCCGCGCTTGAGCAACAGTTCACGCTCGGATTCGCTCAAGCCGCCCCAGATGCCGTACGGCTCGCCGACGGCCAGTGCGTGCGAACGGCATTGTGCGATCACAGGACAACGGCGGCACATCTCCTTGGCGCGCATCTCGCGCTGCGCGCGGGCCCGGCCACGTTCGCCGTCGGGGTGGAAGAACATCGAGGAATCAACACCTCGGCAAACGCCCTGCATCTGCCAATCCCAGATGTCAGCATTCGGACCGGGAAGCTGCTGCGGCTGTGGCAATGGAAAACCCCTCCGTGCAGACTCTTTCGCGACCATTGGTCGCGCGAGTCGTTGGAACAAACCCCGAGCACAGTCGCCGATGACCACTCGTGCACACAACGTAGAAGGGCTTCCGAATTGCCGTCAATAGGTCGGTTGTGTGCGAAAACGCATAAGCGCAGGCAGAAAATTTACATCACGTTCATCCAGCCGAAGTTTTGCCAACGCGAGTAGTGGTACAGCGGCTGCTCGCCTGTCGCGGTGACCGGTCATTTCGGCTGTTGGCATCACCGCATACCGGACAATTGGCAACCTTTGTCCGGAGGCGCGTTGACATTGCTGTAACACGTCATCCATGAACTGTTAACTAACGTGATTTTCAAACGACTTTCGGGTTGATAGCGTCCCGGTCCGATGGACACCGGTGCCGAGGATTCCGCAAACGCCCTCGCGGATGCCGCGTTCGGCGGCCGGCCCGGAACCTGGCCGCTTCCGCCCGCCACCCGCTGCCCCGACGTGTGGTTGCGCGCTGTCGCCGCGGGAGGGCAGGGGCGCTACGCCTGCGCGCTGTCGGAGCTGGACCGGCTGAGGCGCCGTCGGGGTAGGTCTCGTCCTTCTCGTGCCGGTCGACGATCGGGTCGAGGACCTTGTCACCGATCTGCCGGGCGAGGTCGACGAGTTCGCGCGCTTCCTCGGTGGGCAGGAGACGGTCGACAGC
>NZ_LMVQ01000003.1 GCF_001545925.1 Mycobacterium sp. NAZ190054 | reverse complement strand
CTCCCTCGGCTCGACGAACCCATACTTCTTCCCTGCAGCGACGACCGCGTTGGCAGTTGACTCGTCAGCGTCACCCACCGCGACCAGCATTGTGTTGATCGACGTCTGCTCGGTAGCCGCGAGCGCCTGGAGTTCGGCTATGTCGTCCGCGGACATCCGGACGGGATCGATGAGCACCACCCACTGGTCGGTGACGTTCAGCGGGCCGGCGTCGACGAGGTCGGCTTTGGCCAGCAGTGCCGCCCGCGCAGCGCCGATCGCTCCGGCGCCGTTCTTCAGCGCTGTCGCCACGGCTTTGGCGTAATCGGTGAACTGCTGCGCCTGGAGATCGGCGCGACCGAACATCCCGGTCGCCGCGTCATGCGCGGCGCCCGACCACCCCTCGACTTCGGGGAGTCGGTTGATCGCGTCGTCGAGGCCCGACACGGTCGCCCCTACCGTCGATCCGCTGGAGTCGACTGCATCCCCACTCGTGCTCAACGAGTCCGGCACCCAGCTTTGCAGCGTTGATCGCGACGGGAGCACATGGCGATTCTCCCCCGCCCCACCGGGGGGCCGGCGCAGCAATTGTTCTGCGGCGCAAACTCGCGAGGCCGTCCGGCTGTCGGACGCCGGCACTATCGTTGGCCGCACCATGCCACGTCTGGAGACCCGCGTCGCGCGCGCTGCCGAGGCCGCACTGGCCGAGCAGCAGTACGTCACGCCCATCGACGTGCTGATCGGCCTGGGCTGGCTCGCGCAACCCAACGTCGACCGCTGGCAATGGGGCCGGGTCACCACCCTGGATCGCTGCATTCAAGTCGACGACGCACGGGTCACCGCCGCCCTCGACGCGCTGCGCGGCTGGGCCCAGCAGCAGGGCCTCGGCTCGTGGGACACCGACTACGGCGATCTGCAGTTCACCGAAGCCGGCGACGCCGCCACCGAACTCCGGTTCCGTACCCGATGGGCCGCCGCGGAGCAGCCGGGACCCGCGACACCACGCAAGCTCCCCGACGAACTCCGGGTGATCGCGGCGAGCCACGCGTGGGAGTGCAGCATGTGCGGTGAGTCCGGTGACCTCCTGCTGAAGTCGAGAAAGGGCAACGTGTGCCTGGACTGCGCCGACCTCGGCCATCTTGAGTTCCTGCCGTCCGGCGATGCGGCGCTGACCCGCCGCGCCAAGAAACTCAGCCGGCTGTCGGCCGTGGTCGTCCGCTGGAGCCGGCCTGGGAATCGGTATGAACGGCAAGGCATTCTGGCCGAAAGCGAAGCCATCGAGCAGGCCGCTCAACAATGCCTGGCCGACGCCGACGCCCGCGCCGTACGCCGCACCCAGGATCAGATCCGTCGCGCCGCGATCGACGAGAAGTTCCGCGACGAGTTCGCCGACGCGATCCGCGCGCAGTTCCCGGGCTGTCCACCCGCGCGTGCCGACGCCATCGCCTACCACTCGGCGTTGCGTGGCAGTGGCCGCGTCGGACGATCCGCGGCGGGCCGGGCACTGGGTCCCGACGCGATCCGGTTGGCCGTCACCGCGTCCGTCCGCCACATCGACACCGACTACGACGATCTGCTCATGACCGGCGCCGACCGTGACGAAGCCCGGCACTCGGTGCGCGACCGCGTCGAGGCCATCCTCGACGCCTGGCGTAGCGGCGTCACCGCCCTGGACTGAGCCCGCCGCACTCTCGGCGACTACGACTCCGCAGTCCCCGTCGGCGGCCATCGGTGCATCGCGGATTCCAGCTCGGCCTGAGTGAGAGCCTTGACCGGCAACCGCTCTTGGCCCGGTTGACACCGCAAGCCCTGCAACAGGATTGCGACGTAACGCCGCCACAGGTCGGCCGACAGCTCGCCGGAGTACTCGCTCACCGCGCCGGCCATCAAGCCCAGCAGCGGCATGTCCGTCGCCGACACCTCGGGACGCAGGTAGCCGTCACGCTTGGCCCGCTCGACGAGTTTCGAGATGCGCGGGTGCAGCCGGATGCGGCCGGCGTCCACCCGCCCGCCGCAGGACGCCCTGCTGAACGCGATCTCACGCAGGCCGCGGTCCGTCGCGGTCATCTCGCACAACTGCCAGACGAACCAGGACAACCCCTCCAACGAGTCCTCGGCCTCCAGTGCCGACTCGGCCAAGACCACGAGCTGGTCGACCCCCTCCTCGAAGATCGCCTCGAACAACGCCTCCTTGGTCGGGAAGCGCCGGTACACCGTGCCGACACCAAGACCGGCGTGGTGGGCGACTTCATTGAGCGTGGCCTCCAACCCCCGCGTGGCACACAGCTCACGGGCGGCCGCGATGATCCGCCGCCGGTTGCGCTCGGCATCCTTGCGCAGGCCCGTAGCCTCCGGATCACCAGCACTCATGACGCCGAGTTTACGGACGGCCGCCGCGCCAGTTGCGCAGAACACCCCAGGGTTTGTCAATCACCGAATCCAATTTAGTGATGTGCCTTACCAAAACGCTATAACCGGATTGACCTTATCCACTTGCGGGCTTAGATTCCTTCAAGATCGCATGCCGACTGGTGGCTCGCGGCGTCCCTCACTGAAAGGCACGGCCTTGCCTGCAGCTTTCGCGTGCGCGAAACGAACCCGGAAGTCGGTGCACGGCAACACCGGTTGCGCGCAGTGATCAACGTTGTCAAGCGGGTGTGGCTGCCCGTCCTGGTGGTGGTCGCAGTGGCGATCGGCGCGTTGACCGTATCGCACCTTCGCTCGGTTTTCGGCTCCGACGGCGCGATCGTCACCCCGGTGGACGCGGACACAGCAGACTCGTTCAACCCGAAGGTCGTCACGTACGAGGTCTTCGGTTCGGGCTCGTCGGCGATCATCAACTACGTCGACCTCGACGGAAAGCCCCAGCGCACCGGCGAGGTGAGTCTGCCCTGGTCATTGACCTTGGAGACGACGCTGCCGTCCGTGATGCCGAACATCATGGCCCAGGGTGACGGTCACTCGATCGGCTGTCGCGTCACCGTCGATGACGAGGTGAAAGACGAAAGGACGGCCGAGGGCTTGAACGCCGCGACCTACTGCCTGGTGAAGGCAGCATGACGGTTCATACCGACGACGCACCCACCGATGCGCTGCCGCCGGCGCGGCATGCGGCCGCGTCCCGGCCTCGGCTGCCGCGCTTCATCCGGACCTTCGCCGTGCCGATCGTCCTGGTCTGGGTCGGCCTCGTGGCGTTCCTCAACACCGCCGTGCCCCAGCTCGAAGAGGTCGGCAAGCTTCGCGCGGTGTCGATGAGCCCCAACGACGCGCCTTCGCTGATCGCGACCAAGCACGTCGGCGACAAGTTCGACGAGTACGACACCTCCAGCTCGGTGATGATCGTGCTGGAAGGCGAGGAACCCCTTGGGGCGGACGCACACGCGTTCTACGACGAGGTGGTCCGCGAACTCAACGCCGACACCACGCACGTACAGCACGTCCAGGACTTCTGGGGTGACACGCTCACCGCGGCCGGTGCCCAGAGCATCGACGGCAAGGCCGCCTACGTGCAGGTGTACATCGCCGGTGATCAGGGTGAGGCACTGGCCAACGAATCGGTGCAGGCGGTCCGCGACATCGTCGACGCCAACCCGGCTCCGCCAGGGGTCAGGGCCTACGTCACCGGACCCGCGGCGCTGACCACCGACCAGAACATCGTCGGTGACGCCAGCATGAAAACCATTGAGGGCGTGACGATCGCGATCATCATCGTGATGCTGCTGATCATCTACCGATCGGTCATCACGATGCTCGTCACCATGACGATGGTCTTCATCGGGCTGTTCTCGGCGCGCGGCATCGTCTCGTTCCTGGGGTTCTACGAGGTCTTCGGGCTCACGACGTTCGCGACGAGCATGGTGGTGACGCTGGCGATCGCCGCCGCCACCGATTACGCGATCTTCCTGATCGGGCGCTATCAGGAGGCCCGGCGATCGGGAATGGACCGGGAGTCGGCGTACTACGACATGTTCCACGGCACCGCGCACGTGGTGCTCGCCTCCGGGATGACGATCGCCGGCGCGACGGCCTGCCTGCACTTCACCCGGCTCCCCTACTTCCAGAGCATGGGCTTCCCACTGGCCATCGGCATGACGATCGTGGTGGCCGCCGCTCTCACGCTGGGCCCGGCGCTGATCTCGATCGTGACCCGCTTCGGAAAGGTGTTGGAGCCCCGAGGTAACGGACGTGCTCGCGGTTGGCGGCGACTCGGCTCGGCCACAGTCCGGTGGCCGGGGGCGATTCTGGTGATGGCGACCGTGCTGTGCATGGTGGGCCTGCTGGCGTTGCCCGGCTACCACACCACCTACAACGACCGGATCTATCTTCCTGACGACGTTCCCGCGAACGTCGGCTACGCAGCGGCCGATCGTCATTTCTCCGACGCCAAGATGAACCCCGACCTGGTGATGGTCGAATCCGATCACGACATGCGCAATCCCGCGGACTTCCTGGTGATCGACAAGATCGCCAAGGCGTTGGTCCGGGTCCACGGAATCGCCTCGGTCACAACGATCACCCGGCCCGACGGCAAACCGATCAAACACGCGTCACTGGCCTACACGCTGGGCCAGAGTGGCACCGGCCAGATCTTGAACAACGATTTCCAGCAGACGGTGCTGGAGAACACGCTGCAGCAGGCCAACGAGATGCAGGTGACCATCGACTCGATGGAGAAGATGCAGAGCATCACCTTGGAGCTGGCCGATGTCAGCCGCCGGATGGCCGACAAGATGAGGGACACCTCGGCGAACCTGACCGAGGTGCGCGATCACCTGGCTGATTTCGACGATCAGTTCCGTCCGCTCCGCAACTACTTCTATTGGGAGCCGCACTGTTTCGACATCCCGATGTGCTGGGCGCTGCGCTCGATCTTCGACAGCCTGGACGGCATCGGCACGATGAGCGACGACTTCACCGAGCTGGTTCCCGACATCGAACGGATGGCGCAGCTGACGCCGCAGATGGCGGCGCTGATGCCCGCGATGATCCAGACGATGAAGAACCAGAAGCAGATCATGCTGAACCAGTATCAGGCGCAGAAGATGCAGCAGGATCAGAACATCGCCATGCAGGAGGACAGCACGGCGATGGGTGAGGCGTTCGACACCGCCCGCAACGACGACACCTTCTATCTGCCGCCGGAGGCGTTCCAGACCGCGGATTTCCAGCGGGGCATCAAGCTTTTCATGTCACCGGACGGCAAGGCGGTGCGCTTCACCGTATTCCACCAGGGTGACCCGCTGACCGAGGACGGCACCGCCCGGATCGAACCGCTGCGCATCGCCGCCGCGGACGCCATCAAGGGCACGCCGCTGGAAGGATCCACCGTCTACGTCGGCGGCAGCGCGGCGATGTACAAGGACATGCAGCAGGGCGCCGACTACGACCTGCTGATCGCCGCCGTCGCGTCGCTGATCCTGATCTTCCTGATCATGGTCATCCTCACCCGAGCTGTCGCCGCGGCAGCCGTCATCGTCGGCACCGTGGTGCTCAGCCTGGGCACGTCCTTCGGCCTGTCAGTTCTGGTGTGGCAGCACATCATCGGCATCCCGCTGAGCTGGATGGTGCTGCCCATGTCGGTGATCGTCCTGCTCGCCGTCGGCGCCGATTACAACCTGCTGCTGGTGTCGCGCATGAAGGAGGAGATCCACGCCGGACTGAACACCGGGATCATCCGGTCCATGGCCGGCACCGGATCCGTGGTCACCGCAGCGGGATTCGTCTTCGCCTTCACCATGATCGGCATGGTTGTCAGCGACATGATCACCATCGGGCAGGTGGGCACCACCATCGGTCTCGGCCTGCTGTTCGACACGCTGATCGTGCGATCGCTCATGACGCCGTCGATCGCCGCCCTGATGGGTAGGTGGTTCTGGTGGCCGACGCATGTGCGTACCCGCCCGAAGCCCAAGCCCTGGCCACGCGTCACCCAGGAGGTGACGTCATGAAGCGGCCAGTAGGCGAATCCGCTTGCTCAGCGCATCTTCTCGGGAATCGAGTCCAGAATGTGCAGCACCCGCACCGCCAGGTCACCCGCAGCTTTGTCGCCGAGCTTGGAGTGGTCCTTGATCGTGTTCTGGACGAGTTCGACACGCTTCTCGTAGGGGGTGCGGAACGGGGTGGGCGACGCCATCATGGTTTCCTTTGGAAGTCAGGCATTTTCACTCGAGATCGAGTTGCCCGGTAGCGGCAACAGTACCCCACCGGGTCACACCCGCGTCCGCCGCTCCATCAACAGACCAGCGGCCAACTGCAGATATGCCTCGGCCACGACCGGCCACGCCATAGCCGGCGCGAGTTGCCGCGCTCCGGCGGCCATCGACCCGGCCAGCCGCGGTTGGGTCAGCACACGACGCAGCGCGGTGGACAAGGCTTCGGCATCGTCATGGGGAACGAGGATGCCCGCGCCATCGCGCAGGAGCTCCACCGCATGCGGGAACGCCGTCGCCACCACGGGTCTGCCGCTGGCGATCGCCTCGACCAGCAGAGCCGAGCTCGCCTGATCGGTGGAATCGTAGGGCAAGACGATGACGGCGGCTGCCTGGAAGAGCGCGGCCTGCGACGCTCTGTCGAAGTGACGGTTCTCGAAGAACACCGAATCGGCGACACCAAGGCGGCGGGCCTGTTCGACTCGTGCCTCCCGGTACGATTCTCCTTCGCCGACACCGACTTTCGGGTCCGTCCGGCCCGCCACCAGATAGCGGGGGCGACCCGGCGCGCTCAGCAACGACGGCATCACGTCGATGACGCGCTCGATGCCCGTCCCCGGACCCAGCGGGCCGTAGGTCAGGATGGTCGGCCTGCTGCCACGCTTCACCCGCGGGCCGGTGGGCAGCACCGCACCGTGCGGAATCGTCACGACCTTCAGCCGATCCACACCGTACTCACGGCACAGTCTCTCCCGCGCCGACTCGGACATCACCACCATCCGGTCGATGGTGGCCGCCATCCGCTCCATGACCCAGCGCTGATGTGGGGCAGGGTTTTTCAGCACCGTGTGCACCAGAGCCACCGACGGGACCCGCAACCGGTCGATGATGCCCAGCAGTTCATCGCCGTGCGCACCGCCGTACATGCCGTACTCGTGCTGGATCACCGCGACCTCACTGCGGTTGAGCAATGCCACGCAATCCGACGCCGACTGGGCCGACCCGTTGACGAGTTCGCCCGCCACGTCGACGGCCGGCGCTTGCGAACCGTCGCTGACCCGCACGACGCCGACCTCGGACCCGCGAGCGGTCAACGCCTGCGCCAGCGCGGAGCTGAAGTTCGCGAGCCCGCACATCGCCGGCGGGTAGGAGCCGAGCAGACCGAACCGCACCGTCGAAGGAAGCGGCCTCTTTACAGCAGGGCCAAGAAAAGAACTGAAGGTGGGCGCAGCGTTCAAGACAATCCCGACGTAGGTGGTACCGGCGCGCCGGCTTGAGCGGTTGCTCGTCGAGATCAGCCCGAAGTCAGCTGACACATCCGAGACCGGCTGGGTTCCCAATGCCTCTCAGGCTACACCCGATGTCGGCCCCAACTGTGTCCTACAGAGTAGGGTCGAACCATCGGGACCATCCAGGCCCCTTGATGAAGGGCCAGCCATGTCTGACAAGTCCCCCCGCCAAGCGATGTCGAAGAAGTCCGGAAAGTCGCTGAAAGAGAAACGCGCGGACAAGCACGCGAAGTCGGCGGCGAAGACCTCCGCCGCCGAGTCGCTGTACGACGCCAAGAAGCGCTGAGAGCCGAAACAAGCTCCCGCGCAACAGGTTCCGGTCAGGTACCCTGCCCGGTTGCGAGTAGCAGTTCGACCTTGGATCCGTCGTCCTGGGCGGACGCGGCCATCATCACCGCGTGCGCGTGCTCGCTGTCGGTGTCCACCGGAACGACGAGCAGGATGGTTCCTGCTCCCCGCGAGTCGACCACTCCCAGCGTGCTGGCCGGCTGCCGGTCATACCCGTCCAGCCTGATCAGCTGGTCGTCGATGACCAACTTCCGCGGCGCGGTCTGCCACTCGGCGCGGTTGTAGGTCACCCTCGACACATCACCGAGCCGTACCGACAGGACCGCCAGCAGGTCCGGGAGTTCCGAGGTGAGATCGTCGCTGTGCGGCCACCATGCCCCATCGACATATCCGGTGGCGGGCGACTTGCGCTTGAGACGCAACCGCGGTGTGTTCTGGGGTCCGTTGTGGGGCTGGCCGAAGCCCGTGCCCCTGTCTTGTCCTGCCATGCGGCATCCCGACTGGGTCCCACGCACTGACCCGGGTAATCCGGCGACGACGCGGTCTCAGATAGCCGCATTCGACATTCCGCCGGTGGGTCCACTGTACGCGTGCACCGGCGCGACGAACGACACGCGTCAGGCGGCCGCCGACTCCGCCGCTGCCGCTGCCGCTGCGATCGTCGGCAGCTTGATCGACATGCCCTCGACCGTGACGTGGCCCCACGAGTAGAAGTTCAGGAACGCGAACGCCGACGTCACGATCTGCACCGTGACCGACTGTCCCGGTTTGAGCGTGTGCGCCACCTGCTCCAGCGAGAACGTCACCGTGTGGGACTCCCCGTCCAGCACAACAGGAATCGGCGTAGCCAGGTTGCCCAGCACCAAACCCGTCTGATCATCCACGATTTGGGCGTACACGTGCTCGGCCGTGCCACTGCCCGAGTACGTCAGCGTCAATTCCGGCGCGCCCACGATCTGCGTCTCGACCTCGACGTCCGGCACGCGCAGGTTCACCGCGTTCAACGCCGGCGCCGCCGACGGCAACCCGACGAGCGTGCGCACCAGCCCCCGCAGCAGGATCCCCGGGTTCGGCCCCGACCCACCGATGAACGGCACGAACAGCAACGTCTTGTGGTCATCGCGGGATGCCTCGATCGGCGCGCCGAGTGAACCGACCGGGTACGTCGACGACGAGTGCCAGACACCGTTCTGGTCCACCCACTCGAACTGCGGTCCGGTCTCGACGTCTTCACCCTTGACGTAGCGATCCAGCCACTCCAGCGTCTCGCCCCACACCTTCCGGCCGTCGTTGTAGCTGCTCAGGCACGCGCCGTGACCCCCGCAGTACCAGAGCACCTTGGTCGTGGTTCCGGCCTCGATCAGCGCCAACGCGTTCCGGTGCGCCTGGTCCAGCGTGAACAGCGTGTCGACCGTGCCCTGGATCAGCAGCGTCGGGATCGTGATGTCCTGCAACTGATCGTGATAGCCCAGGCTCTCCACCAGCGCGATGTCGTCCGGATCGGCGTAGCCGAACAGCACTCCGGCGATCGCCACCGGGAAGATCCGCGGATGCTCCCGCGCCAGCGTCAGCGCCAGCACCGTGGGCAGCAGCGTGCCCCAGCCGCTGGCGACCGCCTCCCGCGGGAACAGCACATCGGTCAGGTTGTTCCAGGCGATCGTCGGCACGATCGCGTCGATGCGCCGATCGATGGAGGCGGCGGCCAACTGGATGCCGCCGCCGTACGATGCGCCGACCATGCCGACCTTGGGATCGCCGCCGACCTTCTCGACGGCCTCCAGCGTCGACAGCCAGCTGATGATGTGTGAGACGTCGCGGCCCTCGTAGTCCGGCGAGTCGAGGAACATGGTGCCCTCGGAATGCCACTCGCCGCGCGGATCCCACGTCACCACGTTGTAGCCGGCCCTGCGCAGCATCCCCACACCGACGACGTCGTAGGGCAGGAACCCGTCGATGTCGATGCCCAGCGTCGTCGCGCCCGGCAGGCCCAGCCCCGGGCCGGACAGCACCGTCGGTGCGCTCTGGCCGGCCTTCAGCCCCGTTGCCGGCATGAAATGCACGTAGATCTTGGCGCCGTCGAACGAAGTCACGCGTACCGTGCGCGGCTTCGGATCGTCGGGCGCCGCGTCGTGGTCCACCGGCCAGCCGATCAGCGGATGCAGGAACTCCCCGACGAACGGCACCGCGTGCGCCAGATGGACCAGCGGGGTGACCACGAACCGGCCCAGCACCGGGATGTGCTGCAGCCACTCGAACGGTGGCTTGAAGTCCTCGACCACGACGTCGGTCGGGATCGGGTACTCGTCGGCGGCCAGGCTGGTGGTGACCTGGTCCCCCATCGACTGCGGGGTCTCGTTGGTGGCCTCGCGCCCGGCCGCCAGCACCGACATCACCAGCGACGCCAGCGCCCCGTCCGGCATTTCGGGTTCCTCGGCCGGCAGGTCGGGGACCGCGGCGTCGGAGAGTTCCCTGGTCTCGGTCTGGACCGGGTCCGGTTCGGCCTCGCCGGCGGCGGGCTCGACGACGGGTTCGGTCACGGGTTCTTCGCCGACGGGTTCGGTGACGGGCGGTTCTTCGGTGACCTCGGCCGCCGGCGCCTCCTCGTCGACGACGACCTCGTCGGCCGGTTCCTCGGCCTCGTCGACGGTCTCGTCAGCGACCTCGGGCACGTCGTCGCCGACGTCGGGGGACGAGGGCTTGCGGTCCTCATCGGCGGGTTCTTCTTCGTCGACAGGCTCCTGGACGAGCTCCTCGACGGGCTCCTCGGCCGGGGGACCCGCCTCGGATTCCTCTGCGCCGGATGTCTTTTCGTCAACAACCTTGTCCGCCGACTGCGCCGACGTTGACGAGGTCTCGGCGGACTGCGAGGTCTCGGACTCCGAGCCGCCGCCGATCGCCTCTGCCTGGGCCACCCCGGCCCCCGTGAAAACCGCCGCCCCGATCCCCAGCGCGACCGCCAACCCACCAACCCGACCCACATAAGCCCCGGCGCCCATGAAGTAACTGTTTACCTCGCGCCGTCCGCCTTCCGGAAGCCTTTGCCGATATTCCTACCGAGGGGTCAGTTTCCGGGCCCGCGGCGCGCTTAGCCTCGCGAGCGTCGCGTCATCGGTACTCTGACCCTACTGCGACCCTCGTACCGTCCGCCTCGAGGCCCATCTGGGCTTGAACCCGAGAGGCCACACTTCTATCCGCAGTGTCGTGCTCCCAGCGGCTCCCCCACTGATCACAGACCTAGCCATGGAGGCTGCATGAGCCGATTCACCGACACGATGTTCGACAACGCCCGGCGTAGTGGCCGGGCGTTCGTGACCGGAGAGCCCAACGCGCCCGTGCGCCAGTCGTGGGCCGAGGTGCACCACCGGGCCCGCCGCATGGCCGGCGGGCTCGCCGCCGCCGGGGTCGGTCCCGGTGACGCCGTCGCCGTCCTGGCCGGCGCTCC
Source organism: Mycobacterium sp. NAZ190054 (assembly GCF_001545925.1). Classification (GTDB taxonomy): domain Bacteria; phylum Actinomycetota; class Actinomycetes; order Mycobacteriales; family Mycobacteriaceae; genus Mycobacterium. The sequence continues at coordinate 7,339 of NZ_LMVQ01000003.1, read as the reverse complement.
CGTCGAGATCGCCCCGGTGGCACAGGGCATCTGGATGCGCGGCGCGAGCGCCACCATGGTGCACCAACCCACCCCGCGCACGGACCTCGTCCGGTGGGCCGAGGAGACCACCGGCGTCATCGACATGCTCGCGGCGAAGGTGGTCGTGATTTCCGAGCCGTTCCTGGCCGCCGCACCGGTGCTGGCCGGCCGCGGGATGGCCGTGCTGACCGTCGATGAACTGCTCACGCACGCACCGATCGAGCCGGTCGAGAGCCGCGACGACGACGTCGCGCTGATGCAACTGACCTCCGGTTCCACCGGGTCGCCCAAGGCCGTGCAGATCACCCACGCCAACATCGTCGCCAACGCCGAGGCGATGACCGTCGGCTGCGACTTCGACATCGACACCGATGTGATCGTGAGCTGGCTGCCCTGTTTCCACGATATGGGCATGACCGGCTACCTGACCGTGCCGATGTACTTCGGCGCCGCGTTGGTCAAGGTCACCCCGATGGACTTCCTGAACGACATCCTGTTGTGGCCCAGGCTGATTCACAAGTACCGGGGCACCATGACGGCCGCGCCGAACTTCGCTTACACCCTGCTGGCCAAACGCCTGCGCCGGCAGGACGATCCCGCCGAGTTCGACCTGTCCTCCCTGCGCTGGGCCCTGTCGGGCGCCGAACAGGTGGACCCCCGCGACGTCGAGGACCTGTGTGAGGCCGGTGCCCGCTTCGGCCTGCGATCCGAGGCGCTCGTCCCGGCCTACGGCATGGCCGAGACCACCGTCGCGGTGTCGTTCTCACCCTGTGGCGCAGGCATGCTCGTCGACGAGGTGGAGGCCGACATGCTGGCCGCGCTGCACCGGGCGATCCCCGCCAGGAAGGGACGCACGCGTCGGCTGGTGTCGTTGGGCCGGCCGCTGAAAGGCCTGGAACTGCGGGTTGTCGACGAGGACGGCGCCGAACTACCGCCACGCGGCGTCGGTGTCCTCGAAGTGCGCGGCGCCGCGGTGACCTCCGGATACACGACACCGGCGGGCTTCATCGGCGCACAGGACGCGCGCGGCTGGTACGACACCGGCGACCTGGGCTACGTCACCGAGCACGGTGAGGTCGTCGTGTGCGGTCGGGTCAAAGACGTGATCATCATGGCGGGCCGCAATATCTACCCCACCGACATCGAGCGGGCGGCCGGCCGCGTCGACGGGGTACGACCGGGGTGTGCGGTCGCGGTCCGCCTGGATGCCGGGCATTCCCGGGAGACGTTCGCTGTCGCCGTGGAGTGCAAGAGCTTCGACGACGCCGCCACGGTGCGTCGCATCCAGCGCGAGGTCGCCCACGAGGTCTTCGCCGAGGTCGACGCGCGTCCCCACAACGTCGTGGTGCTCGCCCCCGGCATGATCCCCAAAACGCCGTCGGGCAAGCTGCGCCGCGGGCACGCGCTGGCCCTGGTGGGCTGAGTCAGCGCGGCTTGTCGGGCAAGGCCAGCCTGTTGATCGCGCACCACACCAGAAAGTATTGCCGCGCAAGCGGACCCGTGGTGTACGGCAGCCCGTACTCGGTGCACACGGCACGCACCCGCTTAGCGATCTGGGCGTAGCGGTTGCTCGGCAGGTCGGGGAACAGGTGGTGCTCGATCTGGTAGCACAGGTTGCCGCTGGCGAACGCCAGCGCCGGGCCCGCCGTGAAGTTCGCCGAGCCCAGGATCTGGCGCAGGTACCACTCGCCGCGGGTCTCGGAATCCAGCACGTCCTCGGTGAACTTTTCGGCGCCGTCGGGGAAGTGCCCGCAGAAGATCACCACATACGCCCAGAGATTGCGCAGCACGTTGGCCGTCAGGTTCGCGGCCAGCGTGCGACGCCAGCGGGACAGGCTCAGTGCCGGGAAGGCGACGTAATCCTTGGCCACCTGCCGGGTGATCTTGCGGACCAGCGTCCTGCGCGCCCGGCTCACCTCGGCGGCGTCCGGCGCCACCCGGTCCCGCTCGGAGTGCACCCCGTGCAGACCGATGCCCCACTCGAAGATCAAGGCCAGCAACGCGTTTCGCAACGGCTGGGCCAGATGTTCGGGTTTCCACGGCACGTCGCGGGTCACGCGCATGATGCCGAAGCCGAGATCGTCGTCGACACCGACGATGTTGTTGAACACGTGGTGGCGATAGTTGTGCGAGTACCGCCACTGCGAGGACACCGCGACCATGTCCCATTCCCAAGTGTTCGAGTGGATTTCCGGGTCGTTCATCCAGTCCCACTGACCGTGGCCGACGTTGTGCCCGATCTCCATGTTCTCGACGCTTTTCGCGAACGCCAGCATCGAGGTGCCCAGCACCCATCCGGTCCGGCGCCGGCTCGTGGCGATCACCACGCGTGCGAGAACTTCCAGGATCCGCTGGAATCGGATGGTGCGCCGGATGTAGGCGGCGTCGCGCTCACCGAGCGAGGCCTCGACCTCGCTCCGGATCGCGTCCAGGTCGCGGGCTAGTGCGTCGACTTGTGAGTCGGTCAGATGTGCGTAGGCAGCGGCATCTCTGATTGCCATCAGGTGTCAGCCCGCCTGCGGGTTGAGGTTGCTACGTTCGGGTCCTGCCAACAGAGCCCTTCCTTGTCGCAAAACGAGTGTGGGCTGGCAGGAACCCCTGCCAGCCCACACTGCGGAATTGAAGTCTGTTAGACCGCGGTCACTCGGACCGCCTGCGGCCCCTTGTTCCCTTGTTCCACCTCGAACTCGACGCGCTGGTTCTCGTCGAGCGAACGGTATCCGCTGCCGCTGATTTCCGAGTAGTGGACGAACACATCCGGTGCGCCGCCATCGGGAGCGATGAAGCCGAAGCCCTTGTCGCCGTTAAACCATTTCACAGTTCCCTGTGCCATACATTTCTTCTCTCACTTTTGCACGAATGTCAGACAGACATCCTCGTTCAGGCTAGCACGTCAGGATGCGCCAACCTAGGCGCGCAGGATTTCGTCACGAAAACTCCTGCGCGACAACTAATTAGAGGGAACCGCCGCAGCCGACTCACTCCACTTCTGGCTTTCGGCCTCAGCCAGGCGCATCACGACGCACGCGGTGTTGAACAGACGCCCGTCACTGGCACCACCTGAGGTGGGCAGCCTCGCGGCGGTGCGCAGCACCATCGCGCCCAGCGCCTGCGATGTCATGCTCGGCACCACCAGCAGCTTTACGCAGGCGGTGCGGCCGTCGATGTTCATCAGACGCGGCCGCCGGTGGTGCTCACCGGGGAGCTTCTTGGTCGACGCGCTGGCGATGGTCTCCAGGTCGAGCTGTCCTTCGGTGGCCGACCAGTTGACCCGGATGGCGAGCACCTCGCCCAGCTGCGGGTGCAACGCACCGATGAGATCGGGTAGTTCACTTGCCATCGCGGCCGAATGCGGCCACCACGCGCCGTCGATGTCGGCGCCGAGTTCCTTGGCCAGGGTGACCCTGATCGGTTTCGCCGCCCGCCGTGCGAGCGGAATTCCGTTCACCGCGAACGCGATTCGGTGGGACGCCCGTTCTGCTGGAGGTCGGAGAAGACCGGGTTCTGCACCCGCTCGTCGGAGGTGTTGCCGAGTGGCTCGGCCTGCGCAGCCTGTCGATGCGAGAACAAGTCAGACGTGTCCATAGTGAAAATCCTTGAGTGGTGCGGGGCGTACCCCGCACGGTGTCCGAGCGAAGAAAATCGCGTCGCGGGCCGAGTGCAGTTCTGCCACGTGTGACGGCGGACACACTGTCCGCGCACTCGACCTAGGCTCCAGCCTACACGCCGCCATCGCGCGATGCGTTTACGAACGCCACACCGGGGTAGCTGCGGTCACAGAGATCACACCGCCGCGCCGGAGTAAGGACCCGCCGCAGCGGGCATAGATGTGCAGGTTTACCGTCGCAGCAACCGTGGGGGACACGATGTCGCGCTATCTCTATGCGCTCGGTGCATTCAGCTTCCGCCGCCGGTGGATCGTCCTCGGCGCCTGGCTCGCCGCACTCGCCGCGGTGGCAGCGGCGTTCGTCGGATTCCGCGGGGAGCCCAGCGACAACTTCACCATCCCCGGCACCGAGTCCCAGCGCGCCGTCGAGCAACTGCAGCAGAACCTGCCCGCCTACAGCGGAGCGCAGACGCAGATCACCTTCGCCGCGCCCGAGGGCCGCACCGTCACCGATCCGGCCTTCGCGGCGAGCATCGACCAGGCCGTCGCGAGCCTGACGACCATCCCCGACATCGCCGCGGCCGCCGGGCCCACCCAGACCCGGCAGATCTCCCCCGACGGGCGCATCGGGCTGGGCACCGTGCAGTGGAAAGCCCCGATCGGCGAGGTCAGCGACCCCGCGCTGGCCGAGCTCGAGAACGCGATGACGCCGGTGCAGGAGGCGGGTCTGCAGGTCGAGTACTCCGGCGCGGTGTTCCCGGGCTACAAGGTCGCCGTCCCGCACCTGCCCGAGATCATCGGCATCATCGTCGCGTTCCTGATCCTGGTCGTCACGTTCGGCGCGGTCGTCGCCGCGGGTCTGCCGATCCTGACCGCCAGCATCGGCGTCGGCATCGGCGCGCTCGGCATCTTCGTGGTGGCGGCGTTCATCGAGATGCCCACCGCGTCGCTGTCGCTTGCGCTGATGCTCGGCCTGTCCTGCGGTATCGACTATGCGTTGTTCATCCTGAACCGTTACCGCAACAACCTGCTGTTGCTGATGCCGCGCGAAGAGGCCGCCGGGCTGGCCGTCGGCACGGCGGGCGGATCGGTGGTGTTCGCCGCGCTGACCGTCGTGATCGCACTGTGCGGCCTGGGCGTCGTCGGCATCCCGTTCCTGACCTACATGGGGGTGTCGGCGGCGGTGGCCGTGCTGATCGCGATGCTGATCGCGCTGACGCTGCTGCCCGCGATGTTCGGCTTCGCCGGCGGCAAGGTCGCCAAGTTCATCGAACCGCCGCTGCAGCCTCACCGCCCCAAGGAGGTCGCCCAGGTCGCGGCGTACACGCCGCAGCGCACCCTCGGCGCGGCGTGGGCCCGCTTCGTGGTGCGGTTCCGCAAACCCCTGCTGCTCGGCGGATCGGCCGCCCTGATCGTGATCGGATTGCCGGCTCTGTCAATGCATCTGGGCCTGCCCAGCGGGTCGTCCCAGCCCGCGTCCAACACCTCGCGGCAAGCCTACGACCTGACCGCCGAACATCTCGGCCCCGGCTTCAACGGACCGCTGCTCATCGTCGCCGACCTGTCCGGCGCGACCGACCCCACCGCGGCGCAGACCATCGCGTCGAACATCAGCCGCGAGGAGGGCGTCGTCGCCGCGACCCCCGCCGGCGGTGACGCGCGCACCGCCGTCATCCAGGTCATCCCGGAGACAGGCCCCAACGACACCGAGACCGCCGACCTGGTCAAACGCATCCGCGCCGACCGTGACGCGATCCAGGCCGACACCGGCGCGACGTTCCTCGTCGGCGGCAACACCGCATCGAACATCGACACCTCCGACAAGCTGGCGGCCGCGCTGCCGGTGTTCGTCGTCGTGGTCGTCGGACTGGCGTTCGTGCTGTTGACCATCGCGTTCCGCGCGGCGCTGGTGCCGCTGACGTCGATCATCGGGTTCCTGCTGTCGGTGTTCGCCGCGCTCGGCGTGCAGGTCGCGGTGTTCCAATGGGGCTGGGGCGCCGACGCTCTCGGCATCACCCCCGGCGAGACGATCAGCTTCCTGCCGATCATCGTGCTGGCCATCATCTTCGGCCTGTCCAGTGACTACGAGGTGTTCGTGGTGTCACGCATCAAGGAAGAGCTGGGCAACGCCTCGGGCAAGGACGCCGCGCTGGCCGCGGTCCGCAACGGCGTCGGCCTGTCGGCCCGCGTGGTGACCGCGGCGGCGTTGATCATGTTCGGGGTGTTCATCGCGTTCCTCGCCGGCAGCGACCCGATCATCAAATCGGTCGGCCTCACCCTGGCCGTCGGTGTGTTCCTGGACGCGTTCGTGGTGCGGCTGACCTTGATTCCGGCGGTGATGGCGATGCTCGGCGACAAGATGTGGGTGCACTCCCGGTGGTTCGACAGGTATGTGCCCGACCTCGACATCGAGGGCACCGCACTGGAGGCCAAGCATCGCAGCCCGGTAACGACGGGTTAAAGCAACAGAATCCGTTGACTGATCTTGCGCGAAGCCGGGTAGCCCAAAATCATGACTGCTATCGCGCCGCTGACGTCACAGACCTCCGAGCAGCTCACGGTCAGCGGTGCGGCGACGGCGACCAACGCGGCGCAGTTGCGGCAACGGTTCAGTGAGTGGTTGCGTGAGCGCGGTGTCTCGGCGGTCCAGCGCAACGACATTCTGATGGCCGTCAACGAGGCGTTGGCGAACTGCGTCGACCACGCGTATGCCGACCGGTCGGCGGCGGGTCCGATGACCGTGCGGGCCGACTTCGAACCCACGGACCGCTGTCTGAGTGTGTGCATCACCGACCACGGAAGCTGGCGTCCGTCCGAGGCCGGGCCGCAGCGTCTGCTCGACCGGCGCGGCCGCGGCGTCACACTGATGCACGCGCTGGTCGATCACTGCACCATCAGCGGAAGGTTGGACGGCACGACCGTGTGCCTGGACTACCGCTGCCGGCCCTAGCCGATCATGCCGATCACGAGGAACACGGCCGTCGCGACGAACAGTAAGACGAACACCGCCACCGCGACGAACGTGATGACCGCCCTCGGGGTCAGGTTGCGGCCCGCCGTCGGGTCGGGATTCGCGGTCGCCCGTGTCTGCGCGGAGTCCGGCGGCGTCTCTCCCGGAGGAACACCCCCGGCGCGCTCGCCGGGGGTGTTCATCGGATCGGGATCCGGAGGCAGCGCGGTCACAGGTCACTCTTTCGAGCTGCCTGCCGCGTCTCCTTCTCGGTCTCGCCGAAATCCTCCAGCCGGTCCGCGTGCGCCCGCGCACCCGCGGCCGCGCTGCGCTTGGACGCCGCCTCGTCGAGTTCCTCGTCCGCAGCCGACGTCACCACCTTCTCGGCGGCCTTGCTGCGGTTCTGCGCGCTGCGCTTGGCCTTCTCCGCGGCTTCGACCCGCTGCGCGGCCGCGTCGTCGACCTCGGACTTGGCCTCCGCGGTGCGGGACGCGACGCTCTGCGCCACGTCCTGGGTGCGCTTGTCGGCTTTCTCCTGCGCGTTCTGCGCCCGCTGACGCGCTTCCTGACCGGCCTCCTGCGGTGCGGCCGCGGCCTTCTCGCGCTTCTCCCGCAGCTCATCGCCGGCCTGCTGCTTCTTCGACCTGCTACACGCCGACGGCGTCGACCTGCTCGACCTGCCCGCCGAGGCGCGCATCGCCCGACTCGACGCGACCGTGCCCCCAGATCAACGGGTGGACCGGCTGCTCACCTCGGATGCC
>NZ_LMVQ01000002.1 GCF_001545925.1 Mycobacterium sp. NAZ190054 | reverse complement strand
CGCCAGCCCCCTCTCCTACCACGTCCCGCAGGGGGGATCACGCAGTGGATGTGGCGGACCGACGTGCTGCGCGGCACCGGACCCTGGACGCCGTATGTCGCACCGTCGGCCACGGCGGGCACACCGCTGGTGACCGGTTCGGTGGCCGTGCTGGCGACCACGCTGGTGGCCGCCCGGCGGCGCAGCTGGCCGTGATGGCGCGGCGGGAGCAGAAACAGTGCCGCGGGCACGCACACCGCCAGCGCGATCGCCCAGCCCAGCAGTCGCTCACCGACCGGGCCGGCCGGCGTACAGGCCGGCAACACGAAGGTCAGCAGCGTGGCCCGCTGGCCGGCTGCGACCGTCTCACTGAGCACCCCGGAGAACGTGACCGCGACTCCCAGCGCGAACATCGTCGCCACCGACACCCACGGATGGGGTGCCACCAGGGTGCCGAGCGTGATCAGCACGAACCCGTTGAAGCCCAGCCCGGCGTAGGCCACCGCCCGGTTCTGCCGATTGCCCGGGAAGTCGGAGAACACCAGCAGCGCGATCGACCCGAAGATGGTGAACAGCGGCGTCTGGGCGCTGTCGCCGGCCAGCGTGAAACTCAGCGCAGCGGCCAGCGGCACCACCACCGCGGCCCGCAAGGCGCGCCGCAGTGCGTCGCTGTCGGGGTCCCGCTGAGCGATGCGTCGCACCAGGCGAACCCGCAGCCCGTGCAGCGCGGCGACCATCAGTGTGCGAGGACCTTGATGCCGATCACCAACAACCCGACGCCGCTGAGCAGGACGACCGTCAGGATCTGCTGCCACAGCGGCAGGCGGGTCCGCCGCACGGCCGCCAGCGCGATCAACCCCAGCTCGACGACCAGGATCCATTTGGCCACCCACATCGCCGTGTCCGTGTCCAGCAGGTCCACGGCCGCGCTGCCCAACGCGAGCAGCGGCAGCAGCGCGGCCTGCAGAATCTGTCCGGAACACTGCAGCATCCGCCACAACTCGACGCCGCGCGGTTTCCGGCTGTGCACGCTCATGTGCGCGACCCAGTCGGCCAGCAGGCTGGCGGCCCACAACCCGCCCATGGTGACCCCGACGTCGAGCATGCGGGCCCAGCCGCTGGTGTCGTCCTCGGTGTAGCGCGTCAGCACCACCAGTGTCGCCAGGCACGAGATCGCGCCGTAGAGGCGCTCGCGCAGCATCGCGACCACGTGCTCGACGGGAGCTTCGTCCACCTCGGAAGCGGCGGGTTCACTCACGACCGGGCACCGAGGTGAACAGGCCCGTGTCCAGCGCCCCGAGCAGCTGGTCGCCGATCCAGCGCAGGCCCGTCGCGTCCGCCGGCAGGATCGCCTGCTCGTAGCCGACCAGCAGGTAGAGCGCCCATGCGGCGAACAGTTCGGCCTGCCGCGGCTGCTGCAGGATCTCCAGCGCGGCGTGGTACATCACGTCGAAGCGCTGCCGGTCGACGGCTTCCTGGACCGAGCGCACCTGGGGATCGACCGCGCTCCAGACGCGGATGGCGGCTTCCGCGCTGTGCGGCAGGGCCAGCGCCGCATCGATCAGCCGGTCGATGCGGCGCCGCGGATCGGTCTCGGCCTGCGAGGCCTCGACGATCTGCAGCGTCATGCCTTCGTGCCAGTGCGCGACCAGTTGCTGCGTGAACGCGGGCCAGTTCGAGAAGTAGTGGTAGAACGACCCGGTGGTGACGCCCAGACGGTCACACACCTCCGCGAGCTTCAGCCCGCCGTATCCGAGGTCGGACAGCACATCGAGTCCGGCCTCGAAGAACGCCTCGCGCGACGCCACGGCCCCCATGGTCGAAGACCCTAGTTCGCCGACGGGGCGGCGAACAGACACGGGCCGGTGCGACACGGGCCGGCGGGCCGGTCTGACGGCACAAGGGTTTGCTGCCGGATCACCCTCGGGTAACGGCTCGAGATGGCGTCGCGAAGCACCGGGTGACGTGTGGCACAATTTGACCGTGCCGTATACGGCTAGCCGAGGCCCAGGACGCCCTCCCGCAGCGAAGGCCGCTGAAACACGGGAGCGCATTCTGCATGCCGCGCGCGATGTGTTCAGCGAACTCGGCTACGACGCGGCGACGTTCCAGGCGATCGCCATCCGCGCCGATCTGACCCGTCCCGCCATCAACCATTACTTCGCCAGCAAACGTGTCTTGTGGGCCGAAGTGGTCGAGCAGATCAACGCGACGATCGTCAGCAGGGCCATTGCCCGGGCGCAGGAGCAGACCACGTTGATCGGCCGGTTGTCGGCGTTCCTGTCGGTGGCCACCCAGTCGGAATCCGACGACCGCTCGGCAGCGGCCTTCCTGGTCACCTCGGTGCTGGAAGCGCAGCGCCATCCCGAACTCAGCAACGACGAACACGATTCGCTGAAGAACTCCCGCGCGTTCGTGTCCTGGGCGGTCAACGACGCGGTGCAGCGCGGCGAACTGAGCACCGACACCGACGTGAACTACCTGGTGGAGATGCTCGTCGCCGTGGTGTGGGGGATGGGTTTCTACGCCGGCTTCGTCGGCGACCGCAGCGAACTCGGCGCGGTGGTGCACAAACTCGAACTGCTGTTGGCCAACAAGCTCTGGAATCTCAGCGAATAGCCCCCTTTCGATTAGCTAGGGTTGCAAAGTAAAGCCGCTTCCGATCGAAAGGGGCCGTGATGAGTTCCCTCCGCACCGACAACGACACCTGGGACATCGCCTCCAGCGTCGGGGCCACCGCCGTCATGGTCGCCGCCGCGCGGGCGGCCGAGACCGAACGCCCCGACGCGCTCATCACCGACCCGTACGCGCGGTTGCTGGTCTCCGGGGCCGGCGCCGGTTCCTGGCAGTACGTCGTCGACGACGGGTTCGTCGCCCAGGTGACCGAATCCGATCCCGAGATCGGTGCCTTGTTCGAGCACATGAAGAACTACCAGGCCGTGCGGACGCATTTCTTCGACGCGTTCTTCACCGCCGCGGTCGAGGCCGGGATCCGCCAGATCGTCATCCTCGCCTCGGGCCTGGACTCGCGCGCGTTCCGGCTGGCCTGGCCCGCCGGCACCACCGTCTACGAGATCGACCAGCCGCTGGTGCTGGAGTACAAGACGTCGACCCTGGCCGCGCACGGCGTGCAGCCCGCCGCCGACCGCCGCGAGGTGCCGATCGACCTGCGCCAGGACTGGCCCGCCGCGCTGAAGGGCGCCGGCTTCGACCCCGCGGCGGCGACCGCGTGGCTCGCCGAGGGACTGCTGATGTACCTGCCCGCCGACGCGCAGGACCGGCTCTTCGCACAGGTCACCGAACTCAGCGCGGCCGGAAGCCGGGTCGCCGCGGAGTCGATGGGCCTCCACGCCCAGGATCGGCGGGAGCGGATGCGGGAACGGTTCGCGGCCATCACCGCGCAGATCGACGTCGAGCCGATGGACATCACCGAGCTCACCTACGAGGATCCGGACCGCGCCAACGTCGCGGAGTGGCTGTCGGCGCACGGCTGGACGGCACGCGAGGTGCCGTCGCGGGACGAGATGCGCCGGCTCGACCGCATGGTCGAGATCGCCGACAGCGACGAGCAGTCCTTCTCGACGTTCACCGTCGGCGTGAAAGTCTGATCCGTCGGCGGGCTTGACGCCTGTTCACCAACCGGGTGGTTGGCTACGATGCGGGTACTCCTCAGGTCAGGAAGGGACCCCATCATGACCACCGAATCCGTCGTACCTGTGCACGCCGACGGCGGCGTGACCAGCACCGACATCCCCGCCGTCGTCCGCAAGCTGCGGGGGACGTTCGCGACCGGCCGCACCCGCAGCGTCGAGTGGCGCAAGGAGCAGCTGCATGCGCTCGAACGCCTGATGACCGAGAACGAGGGCGCGATCGCCGAAGCGCTGGAAAAGGATCTGGGCCGCTCCCCGTTCGAGGCGTGGCTGGCCGACGTGGCCAGCACCACCGGTGAAGCCGCCTACGCGGCCAAGAACGTCGGCAAGTGGATGAAGCGCCGGCACCGGCTGCTGGAGATGTCGCAGCTGCCCGGCCGCGGCTGGGTCGAGTACGAGCCCTACGGCACCGTGCTGATCATCGGCGCGTGGAACTTCCCGTTCGCGCTGACACTGGGGCCCGCCGTGGGCGCCATCGCCGCCGGAAACACCATGGTGCTCAAGCCTTCCGAGGTGGCGGCCGCGTCGTCGGCGCTGATGGCCGAGCTGGTGCCGCGCTACCTCGACAACGACGCGATCGCCGTGATCGAGGGCGACGGCGCGGTCAGTCAGGAGCTCATCGGGCAGGGCTTCGACCATCTGATCTTCACCGGCGGCACCGAGATCGGCCGCAAGGTGTACGAGAGCGCCGCGTCGCACCTGACGCCGGTCACCCTGGAACTGGGCGGCAAGAGCCCGGTGATCGTCGCGGCCGACGCCGACATCGAGGTGGCGGCGAAGCGCATCGCGTGGACCAAGCTGATCAACTCGGGCCAGATCTGCATCGCGCCCGATTACGTGCTGGCCGAGGCCCCGATCCGGGACAAGCTCGTCGACGCCCTCCGCCAGGCGGTCGACACGTTCGAGGCCGGCAACACCGGCGGCAAGAAGATCGTCAACGAACGGCACTTCAACCGGCTCGCCAACGCGCTGGCCGCGACCAAGGGCAAGGTGGCCGTCGGGGGTGATTCCGACGCCGCCAACCTGAAGATCGCACCGACCGTCGTGGTCGACCCCGATCCGGCCGAACCGTTGATGACCGACGAGATCTTCGGCCCGATCCTGCCCGTCGTGACCGTCCAGAACCTGGACGAGGCAATCACTTTCGTGAACTCCCGGCCCAAGCCGCTGGCGGCCTACCTGTTCACCAAGGCCAAGGCGGTGCGGGAGCGGGTGATCAAGGAGGTGCCCGCGGGCGGCATGCTGATCAACCACCTGCTGTTCCACTTCGCCACCCACAAGCTGCCGTTCGGCGGTGTCGGGCCGTCCGGGCTGGGCGCGTACCACGGCAAGTTCGGCTTCGAGGAGTTCAGCCACCGCAAGTCGGTGCTGACCAAGCCGACCCGACCCGACCTCACCGCCATGATCTATCCCCCGTATACAGAGAAGGCGTGGAAACTGGCGCGCAAGCTGTTCTGAGCCGGTCAAACCTTCAAGAGAGGAACATCAGTGCCAGGAGTGCAGGATCGTGTCATCGTCGTCACGGGCGCCGGAGGTGGCCTCGGCCGCGAATATGCGCTGACGCTCGCGCGTGAGGGCGCCAGCGTGGTCGTCAACGACCTCGGCGGCGCGCGGGACGGTACCGGATCCGGATCGGCGATGGCCGACGAGGTGGTCAAGGAGATCAAGGACGCCGGCGGCCGCGCCGTGGCGAACTACGACTCCGTCGCCGAACCCGAAGGTGCGGCCAACATCATCAAGACCGCGATCGACGAGTTCGGCAAGGTCGACGGTGTGGTCAGCAACGCGGGCATCCTGCGGGACGGCACCTTCCACAAGATGGAGTTCGCCAACTGGGACGCCGTGCTCAAGGTGCACCTGTACGGCGGCTACAACGTGATCCGCGCCGCGTGGCCGCACTTCCGCGAGAACGGTTTCGGTCGCGTGGTCGTCGCGACGTCGACCAGCGGTCTGTTCGGCAACTTCGGTCAGGCCAACTACGGTGCCGCCAAGCTCGGTCTCGTCGGCCTGATCAACACGCTGTCCCAGGAGGGCGCGAAGTACAACATCAAGGCCAACGCGATCGCGCCGATCGCCGCGACCCGCATGACCCAGGACATCCTCCCGCCCGAGGTGTTCGAGAAGCTCACCCCGGAGTACGTGGCCCCGATCGTGTCCTACCTGTGCACCGAGGAGGTGCCCGACACCGCCTCGGTGTTCATCGTCGGCGGCGGCAAGGTGCAGCGCGTGGCGCTGTTCCAGAACAGCGGCGTGACGTTCACCGAGGTGCCCTCGGTCGACGACGTCGCGGCCAAGTGGGGCGAGATCACCGATCTGTCGGCGGCCGAACGGGCCACCTTCAGCCTCGGTTGATGAAAGCGCTTGTCGCACAAGAGCTGACAGGGCCGGCCGGGCTGGCGTACACCGACGTCGAGGACGTGCACAGCGGCGATGCCGTCGTCCTCGACGTCGGGGCCGCCGGCCTCTGCTTCCCCGACCTGCTGATGCTGCGCGGTGAATACCAGATGAAGGTGCCGGCGCCGTTCGTCCCGGGCCTGGAGGTCGCCGGAACCGTGCGGTCCGCTCTCGAGGGCTCGGGTCTGGTTGCCGGCCAGCGGGTCTCGGCGTTCAGCCTGCTGGGCGCGTGGGCCGAGCAGGTGGCGGTGCCGGTGCGGAGCGTGGTCCCGACCGACGCCGCGCTCGACGACGGGTCGGCGGTGTGCCTGCTGGGCAACTACTACACGATGCACTTCGCGCTGCAGCGCCGTGGTGGGCTGCAGGCGGGTGAGACGGTGCTGGTGCTCGGCTCCGGCGGAGGCATCGGCACAGCGTCGGTACAGATCGCGAAAGCGTTGGGCGCGAAAGTGATCGCGATGGTGCACCGCCCGTCGGCGGCCGAGTTCGTGGAGTCACTCGGCGCCGACGTGGTGTTGCCGCTCACCGACGGGTGGCTGGACGCGGTCAAGGCGGAGACGGGCGGCCGTGGCGTCGATCTGGTGGTCGACCCGATCGGCGGTGCCGCCTTCGACGACGCCATCCGCGCGCTGGCCACCGAGGGCAGGCTGCTGGTCATCGGATTCGCCGCCGGCGGGATTCCCACCGTCAAGGTGAACCGGCTGCTGCTGCGCAACGTCAGTGTGGTCGGTGTGGGCTGGGGTGAGTTCGTCAACCGCACGCCCGGGGCGCAGGCGCAGGTCGGTGCGGCGCTGGCGACTCTTGTCGACGAGGGGCTCAGACCACCTGCGCCGGTGCGGTTCCCGCTGTCGGACGGGGTGGCCGCGCTGCAGGCCTTCGCCGGCGGTGCGGTCAACGGCAAACTCGTCCTGGAGCCGTAGATGATTCGCGCGCTGGCCTTCGACGTGTTCGGCACGGTCGTGGACTGGCGCTCCAGCGTCATCGCCGCACTCTCTGAATTCGGCCGGCGCAACGGTGTGACAGGAGACTGGCCGCGCCTCGCCGACGACTGGCGGGCCGGTTACGTCCCGGCGATGGACCGGGTGCGCCGCGGCGAGCTGCCGTGGACCCGACTCGACGATCTGCACCGGGGCCGCCTCGTCGAGTTGCTCGACGCGGCCGGCATCACGGTGGCGGACAACGAGATCGACGAGCTCAACCGGGCGTGGCACCGGCTGGTTCCGTGGCCGGACGCGGTCGCCGGCCTGGCCAGACTCAAACAGCGCTTCGTCATCACCACACTGTCGAACGGCAACGTGTCGCTGCTGACGAACATGGCCAAGCACGCGGGGCTGCCGTGGGACTGTGTGCTGTCGGCGGAGATCTTCCGGCACTACAAGCCCGATCGGGAGGTCTACGTCGGCTGCGCCGAGATCCTGGATGTGGCGCCCGACGAGCTGATGCTGGTCGCGGCGCATCCCTCCGATCTGCGCGCGGCGCGGGACGCCGGGCTGCGGACCGCGTTCGTCCACCGGCCGCTCGAATACGGTCCCGGCCGTACGGTGCACCGGCCCGATGACCGCGAATTCGACGTCACGGCAGACGATCTGCGCCATCTGGCAGATCAACTGGGCGCCTGACCCGCCGGCGTACCGTGGACTCATGACCGAAGCCGCGTTGCGAAAGGCCGAGCGGTTGCTCGCCGACCCGCCGGAGAACCCCGACACCAGCAACGGATATCTCGACCTGCTCGGTGAGCAGCGGGACCGGAACGCCGGCGCGGTGCAGGCGCTGTGGGCGTCGCGGCTCGGATCGCTGCTCTACGACAACGCCCAGACGGTGGCGCGGCGCCTGATGACGGCGTGGCAGGAACCCACGGAATGGTTGAACATCCCGGTCGGCGGCACCGCGCTCGACGTCGGAAGCGGCCCGACGTTCGGGCCGGCCGGGCGTCCGACTCACGGGTGGCCAGTGCGGAGAATTGCGTTTTGATTGGGGAACCCGGCGACCATGTCAGTAGCCGCCCGTGTGCTCGAAGATGCGGCGCGGATTGTCGACGAGCATCGTGGTGATCTGTTCCTCGCTGACGCCACGCTCGCGCAGAGCGGGCAGCACGTCGTCGTGGATGTGGAGATAGTGCCAATTCGGCATGGCCACAGGCAAAGTCTCCTCCGGGAGCGCGTCGAAATAGCAGGACGCGTCGTGTGACAGGACCATCTGATCGGCGTAGCCGCGCTCGCACAGTGTCGCCACCGTCGATACACGGTCCTCGAAAGCCAGGTAGGCGTCGACGCCGAAGCGATCCATCCCGATGTACGAGCCGGCCCCCATGAGTTCCTGGAGGTAGTCGAGATCAGTGGTGTCTCCGCAGTGCCCAATAACCACGCGGGACAGGTCGACGCCCTCTTGCGCGAACACACGCTGCTGATCGAGCCCGCGGCGGGTGCCGGCATGGGTGTGGGTAGAGATGGGCACCCCGGTCTGGCGGTGGGCCTGCGCGACCGCCCGCAACACGCGTTCCACACCCGGGGTTAGTCCGGGTTCGTCCGTGGCGCACTTCAAGATCGCCGCCTTCACGCCAGTGTCAGCGACACCGTGTTCGATGTCGCGTACGAACATCTCGGTTATGATCTCCGGACCGCCCAACGCAGTGCCGGGGCCCCGGAAGTGAAAATGGAACGGTACATCGGTGTAGGTGTAGAGCCCAGTCGCGACGACGATGTTCAGGTCGGTTGACGCCGCGATCCTCGCAATCCGGGGGATGTAGCGGCCCAGGCCGATCACGGTCAGGTCGACGATGGTGTCGACGCCGCGCGCCTTGAGTTCGTTGAGCCGGCTGAGGGCATCCGCCTCGCGCGTCGCGTCGTCACCCCAGGCGTCGGGATAGTTTACGTGGATCTCGGTCGTCATCATGAACACGTGCTCGTGCATGAGTGTGACGCCCAGCGCCTCGGTGTCAATCGCTCCCCGGGCGGTATCGATTTGTCGCACAGGCCTGATGCTAGGGCAGGAAGACCGTGCCGTTACCGCTTGGTGGCGATCGCCCACTAGCTTCCGCGGTTGCGGGTATCCCGTGACGGCAGCGGCCGGTTTTGTGCGCAGTCGCCGGTGGTGCGCCGGATCCTGCCGCGCGGTGCTGTTCATCGCGCCCGGCAGTGCGTTGTGGGGGTTGCTGGCCGTGATCGCCGTCGATCAGATGGGCTTGTCGGCCTCCGGGGTACATGCTCGGCGCGCTGGGCATCGGCGCGGTGTCGGGTGCGGTGTGCTGTTTCGGCAGGAAGAGAACGTCGGTCAGAAGACGCTGTGACCGTCGCCCACCGTGTATGTGCTTTCCGTCGTGCTGGTCGTGCTCGTCCTCGGCGGTACGTCGTGGCTGTTGGCGCTGTCGATGCTGAAACTTCTCGATGTAGCTCAGCCTGCACGCTTGGGTGCGGGCCCGCGGGCGATCGCACACGTTCGTCGAGATGCGTGGGTGCGGTCTTGGGACGAGCATCTGGGCCAGCACGGCACGCGCCAGACCGGGCAGGACCTCGCCTTTGAACGGGACATCGAGGCGTTCGTCGAGGGCTGCGGCACTTCATTGCCGTCCGTCCCGACTGAGCGAATCCAGCCGCCATCGAGAGCCACGTGACGACACCCACGCCTGTTGACCGGAGTGATCCGCACACTCACTCACGCATCCTGTGCAAAAAGTGCAGAACTTGTCGCAAGTGGACGAAGGCCCGCTGTCCGTTTGCGGACAGCGGGCCTGTCGCTGAAGTGCGTTAGGCGACCAGCGTTCCCGCGCGCACCGTGGCGGTCGGCACGAGCTGCTGTTTGAGAGCCCGCTCCTGGCCTTCGGTGTCGGTGATCAGTTCATCGGCGTCCACTAGCTCCAGCACGGCGATGTCGGCCTCCCGGCCCACCGCGAGGCTGCCGATCTCGCCGGCCATGCCAAGTGCCTTCGCCGGGCCTGCGGTGGACGCCTCGACGACGTCCTCCAGGCTCATGCCCAGCGCGAGGTGCTTGCTCATGATGTAGGGCATATCGCGGACCGCGCCCTTGAGGCTCAAGCTGGTCACGTCGGTACTGATGGCATCCGGCAGGAAGCCGTCGCCGATCAGCCGCTCGGCCACGCGGAACGGGAAGTGGCTGCGGCCGTGGGCGACGTCGAATACCACACCCCGCTCCCGAGCGTCGATGGCCTCAGGGATCAGCTGGTCGTCCTCGAGCAGCTGCGCCTTGCCGCGGCCGGTCATCATGTGCGTCACGATGTCTCCCGCTGCGAAGTAGGGAAGCAGCTCGGCGAGCGGATCGGTGGCCCCGCAGATGTGCACCATCAGCGGTACATCCGCCGCCGCGCACACCTCGCGGGCGACCGACATGATCTCTTTGCCGCGCCTGCCGACTGCGCGTTCTTCGAGCCGGACCTTGACGCCCTTGACGATGCCGGGATTGGCCTTGATGGTCTCGAGGGTGCCTTCCGGGTCGGCCCATTCCTCCTTGATCAACTCCCCCATTGGGGTGCCGCCGACCAGGCCGATGTAGGACAGGTGGAGGAAGTTGATCACCCTGGTCCGGGCCGGCTCGACGATGTAGCGCTTGAAGCCGGGAAAGTTGAGCGATCCGCTGCTACCGGCGTCGGCGACGGTGGTGACACCGCGTGGCAGGCAGTCTTGGTCGACGTCGACGCCGCGGCCGACACCCCAGTAGACGTGCGCGTGCAGGTCCACCAGGCCGGGGGTGACGATTCTGCCTACGGCGTCGACCCGCTCGCGGGCCGCCGCATTGGACAGGTCGCCGAGTACGGCCACCTTCCCGTCCTTGACGCCGACGTCGGTGCGCTGATCGATGCCGGCGCCCGGGTCGAGCACACGCCCGCCGGCGATCACCAGGTCGTAACTGTCGTTGGTCATTTGCCATCCTTCGGGGTGACGAGAGCGTCGAGGTCGCTGAGGTCCTGGTGCTGGTCCAGGTCATCAATCCACGCAGACAACGCGTGCACCTGTTCGGCGGGTAAGGTCCGCTCGGCCAGCAGCGAGTACTTGCCCACGAGTTGCTCCTTGCTCATGGGATTGGCGAGCGTGCCGACAGCGTGTCGGACCGCCGCCGTGTGGGTGCTGCCGTCCTCCATCGTCACCGTGATCCGCACTCCACCATGGTCATTGGTGGCGCGGTAGATCTCTTCGATCGCCGGATCGATCACCGTGGTCACATGGGGCACCAGGCTGGTCAAGCGCTTGTCGTCGAGGATGTCCTCGCGCCAGGTGCCGGCGTCGCGCAGGTCGTAGAACAACGCCGTCGCCGCGATGAAGTTGAGGCTCCTCTGTGCGGCCATCAATGACTGCGGCGGAATGTTGTCGACGTTCGGGGTGATCTTCGTCGAGCAGGCGACCTCGATCGCGGTCACGTTCCCGGGTTCGAATCCCGGCCGGCCGCGGAGTTCGCCGATCGCATCGATGGTGCTGTGCAGGTGGCCCACGGCGGCATAGGGTTTGGTCTCCCAACCGGTGATCTCGAAACCAGCGCCGAGGTCTGCTACCAGCGCTTCCATCCGGGGTGCCTTCTCTGTGGAGAAGGCCGAGCAGATGCCGAACTCTCCCTCCAGAATCGTGGAGGGGCCGGTGAAGCCGCGGCCGGCAAGCAGGGCCGCAGTGACGCCGGCCTGCGACGGCCAGCCGCCGCCTTGCAGCCGTTTGACCATGGTGCCCTTGGACTCCTGCATGTGAGCGAGCAATCCGGACGCGAAGCTGCCGACGATGCCCAACGTGTTCACCAGCCCGTTGGCGTCGAGCCGGTTGGCCATCGCGGCGGCGGTCGCGGCGCCGAGGATGCTGCGGATGCTCACCCAGTAGAAGCGGGTGATACCACCCTGGGTGGCCCGCGCGACCCGATAGGCGACCTCGTAACCGGCGACCACGGCGGTGATCAGTTCACGTCCGCTGGCACCGCTGTACTGGGCCGTGGCGATCGCGGCCGGAATGGTGGGCGCGCCATTGTGCAGATCGAGAGCCGCGCTCCGATCGTCCATCTCGATTCCGTGGGCGGCCGTGCCGTTCACCATCGCGGCGGCCGGAGCCGACAGCGAGCCGGGACGCCCCCACAGCGTTGCGGGCCCCGCAGCCCCGGATTCGCCGGCAAACTCCGAGACGATCGTCGTCCATGGCAGGTTGGCAGAATACAGTGCCACGCCCATGGCGTCGCGGATGGCGATCTTCGCCTGCTCCACGACTGCGGGCGGCAGGTCCTCGTACTTCAGCCCCGCGATGTACTCGCTGAGCTGCTGGGTTTCTCTCACCGGTATCGACCTCTCCGTAATCTCGCGAACTATCGGTCCTGCGGCCGACGCTGGCCGTAGGACACCCTTCAATTGCGGCTGTTACCAGCCGAATACTTGACTTGGCATTAGTGGGATCGGCGCCACCTGGATGAACACCAACCACAGGAAGCCGTAGGTGGCGGCGGCCGCCAGCACCGCAGCCCACCACTTCACGCGGGCGATAAGAAGCAGGTAAAGCCCGGCGAACAGTGGCATACCGATGGTGAACCCGCTGACGTAGAGGGAGACGAAGAACAGGGCGAAGGCGACGGTGGCCTTCCAGGTGATCGAAGAAGCCTCCTCCCGGGCGAACGACGTCACGTCGGTGTCCACCGTGACTTGCTCGAGGATCGCGACCCGCTGGTTGCCCTCAGCGGTGGCGCCGGGCTGGTGCACCGGTGGGGGCGTTGGACCCGTCGTCGGCTGCGCTGGGGGGCGCCGGCGCCGGAGACCGCGCAGGTCCATCAGCAGCTGGTAGGCCGACAGCAGGGCCATCGGCACCGCGGCCAGCAGCGGGAATTGCTTGGTGCGTAACGGGATGTCTCCGGCGAACTGCATCTGCCAGATCACCAGGAGCGCCACCAGCAGCGCCGTGGCGCTGAACATCACCCGCCAGCGGCCGGCAGACTCGTTCGCCGGCGCAGTCTCCGCCGGTCGGCCGTCGCGCGGGAGGTCGTCCGACACGGATCGCTGTGCCCGGCGGTCGATCCAGCGCTTGAGCCTCGGCACACCGAAGCTCAGCACCAGTAGGCCGATCATCACCAGCACCAAAGGGCGGCCGAGCCAGGAGAACCCTTCGTCGTCGAGCTCGTAGGACAGAAAGTAACTGCTCTCGAGCATGGGCCCGAGAACCAGTCCCAGAAGCAGCGGCGGCAGCGGCCAACCCCAGCGGCCGGCGAACACGGCAATCACACCGAAGGTCAACATCACCATGACGTCGTTCCACGAATTCGTCGCCGTGAACGCACCGATCGCGATGAACACCAGCAGGAACGGCACCAGGCGACGGACAGGGAGCCGGGTGATCCCGCAGATCTGCTTGAGGAAGATCAGGCACAGGATTACGCCGATGATGTTGGCCACCACCAACGTCCACACCATGGAGAACGTCACGTCGAGATGGTCGGTGAGCATGGCCGGGCCGGGGGTCAGGCCGGTGATCAAGAAGGCGCTCAACAGGATCGCCATCTGGCCGCTCCCGGGGACACCGAACCCGACGGTCGGCACCAGGTCGCCACCCTCTTTGGCGTTGTTCACCGAGCCGGCCGCGACGAGGCCGTCGACCGAACCGGCGCCGAATTCGTGCGGTGCTTTGGAGGTCTGCTTGGCGTGCGCGTAGGCGATGAACTGTGACGAGCTGCCGCCCACGCCGGGCAGCATGCCGCAGAAGATGCCGATGGCGCTGCATCGTACGATGAGCCACCATCGGCTGATCGCGTCACGGGCGCCCACGGTCCAGCCTTGGATCGAAGGCGCACTACTGCAGTTCTGCTGGTTTCCCTTCATGGACATCATGGCCAGCACTGCGGGGACGGCGAACAGACCGACGACTACCGGTACGACGGAGATGCCGTCGAACAGGTAGGGGATGTCGAAACTCAACCGGACCCGTCCCGTGCCCGGGTCCTGCCCGATCGAGGCGACCAGGAATCCGATGCAGGCCATGATGAGGCCTTTGGCGACCGCGCGACCCGACAGCGTCGCCACGAAGGACAGCGCGACGACAGCAACCATAAAGAACTCCGGTGGACCGAAACTCAGTACCACCGGTCTGGCTATCTGTACGGCGAACGCCAGGAACAAGGCGCCGATGAGCGCGCCGATCAGCGAGCTGACCAGGGCGATGCCGACGGCCCGTCCCGGTTCACCGCGCTTGGTCATCGGGTAGCCGTCGAAAACGGTTGCTGCCGAACTGGGCTCGCCGGGGATGCCGAACAGTATGGACGTCAGGTCACCGGTGGTGGCGGTGACGGCGCCCATGCCCAACAGAAAGGCGAACGCCGACACCGGCTCCATGGCGAAGGTGAACGGCAGCATCAACGCCAGGGCGGTGCTGCCACCGAGACCGGGAAGGATCCCGACTAGGAAGCCGAGACCCATTCCGATGAGCAGGAACCCGAACGTCGGCCAGGACAGGACGCTTCCGAGGCTTGAGACGAACAGTCCGAGTTCCTGCAACATCGTTTCTTCTCCTCTTTACTGACTAGCTGCCGTCGGCGCCGATCGCGGTCTGCAGGCGCTCCACCGCGGCGGTGTCAAGTTGCAGGTAGGCATCGATGCGTTCGGTGACTTCTTCGCCGGTGGCAGGTTCGATGTCGATGCCCAGTTTCTCCGCCTCGGCGAGGAAGTCAGGGTCGGACAGGGTGTCGGTGATACCGGTCCGTAGCGCTTGCAGTACTGAGGGATTGGTCCCGTTCGGCGCCATGATCGGACGGGCCCACTCGTAGCGATCCGCGACCACGCCGACCAGGTTCTTGTCTTCTTCCGGGTTGCCGGCGATCAGGTCGGAGATAGTCGGGACGCCTTCCATGGTGGGGTCGTCGATCGGTCCACCGATTTGAAGCACCGGGAGCAGCGTGCCGTTGGCCAGTTCTTCGCCCTTCTGGCGCTTGAGGCTGTCCCAGGTGCTCACGGTGCCGTCGACCTCGCCACGGTCGAGGCCGAGCATGCGCTCGGTGGAGCCGCCGTAGCCAAACACCGGCTGCAGGTTGAGGTCGAGCACTTCATTGATCAGGACGTGGGCGGTGTGCGGACCGTCACCGACGGCGCCGTAGGGCAGCTTGATGTTGGCAGCCCGGATGGCGTCGAGATCCTTCGGGTCGATACCTGTGCGGCTGTGAATCGCCAGCACCTGCGGGGCCTTCGAGGTGCTGCCCAACCAGTTGATGTTGTTCGGATCCCAGCGAACACCTTCGGCTTCCCCCTCGCCGAGCAGCGTGTAGAACGGGATGTTGATATCGGTCATGCCGATCACCAGGCCGTTGGGCTCGGCGGTGTAGATGTAGTTGGTCGCGATGCGGCTCTCGCCGCCCTCCATGTTCTCCACCACCACGCGGGGGTTACCGGGCAAGTGCTTGCCGAGGTGCCGGCCGATGGCGCGCGACGTGGTGTCCAGGCTGCCGCCGGCGGACTCGCTGCAGATGAAGCGGACGGTCTTGCCCGCCCACACCTGTTCGAGTTGCTCGGCGGACATCTCTGTGTTGTCGGCCGGCTCGGCCGAGTCGGTGCTGGCTTCGCGGGCACATGCGCTGAGTGCGAGGGCGGCGACCACGGTAATGGCCGCGGCTTTCATTCCTCTCCGGAACAAGGATCTGGGGTGCACGGGAGTCTCCTAACGACGATGTTCGGTGACGGGTCTCACACCCGTGGGCAGGATGTTAGTGACGCCTCATCGCCATGGTCAATAGTTTCGGTTAATTATTATCCTAATTGCACTTCGGGGTTCAGTGCTGAACGCCGCCGCCGTCCATGACCAGGGCTTGTCCGCTGATACCGCCGGCCAGATCGGAGCACAGGAAGCTCACGGCGTGCGCCACCTCCTGTGGTTCCAGCAGCCTCCCGAGCGGAGACCCGGCGCCCAGTGCCGCGGCCGCTTCACTCTCATCGCGACCCGTCTTGGCCGAGATCTGCTCGATGGTTCGCTCGGTCATCGGCGTGCGCACGTAGGTGGGGCACACGGCGTTCACCGTGACGCCGGTGCCGGCCATCTCGGCAGCCGCGGCACGGACGAAACCGATGGCCGCGTGCTTCGACGCCGTGTACGCGGCGATGTACGGTGCGCCGACCACACCGGAGATCGACGACACCACCACGGCGCGGCCCCACCGGCGCTCCTTCATTCCCGGCAAGGCGGCGCGCAGACACAGGAACGTCCCGACGGCGTTGACGGTGAAGGCTTCGTTCACCTGGTCCAGGCCGGTGCGGCCGAATGGGGCCGACATGGCCGTGCCCGCGTTGCACACCAGCGCGTCGACCGGTCCGATCGCCTCGAACAGCGCCGTGACCGCCGCCTCCTCGGTGACGTCGCAGAGGTGGACCGATGCGGCGGCCGGCCGGGTCATCCGTGCGCGGGCGCGACGTAGGGGCTGCTCGCGGCGCCCTACCAGAACGACGTCGTAACCCTGGTCCACCAGACTCGACGCGGTGGCGTGCCCGATGCCCGTGCCCGCCCCGGTGACGACGGCCTTACGGGTAGATGCAGCGGACATCAATTAGGCTCCTTAGGATTCTGATTATTATGAGTGCTGGCCAGCTGGGAGGGGTGTACTTCAGCAATGGCGGTCAACCGTTCGGGTCCGCGCCAGATCAGGCTGCCCAAAGCATCTGGAGCCCTGGCCAATGAACTGCGCGCCCAGATCCTCGAACAGCACCTCGAGCCGGGCGACTCGCTGCCGTCCGAGCCCGAGCTGATCCAAATGTTCGGCTTGAGCCGCGGCACCGTACGTGAGGCGCTGCGGCTTCTGGAAGCCGACGGCTTCATCGAGATCCGGCGTGGCCCGCGCGGCGGGATCATGGTCAGCCACCCCGAGATCGACGTGGTGAGCCGGTCGCTGGCGACGCTGCTGACGGTCGGCGGCACGCCGTTGCGCAGCATCTTCGAATTCCGCAAGCTCATCGAGCCCGCGGTCGCCGCGGCCGCGGCCCACGACGCCACCGATGAGCAGAAGCAGAAGCTGATCGAGTTCGCCGAGGACGATTCCGCCGGCGACTCCGCCTTCCACGACCTGCTGGTCGACTGCGTCGAAAACGATGTTCTGCGCACCATCATGTCGGCGATCAATCGCGTCGTCGGGTGGCAGACGCGCGTCGACGACATCCCCACCGAGGGTGTGAAGGCCGCGGGCAGGGCCCACGCCAAGATCGCCGCTGCCATCATGGCCGGCGATGGTGACACCGCGGCGTCGGTGATGCTCAAGCACATCGAGGCGTTCGAGAAGGTGATGAATCAGGCCGGCCGGCTCGAGGGGCCGATCCTCCCACGCGACCGCTGGGTGGGCTATCTCCGGCAAACGCACTACGGGGAGTAGCGGAGTCACTCGGCGCGCCCGGTGACTGCCGAGCCGACCCGCCGCACGGTGCGCAGTTGCTGCACCCGCTCGATCTGCACCGCCGCCCGCCGGGTGGCGCGCTCGGTGACCGACAGCCGGATCGAGCGTTTGGCCGCCCGTGCCACGGCGGGATTTGCGGCGACTCCCACGGCTACCTCCCTGGCGCGCGCGTCCACGCTGCCGGCGCCGGTGGCTTCCCAGGCCAGGCCGAGGCGCACCGCGTCATCGCCGTTGATCCGCTGTCCCGCCAGCCCCAGCGCGCACGCAACCTGAGGTGACGACGACCGCGCCAACAGGTCGAAGTGCCCGCCGCCAGGATGCAGGCCCTTTTTCACGAAGCCGGACATTAGCCGCGCGTCATGGGCGACGATGCGGATGTCGGTCGCGAGCACCAAGTTGAGGCCTGCGCCCACCGCGGCTCCCTTCACCGCGGTCACGGTCAGAACATCGAGTTCCTCCACGGCGAGGAACGCGCGGTAGATCCGTTCGATCGCGTCGAAGTTGTCGTCGCGCAACGGATCTTCCGACACCTCGCCGAGGCTGGACAGGTCGGCGCCCGAGCAGAACGAGTCGCCCGCCCCGCACACCACCAGGGCCGCGATGTCGGGATCGGCCTCGACTGCGCGGCAGTGTTCGGCGATGTCGTCAGCCATCTCGGGCGTGATCGCATTGAGCCGCCGGGGCGCATTCAAGGTCAGCGTGGCGATTCCGTCCCGCACGTCAATCCGCACGTCGTTCATGACGCTCCCTTCTGTCATTCCCGCAGCTAGTACCGCTAACGGTAGTATTAGCATACTTATTATGCTAAAACGGTTGGCATAACGGAATGCCTGCGTTTGGAGGACCACTCAATGCAACAGTTCGCGCTGACGCCGGAGCAGCTTGCTTTCGTTGCGCGGGTCGACGACATCGCCCGCCACAAGCTGCGGCACGGCGTCGAGGCAGCAACTGGGCGTGTCGACCGCAATCTGGTCCGGTCACTGGGCGACACAGGGCTGCTGCGCGCGCTCTTCGGAGGCACCCCCGACGAGCCATTGCAGGGCGCAGCCGCCATGCAGCTTTGCCTGTTGCGTGAGACGCTCGCGCGCGTCGACACGCATGCCGAGACCGCGCTGGCACTGCAGGGCCTGGGCAGTTATCCGATCCTGCAGTCGGGCAAGCCCGGAACCATCGAGCGGTGGATGCCGGGCGTGGTCTCGGGTGAAGTCGTCGCCGCATTCGCGTTGTCGGAGTCCGGCGCCGGGTCGGACGCCGCTCGCCTGGCCCTGTCAGCCGACGTCGACGGCCCCGGTGCATGGCGGCTGCACGGGTCCAAGACGTGGATCTCGAATGCCCCGGATGCCGACTTCTACACCGTCTTCGCCCGCACCGGCGGTGAGGGGGCGAAGGGAGTGTCGGCGTTCGCGGTACCCGGCGATGTCGATGGACTGAGCGGGCGGCCTCTCGACATGATCTCCGACCACGCCCTCGGTGAACTGAGTTTCCACGGCGTGCGCGTGACCGACGATGACATGATCGGAGCACCGGGAGAAGGGTTCAAGGTGGCCATGCGCACGCTAGACCTATTCCGGCCCAGCGTCGGAGCATTCGCGGTGGGCATGGCTTCCGCCGCTCTCGATGCGACGGTGGGGTGGGCGACGGAACGTGAGATCTACGGTGCGTACCTGGCCGATCAGCCCAGTGTGCAGCACCAGCTCGCGGGTATGGCGACCAGAACCGCCGGTGCCCGCCTGATGGTCTACGCGGCGGCCACCGCCTACGACTGCGGCCGTCCCGCGCAGGAGATCTCCTACCTGGCGGCCATGGCGAAGTTGCAGGCCACGGAGTCCGCGCAGTACGTGGTCGACCGCGCGGTGCAACTCCACGGTGCCCGGGCCCTGCAACGCGGCCACCTCCTGGAGCAGCTGTACCGAGATGTCCGGGCACCCCGGATCTACGAGGGCGCCTCCGAAGTGCAGCGCACCATCATCGGTCGTCATCTCGTCAAAACCCAACGTGCCAAAGCAGATACGAATATCACCGGAAGAGAGGGAAGTGCATGATGCGGTACCGTGCATCAGCGGACATCACCCAGAAGTGGCAACACTTCAAGTTTGCGCTCGAGGACGGCGTCGCCACCGTGACCCTGAATCGGCCCGAGAAGATGAATCCGCTCACCTTCGAGAGCTACGCCGACCTGCGGGACCTTCTGGGTCAGCTGCCGCACATGGAGGGCGCCCGGGTGCTCGTGATCAAGGGCGAGGGCAAGGGCTTCTGCGGTGGCGGTGACGTCAACGAGATCATCGGCGAGCTGATCAAAATGGACGCGCGGGATCTGATGGGCTTCACGAAGATGACCGGCGATGCGATTCGTGCCATGCGGGAATGTCCGCTGCCCATCATCTCCGCGGTGCAGGGAATCGCCGCCGGCGCCGGTTCGGTCGTGGCGTTGGCATCGGACTTCAGGATATGCACGCCCAAGGCCAAATTCGCGTTCCTATTCACAAAGGTGGGACTGTCCGGTGGTGACATGGGCGCGGCCTACCTGCTGCCGCGCGCCATCGGTTACACCCGCGCGACCGAACTGCTGATGCTCGGCGACACCATTGACGCGGCCACCGCGCAGAGCTACGGCCTTGTGTCCAAGCTCGTCGAACCGGAAGATCTCGACAATGAGGTCTCCGCTCTGGCTCAGCGCTTGGCCACGGGCCCGTATCTGGCCTATTCGCAGACGAAGTCGTTGATTACCCGTGAGCTCGACATGCCGATCGCCTCTGCGATGGAGCTCGACGCGATGACCCAGGCGCTACTGATGACCACCAAGGATCACGCCGAGTTCCACCGTGCCTTCAACGCCAAGGAGACACCGCAGTGGGAGGGTCGATGATCAACCCGAAGGACTACCTGCTCATCGATGACACGCTGACGTCCGATGAGCGTGAACTCCGCGATGCCGTGCGGGATTACGCGCGATCGGAGCTAGCGCCCTACGTGGCGGAGTGGTATGAGGCCGGCCACGTACCCCGCGACATCGCCTCCGGTCTGGGCAAGCTGGGGTTGTTCGGGATGCATCTCGAGGGCTATGGCTGCGCCGGTACCAACGCCGTCTCCTACGGCCTGGCGTGCCAGGAGCTCGAGGCCATCGACTCGGGGCTGCGCAGCTTCGTCTCGGTGCAGGGCTCGCTCGCGATGTTCGCGATCCATCACTGGGGCACCGAGGAACACCGGACAGAATGGCTGCCGCAGATGGCCACTGGCGACGTCCTGGGGTGCTTCGGCCTGACCGAGGCCGAGGCCGGAAGCGATCCCGGGTCTTTGCGCACGACCGCCCGCCGCGACGGCGACGACTGGGTGCTCAACGGGTCGAAGATGTGGATCACCAACGGCACCTTCGCCGGTGTCGCCGTGGTCTGGGCGCGCACCGAAGACGGCATCCGCGGCTTCGTCGTCCCGACCGGCACCCCCGGATTCACCGCTGTCCCGATCAAACGCAAACTGTCGCTGCGTGCTTCGGTGACTGCCGAGCTCGTACTCGACGACGTGCGGCTACCCGCATCGGCGATGTTCCCCGAGGTTCGCGGACTCAAGGGCCCGCTCACATGCCTCAACGAGGCACGCTTCGGCATCCTGTGCGGCGTCGTGGGTGCGGCACGGTCGTGCTACGAGGAGGCTCTGGACTACACCACCGTGCGTCGACAGTTCGGCAAATCGCTCGCGTCGTTTCAGCTGACTCAACGAAAGCTCGCCGACATGGTCGTGGCCGTCAACAACGCGGCGCTCGCGGCCCTGCGGATCGCTCGACTCAAGGATGAGCACCGCGCCGAGCCGGCACACATCAGCTACGGCAAGTTCGCGAACGTCAACGCCGCGCTGACCGTGGCTCGCACGGCGCGTGGAATGTTGGGCGCTGCGGGCATCACCCTTGACCACCAGACCATGCGGCACATGGCGAATCTCGAAACCGTGGCGACGTATGAAGGCACCGAGGAGATGCACGCGCTGAGCATCGGGCAGGCGGTGACCGGTATCGGGGCATTCCGCTGACCGGCAACAGGCAACAACAGATCAGCCCCGGGGCGCACGCCCGGGGCTGATTGTGTTCAATGGTTCAACAACGCGGTCCGCCGGCCACGTAGATCACCTGACCGTTGACGAAGCCCGACCGCTGGTCGACCAGGAAACTGACCGTGTGTGCGACGTCCTCCGGCGTGCCCCCCCGGCGCACCGGTATGGCGGCCGTCTTCGCCCGTTCGAACTCTTCGAACGGCTGGCCGAGGCGCTCGGCTGTAGCCCGCGTCATGTCGGTGACGATGAACCCGGGCGCCACCGCGTTTGCGGTGACACCCGAAGGCCCCAACTCGAGCGCCAGGGTCTTCACGAAGCCTTGTAAGCCTGCCTTGGCCGCCGCGTAGTTGGCCTGGCCGCGGTTGCCGAGCGCCGACGTCGACGACAGGCAGACGATCCGGCCGAAGCCCGCTTCGCGCATGTATGGCTGGACGGCCCTGGTCATCAGGAAGGAACCCCGCAGATGTACCCCGGACACCGCGTCCCAGTCGTCGGAGGACATCCGGAACAGAAGGTTGTCTCGCAGGATGCCGGCATTGTTCACCAGTACGGTCGGCGAACCGAGTTCTTCGGCGATGGCGTCCACCGCCGCCGAGACCGAAACCTCGTCGGACACATCTGCTGCCACAGCGACTGCTGCGACGCCCGTGGCACGCACCTTGTCGGCGACATCGTCACACGACCCGGCGTCGCGGTCCAGAAGAGCGACGGCGTGGCCGTCCTGGGCGAGCCGCAACGCGATCGCCGCGCCGATTCCGCGCGCGGCCCCGGTCACCACCGCCACCGGTGTGGGTGTCATGAGACCACGTCCTCTCAGTTGAACTTCATGTCGAAGTTGGTGGACAGGAAGTTCTGCACCCACTGCAACGACTCGGGGTCGACGTCGGAGGCGCTTTCCCCCCATTGCTTGGCTTCGTCGCCGGTGATCTCGTTCGGGAACGGTCCCATGAAACCCTTGAGTGCCTCGGTGAATTCCGCGTCGGCGACGACGCCGGCGATCCCGGCATCAAGCGCCTGAACGGCTTCCTGAGGGGCCTCCTTGTGGGTCTGTAGCGAGTAGCCGCCGCGGCCCAGGATGTTCAGCAGCATGACGTAGGCGTCCCACGCTTCGCCGGACGGTTCCTTTCCGAAGAGGGTGCGGTACGCCTCGCCGACGTCGGGAGCGTCCGGTACCACCTGGTCGCGAGTGACGTTGCCCTGCCCGTCGGTCTCGCCGTAGGTGAAGATGGCCGGATAGGTGCCTTGAAATTCTTTGACATAGCCGGACGATCGGTCGAAGTGGATATCGAGCTCCCCGGCCATGAATGCATTGCGCACCGCGTCGCCGTTCTCGTATCCGCTGATGACCTCGACCTTGTTGTTGAGCAGCCCGAGCACTTCCAGACTGACCACCGACGGGAGGTCCGCGCCGGCCGGGGAGATGGTGCCCATGGTGAGTTTGCCTGGCGCATCGGCCAATTGCTTGACATCGGTGATTCCGGTGCTGGTGTTGGCCATCATGACCGCTTGACCGCGGTTTGCCGCCCACACCGCCGTCATGTTGGCCAGATCGTACTGGACCGCGTCCATGCCGAGGATTTCCGGCAGGACGGAGACCTGCGTCATCAGCATCAGCGTCTTGCCGTCGGGCCGGTACTTGTTGGCGAACTCGTTGCCGGCCAGAATTCCACCGCCGCCGTCGATGTTGACCACCTGGACCGTCGGGTTGCCTTCGAGGTGTTCGGACAGCTTCTTGGCGAACAGGCGGGCCACGCCGTCGACGGATCCGCCGGGGGACACCGGTGCGATTAGCTCGATGGTCTCGCCGGCGTAGAAGGCTTCATCGGCAGCGCCGCCACTGCTCCCGTCGCTACACGCGGACAGTGTCAGCATCGCCACCGCGGCCGCGGCGAGCAGAGTTCGGTTCGTGGGCATCGCGCTCCTCGTGATCTCGGTACTGTATTCGTACAATTAGTATCAGAAATCTACTGATACCACCTCAGCCGAACGTGCGCGGCGGAATGACAGAAGCCGCGCGCACGGGCGGGTGCGCGCGGCTTCGGGTGCCCGCTCACAGCCGCGCGATGATCGCCTCTGCGAACTGTGAGGTGGTGACTTCCGTTGCGTCGGGGCGTAACCGGGCGAAATCGTAGGTGACGACGCCGGAGGCGATCGTCTCCTCCATCGCGTGTACCACGCCGTCGGCGGGCTCCTGCCAACCGAGGTGCTGGAGCATCATCACTCCCGACAGCAGGAGCGAACCGGGATTCACCTTGTCCTGTCCGGCGTACTTCGGGGCGGTGCCGTGGGTCGCCTCGAAAATCGCATGGCCGGTGCGGTAGTTAATGTTCGCGCCAGGGGCGATGCCGATGCCGCCCACCTGCGCGGCGAGCGCATCGGACAGGTAGTCGCCGTTGAGATTCATGGTGGCGATGACGTCCCATTCCGACGGCCGGGTGAGCACCTGCTGGAACGCGATGTCGGCGATCGAATCCAGCACCAGGATCTTGTCGCCGGCTTCGCCGTCGCACTCCGACCAGGTGACCGCGACATCGCGGTATTCCTCGGCGACGACTTCGTAGCCCCAAGTCTTGAAAGCCCCCTCGGTGAACTTCATGATATTGCCCTTGTGCACCAGGGTGACCCGCTTGCGCCCATGGCTCACCGCGAAATCCATGGCGGCCCGTACCAGCCGCTTGGATCCGTTCTCGGAGATGGGCTTGATCCCGATGCCGGTGCCCGGCTGCAGTCCGGCCCGGGGGCCGCCGAATTCGGCGAGCATCTGTCGTATCCGATCGGCCTCCGGTGAGCCCGCCTCGAATTCGAGACCGGCGTAGATGTCCTCGGAATTCTCGCGGAAGATCACCATGTCGACCAGCTCGGGACGCTTGACCGGAGACGGCACGCCGGGGAAGTAGCGCACGGGCCGGACGCAGGCGTAGAGATCGAGCAGCTGGCGCAAGGCGACGTTGAGAGATCGGATGCCGCCGCCGACAGGTGTGGTCAGCGGGCCCTTGATTCCGATGAAATGCGTACGGAAGGCGTCGAGGGTCTCCTGGGGCAGCCACTCACCGGTCTCGTCGAAGGCGCGCTGGCCGGCGAGTACTTCTCTCCACGCGATGGCACGTCCCGTTCTGGCCAGCGCCGCGTCGAGTACCGCCCGTGTTGCGGGCCAGATGTCCACGCCGATCCCGTCTCCGCGAATGAACGGCACGATCGGTGTCTCCGGAACGTGGAGGCGCCCGTCGCCGGCGACGGTGATCGGGGCCGGCCGCGATGGGATTCGCTCGCTCATGCCTGACCGCTGGGGAACGGTACGAAGTTGATCCGGTCGCGGTCGAAGGTCTTCTTGCGCATCTCGGCGGTCCATTCGGTACCTGCGGCGGCCTTCCATTCAGGGATGCCGACTATGTCGATGTCTTCCAGCCAGTAGAGAGCTAGATGTTTGCGCGATGAGTCGGGCGAGTACAGCCGACGGCCTTCGAGGACGCCGGTCACGTGGCTGAACTTCGGCAGGTGGTCTTCCTCGTACCAGGCGTGAAACTCGTCCTCTGCCCCTTCGGCGCAGTTCATCGCGACGAAGCGCAGGCCGTTGGCAGTGTCGGGTTCCGGTCGGCCGTCGGCGCGCAGCCGGCTGACCGCTGCGGCGTCGTAGGTGTGGCGCATGGTCAACCAATCCGGCGGGGTGTCGGCCAGAGGGATCCGCCCGACCGGGGCGACGGGGTGGTGCATCAGCAGGACGCGCGACCGTTCCTCGCCCAGTGTCCCGGAATCGTCCGAGACGGCGAGCCAGTGTTCGACGACGCCGAGGTCGGGATTCGACGAACGGCGTTCGACTTCGCCGCGCACCCATGCGATCACCTCCGCGCGCAGGGGTCCGTCGATGTCCAGGATCTCGATCAGCAGGCGCTGATCGCTCCGCGTCTCCGTGGCTTCGGTGTTCACTGTCCTCCTTCGGGCGAGGTCTCGGCCGTGATTCCTTGACGGCTGGACCAACTAATGGTGCACTCCTTACAAGTGGGATAATCAGGATACTTGATGGGACGTTCTCAATGAATCGTTTGGTCCGGGTGCATCATGCTTGACGCCGCCACCACTGCGATGGCGAACCTGTTCACCATCGAGGTCCTCGGCTATCTGTTGGTGGGCGTCGCCGTAGGGCTGGTCATCGGCGTGTTGCCCGGCCTCGGCGGCAGCTCCGGAATGGCGCTGCTGCTACCGTTCCTGTTCGGCATGGAGCCCGAGGCCGGTATCGCGATGCTGGTGGGCATGGCGGCCGTGGGTGGTACGAGTGACACCTTTTCGTCGGTGCTCATCGGCGTGCCGGGTTCGGGCGGCTCGCAGGCATTGATTCTCGACGGTCATGCCCTGGCCAGACAGGGACAGGCCGCCCGGGTGCTGGGCGCGTCCTTCTCCTCGTCGCTGATCGGTGGGCTGATCGGCGCCGTGTCCTTCCTGTTCGTCATTACCGCGGCGCGGCCGCTGATCGGCGGCATCGGCACGCCGGAGCTACTCATGTTTGCCCTGCTCGGGCTGGCCACCGTCGGCGCGCTGGTCAAAGGCGATCCACTGTTCGGATTCGCCGCCGCGGTGCTCGGCGTCATGATCGGTCTGATCGGAGGGGCGCCGGCCTATCCCGAGTACCGCTACACCTTCGATTCCCTGTACCTGTACTCCGGGGTATCGATCGTCATCGTCACCATGGGGCTGTTCGCCGTGCCCGAGGTGATCTCACTGTTGGTCAATCGCGCCGCGATCGCCAAGACCGAGAAGATCGTAGGCAGCATCTTCGACGGCTTCAGTGAGGTGCGTAAACACAAGGGTCTGGTCATCCGGAGTTCGCTACTGGGGACGACTCTCGGGGTCATCCCCGGAATCGGCGGAACCGCGGCGAACTGGATGGCGTACGCCATGGCCCGTCAAACGGCAAGGGACAAGAGCAGATTCGGCCGCGGCGACATTCGCGGTGTGATCGCCCCAGAGGCGGCGAACAACTCCGTCGACGGCGGATCGATGGTTCCGACATTCACCTTGGGCATCCCGTCGAGCGGGTCGACGGCCGTGATGCTCGGCGGGATAGTGCTGTTGGGGCTCACTCCCGGACCGGCCATGCTCGAGCAGGACCTCGACATCCTGATGCTCGTCGTGTGGGCGCTGGTACTGGCCAACGTACTGGCCACCATCACCTGCTTCTCGCTGTCGCGCTACATCGCTCGGGTGACCCTGGTGCCCGGGCAACTGCTCGCGCCGTTCCTTCTGATCCTGTTCTTCGCCGCGTCGTACCAGGCGTCGCTGAACTTCGGTGACCTGCTGGCCGTGCTGGGCCTCGGAGTACTCGGATATGCGATGAAGATCGCAAACATCCCACGGGCCCCGGCGGTGGTGGGCTTCGTGCTGGCGCCCAGCATCGAGCGGTACCTGCACCTGTCGATCAGTCGTTACGGCGCGGACTGGATGTATCGACCCGGCGTCATCACCATCGGCCTCATCGTCGTGGCGGTCGTGGTGGCGGTGCCGATGTTCCAACGGATGCGGAGGCCAGAAGCGGTGACGGCGAATCTCGACAGTGAGGCCGGGCGATGAATGATCGAGTGATCCAGGGCCCGTTCCGGGTCGCACTCTGCGCGCTTCTGTTGGCCGTCAGCGTGTTCTACGCCTACGAGGCACTGAGCTTCCATTCGCTCGCGATGTATGCACCACTGTCCGCCGGCGCCGTCGCGACGGTGCTGATGTCGATGCTACTGGCCCGGGAGGTGGTGCGGCTCATCCGTACCGGTCGCGGCGACACGCGCAGTTACGCCACCACCGCGGAGGCGACGTCCGATGCGTTGACCGTACGGGTCCTCGGCATCAGCGTTCTCTACCTCGCGGTGATGGTCGCGTATGTCGCTGCCACCTACGTGATCGGCATGGTGATCGCGTCGGCGGTGGTGCTGACACTCCTGCTGCATTTCGATGCCAAGGCGACCCCGAGGTTCACGGCCATCTCGGTGGCATCGGTGCTGCTGGCGTTCTACCTCTTCGGGACCTTTGCCGACCTGCAGTGGCCGCGAGGCCTGGCGAAGATTCCGGTGTTCGGATGAGTGGTCAGCGAGCGGCGAGTTCGAGTTCGTCGCGGCTCACCGGCTTGGCTCCCAGTCGAGCGATGGCGTCAGAGGCCTGCTCGGCGGAGATCTCACGGTTCTGCAGCGCGACGCCGATTCGCGCGACCTCGAAGATCTCGGCGATGTTGGTGCGGGCCTGCTCCAACCGTTCGGTGAACGTCACTGCTGCTCCTCTTTACGTTGTTTGTCTATGCATTCAATTAAACAAGTCCGGCAACGCAAAAGCACCTGCCGAGGACGTTAGATCCATCACGTGAGCTGCGACAATGGCGAAGATCACACAGCTGCAGCAATGCTTGTTCACACAGGAGGCGAAGGTCTTGCGTGAGGTGGTGATCGCCGAGCCGGTCCGGACGCCCATCGGTCGGTACGGCGGCATGTTCAAGTCGATATCGGCCGTGGAGTTAGGCGTCACGGTGCTACGCGGCATGCTGGAGCGCACCGGTGTCGCGCCCGATGCCATCGACGATGTCGTGCTCGGGCACAGCTACCCGAGCGGCGAGGCGCCCGCGATCGGTCGAGTCGTGGCCCTCGACGCGGGTCTTCCGGTGACTGTCCCGGGTATGCAGGTCGACCGCCGCTGCGGCTCCGGTTTGCAGGCCATCATTCAGGCAGCACTGCAGGTGGGCAGCGGTGGTGACGATCTGGTGATCGCCGGTGGGGTGGAGAGTATGAGCAACGTCGCCTTCTACTCCACCGATATGCGGTGGGGCGGCGCACAAATTGGGATCACCGTGCACGACGGACTGACCCGCGGCCGCGTCACTGCAGGTGGTCGGCACCATCCGGTACCCGGCGGAATGCTGGAGACCGCGGAGAACCTGCGGCGCCGATACGGGATCACCCGCACCGAACAGGACGAGCTGGCCGTCGAATCACATCGGCGTGCTCTCGCGGCGCAGAAGAACGGCGTCCTGGCCGAGGAGATCGTTCCCGTCGTCGTCCGTTCGCGCAGCGGCGATGACGTGATCGACACCGACGAACATCCGCGTCCCGACACCACGATGGAATCACTCGCCCGTCTGAAACCGATTATGTGGAGCGAAGATCCGGACGCGACGGTGACCGCGGGAAACTCGAGTGGCCAGAACGACGCCGCGTCGATGTGCATTGTGACGACTCCGGAGAAGGCGGCGCGGCTCGGGTTGGCGCCGCTGGTGCGGCTCGTGTCCTGGGCAGTCGCCGGTGTGCCACCGGAAACGCTGGGCATCGGTCCGGTGCCGGCCTCCGCGGCCGCCCTGGGCAAGGCGGGTCTCACGCTCGCCGACATGGATCTGATCGAGCTCAACGAGGCGTTCGCCGCGCAGGCCCTGGCGGTCATGCGCGAGTGGGGGTTCACATCCGCAGACCGCGAGCGCACCAACGTCCACGGATCCGGGATTTCACTCGGTCACCCGATCGGCGCCACGGGCGGACGCATGCTCGCCACGCTTGCCCGCGAAATGCGGCGTCGCCGCTCGCGGTACGGCTTGCAGACGATGTGCATCGGTGGCGGTCAAGGTCTGGCCGCGGTCTACGAGATCGTGGACTAGGGGGCAACGAAGCCTCCCTGGTGAGGCCGGAGCACCCCGGAGGCGTCTTCGTTGATCAGCTGGAGCTGCGCATCCGAGAAGCAGACAGGGCCATGATCGTCGCTGCGGCGACAGCCAGGGACGCAGTGAGAATCCATCCCACTCCGTAGGAGGTGGCGTCGGCCACCACGCCGAAGGCGACCGGCCCGAACGAACCGCCCACCAAGGAATAGATGGTGACCTGTCCGGTGACGTATCCAGGCGTGCGATGGAACCGACGGAGCAGGGCATACCACAGCACTGCCGGATAGCCCCACACCCCGGCGTAACCAACGACCAACCCGACGCTACGGACGGTGTTCAAATCGACGAATGCCAACGTGCTGATACCGATCGCACCGATGAAGAGCATCGCCGCGCATAAGAACATCGGATCTCCCGGCAGCCGATCGCAGGCGATGCCACTGACGACGCGCACCACGATGGCAAGGGCGCTGGCCGCTGCCAGCACCACTCCCGCCTGGGCGGGGTCGGCGCCCGCCCGGGTTTCGCCCAACACCCAGAAGGCGGGAATGATCGAGTTGGTGGCGTTGGCGAACGCCATCGCGATTCCGATGAGCGCCAGCAGTTTCAACTCGTCACGGGGTGGCCGCTCCTTCTTGGCCGCTTTCGCCTTCCCCGATCGCTCCTCGGTCATGAAGCGCAGGACCAGCACGCAGCACAACGTGGCCAGTACGGCGGTGACGGCGAATGCCCATCGCCAGCCGAACGTCATCGCGATCAGTGGCACGGCCAGTCCCGCGAGCAACGTCGACAGAGGAGCGGCGGCCTGTTTGAAGCCGATCACAATGCCGTATTGGTCGTCGCGAGCCTCGGTGACCACCATGCGGTTGCTCGCCGGCTGCATCAGCGACTTGCCAATGCCGCCGACGGCCATGGCGAGCATCAATACCGCAAGGGACCGGGCGCCGAACGTGATCACCAGTGAACAGACGACGGTGAGCGCGGTGGCAACACACAGCGCGCGCCGCGCTCCCAGAACATCGACGGTACCGCCCAGCCGATATGCCGAAACACCCTGCACCAGACGGAACGTCGCGACCGCAACCCCGATGCCCGCCGCAGACAGCGCAAGGTCTTCCTCGATACGGAAGCCGAGGGCACCGACGAGATTGAGGGGCAGTGCGCCCACCGCCGAGGCGGCGATGGTGAGGGCGACCATGGCGACGATCGGGGAGGGTCGGCTGCTCATCGGTGACCTTGCGGCATGGCATGCCCTTCCGCTACAACAATAGGTATATGTAGGATACTTTTTATCAGGAAAGAGATGGAGCCGGTTGTGATTGAACTAGTCCGCGAGCAAGCGGTGGCGACCGTCCGACTGCGGCGTCCACCCGTGAATGCGTTCGATCTCCACATGCTCGACCTGCTCGAGTCGGCGATCGAGTGCAGCCAGACTTCCGGTGCCCGTTGCCTGCTGATTCGTTCCGACAATCCGAGGTTCTTCTCGGCAGGCGCCGACATCGCGATGCTCCAGGCCGCCACCGAACGCGACGGCGGCGTCGACGAGATGGTCGCTTTCGCCGGTCGCTTCCAGCGCATCCTCGACAAGTTGGAGCGAGCGCCGTTCGGCACGATCGCCGTGATCGAGGGCCTCGCCCTAGGCGGTGGCCTCGAACTGGCCCTGGCCTGTGACTTCCGCCTTGCCGGCCCAGAGGCCAAGATGGGGCTCACGGAGACCATGCTGGGTTTGGTACCGGGCGCAGGAGGCACCCAGCGGCTGGCGGCCGTGGTCGGCCGAGCGAGGGCTCGGCAGCTCATCCTCACCGGCCGCATGATCGACGCGACGGAGGCGGACCGAATTGGTTTGGCGGACTTCTGCGTGGACGGCGCACCCGCCGCCGCGGGTGATCTCGCCCGAGATCTCGCCCACCGCCCCGCCCGAGCGACGGCGCTGGCCAAGGAGTGTCTACTCGACGCGCCCAGCCCGGATGGCTACGCCAAGGAACTGGCTGCGAGTCGTGAGCTGTACGGCGACCAGGAGACGGCAGGCATCCTCACCGAATTCCTCAGCAGTAGAAAGAAGAGCAGTTCGGCCCGAAAGGAATTGGCATGACAGAACTCGACGGCACAATCGCGGTGGTCACGGGCGCCGGATCCGGCATCGGGCGGGCGATCGCCAGGCGACTCGCCGCGGGTGGCGCCACCGTTGCGGTGGCCGACCTCGACGAAGGCCGCGCCAAGGAGACCGTCGCGACGATCGAGGCGGAGGGCGGCACCGCTGGCGCGTTCCGCTCCGACGTCGCGGACATCGAATCGGTGCGGGCCATGCGCACCGACATCCACGCCGCCTACGGTGTGCCGACGGTCATCGTCAACAACGCTGGCTGGAACATCGGACAGCCGTTCCTGGGCACAGAGCCCGACTTCTGGCAGCGGGTCATCGACATCAACTACGGCGGTGTGCTGGCCATGTGCCGCACTTTCGTCCCCGACCTCGTCGATGCAGGAACCCCGGGACACGTCGTCAACGTCGCCAGTGACGCGGGCCGCGTCGGCAGCATGGGAGAGGCGGTCTACGCGGGCGCCAAGGGCGGAGTGATCGCGTTCTCCAAGGCGTTCGCCCGCGAGATGGCGCGCCACAAGATCAACGTCAACTGCGTGTCCCCGGGACCGACCGACACCCCGCTGTTCCATGACCAACCGGAGAAGATCCAGGAAGCGCTGATCAGGGCCATCCCGTTTCGCCGGTTGGCCGACCCGTCCGAAATCGCCGCTGCCGTCGCCTATCTGGCGTCCGACGCCGCGTCCTACATCACCGGTCAGGTGCTCAGCGTCAGCGGCGGCCTGACGATGGTCGACTAGGTGGCCATCGAAGTCCGCACCGTCGGCGACCAGGAGCGGTGCGCCACCTACCTGGAGCGTGGGTGGTGGCGCGCCGATCGGACCTATGGCGACGACTTCAGGGACTGGGCTGCCCGTCGGCCGGGTCATATCGCGGTGGTGGCGCACGAGGTGGACACCGGTCAGACAGTGGCCGTCAGCTACGGTGAGCTCGCCGAGCGGGTCAGCCGGTGCGTTGCCGGATTGCGGGCGCGCGGCGTCACGGCCGGTTCGGTGGTGTCGTTTCAGCTGCCCAACTGCTGGCAGTTTGCGGTGCTGGTCTTCGCGTGTGCCCGGCTGGGCGCCGTGGTGCATCCGATCCTGCCGATTCACCGCGAGCGCGAGGTCACCCACGCCATCCACGCCGTGGACAGCAGCCTGTGTGTGGTGGCGTCGCGTATCGGCGGGTTCGAGCTGCGGGCCATGTACGACGCTATGGGGCTGAATATTCCGGTGATCAGCGTCGGTCGCGAGGGTGATCCGTGTGAATTCGAGCCCGAGCTGATGTCCGACGTTATCGCGGGAGATCACTACGTCTCTCCGGCCTCCGTCGCGCAGGTGCAGTTCACCTCGGGAACGACCGGCGAGCCCAAGGGGGTGGTGCACACCTTCAACACGCTGTTCGCCGCATATCGGGCGACAGCCATCGCGGCCGAACTCGACTCTGGCGACGTGGTTCTCACTCCGTCGACGATGGCGCACCAGACGGCGTTCCTCGGCGGGTGTGTGATGCCGCTGGCCGAGGGGATGACGGCAGTGTATCTCGACAAGTGGGACCCGGATTCTGCGTTGCGCCTCATCGGCGAGCACGGTGTCACCTTCGCCTCCGGTGCCACCCCGTTCATGATCGACCTCTGCAATGCACAGCAGCGGTTGCACCTGGACGTGAGTTCGCTGCGTGCGTTCAAGAGTGGGGGAGCAGCGGTCCCGGACACGGTGCGCACCCGGGTCCGGGCCGAACTCGGTGCGGAAGTGTCCATGGCGTGGGGCATGACCGAGAACGGCGTCTGCACGATGACCCGCCCCGGCGGCGGGAACGACCAGGCCGATGGTTCGGCGCTGCCCTGGGTGGAACTCAAGGTCACCGATACCCAGTGCCGGCCGCAACCGGCCGGCACGGTCGGCAAGTTGTGGGTACGCAGTGCGTCGCAGTGCGTCGACTACTTCCCCCGACACGATCTCTACGAGGCCGCACTCGACGCCGAAGGATGGTTCGACACCGGCGATCTCGCCGAGCTCCGCGCGGACGGGAACCTGCGGATCGCCGGGCGGGTGAAGGACATGATCATCCGCGGCGGTGAGAACATCCCGGTACTGGAAGTGGAGAACGCGTTATCCGCCCATCCCGCGGTGGCCGATGTCGCGGTGGTGGGCATTCCCGACGAACGACTGGGTGAGCGTGCGTGCGCGGTGGTGGTGCCCGCAACGGGTCGTGAGTTCGGCATCGAGGCGTTACGCCGCCACCTCGACACGCTCGGGATGGCGCGTCAGTACTGGCCGGAGTCGGTGCGGCTGGTGAAGGCGCTACCGCGGACCGCCACCGGAAAAGTCCAGAAGAACGAATTACGTGAAGCGATTGTCAAGGTGAAATAGCATGCCGCAACGAGGTATACCGGCCGTGTGGATGCGCGGTGGGACGAGCAAGGGCTTGATGGTCCGCGATGAGGACCTGCCGCCGCCGGGGGACGAGCGCGACGCCGTCGTGCTGGAGATCATGGGCAGCCCCGACGTCGGGCAGATCGACGGCATGGGTGGTGGCAGCTCATCGACGAGCAAGATCATCACCGTCAAGCGCAGCGAGCGACCGGGTGTCGACGTGGATTTCCTCTTCGGTCAGGTGGCCGTGCGGGATCCGCTGGTGGACTGGAAGCCCAACAGCGGCAACCTGACGTCGGCGGTCTGCGCCTATGTGGTCGACGAGGGCCTGGTGCCTGCCACGGAGCCGGAGACGACCTTCGTGCTCTACAACGAGAACACTCGCACCAACATCCGAGCGACGGTGCCGGTGGTGGGCGGACGCGCCGCCGTACAGGGTGACGTGGAAGTGGCCGGAGTGCCACGGCCGGGTGCCAGGATCGTCAACGAGTACCTGGATCCGGTGGGCAAGTTCCGCGACAAGGGCGTGCTGCCCACCGGGAATCCGGTGGATGTGGTCGAGACGCCGTTCGGGGCCGTGGAGGCGACCTTCGTCGATGCCGCCAACCTGGTGATGTTCGTCGACGCCGCCTACCTCGAGATGGACGGCGCAGTTCTTCCCGCGCAGGTGAACTCGGACGATGTGCTGCTGGGCAAGATCGAAGCGGTGCGTTCGGCGGGAGCGCTGCACCTCGGCCTGATCGAGCCGGGCGCCGTCGCGGCGATGGCGTCTCCGATCCTGCCGCTGGTCTCGGTGATCTCGCGGGCCGCCGACTACCGGACAACGCAGGGCACCGCGGTCTCGGACGGCGAGATCGATTTCGTCGCTCGGGTGTTCTCGCTGCAACGGATGCATCACGCCCATCCCCTGACCGGGCTGATATGCACGGCAGTCGCCGGCGTGACAGCGGGTACGGTGCCGAACCGGATGCGCGGGGAGCGTTCTGACTCATGGGTTCGAGTGGGACACCCAAAGGGTGTGGCGGCGGCCGAAGTGCGCCACTGCGCGGACGGGTCGGTCGAATCCGTCGCCGTGGTCCGCACCGCCCGCCGCCTGATGGCCGGCGAAGTCTACGTTCGTGTTTGATGCGGTCGTCCTCGGCGGCGGCCTGGCCGGGCTGACAGCTGCCCTGCGCGCCAGGGAAGCGGGCCGGTCGGTCGCGGTGATCGATCCCGACCCCGACCAGGGTTCCGGCGCCAACAGCCGCATCTCGGGTGGAGTCTTCCATCTGGCGTGGGGCGCCATGGACGAGCCGCCCGAGGAACTGGTGCGTCGAATGGTCGACCAGACCGACGGCGAGGTCGACCCTGACCTGGCGCGCGGACTGGCGAAGTCCTGTGGGCCGGCGATTCGATGGCTTGCCGGGCATGGCGTCGACCTGGCTCCCAAGGGTCCTCGGCCCCATGACCGATTCACCTGCCAACCCTGGCTGGAGGCGCGCGGGGAGACTGCCCAGCCCGACCGCGGCGCAGAGATCGCGTTGGCCACCCTGCGAGACCGGGCGCGCGCCGCCGGAGTCCAACTCACTGCCGGGTCGGCCAACGCGCTGTGGCAGCGTCGCGACGGATGGCACGTGGGCGTTGCCGGCCGGGAGGAGTTGATCGGTCGTTCTGTCACCGTCGCTACGGGCGGCTTCCAGGCCAACTCGAAGATGATGCGTTCCCTCGTGGGCCCGCACGCTGACGACGTCTTCTTGCGGTCCACACGATCGGCAGCCGGGGAAGGTCTGCGTCTGCTGATCAGCGCGGGTGCCGCCCTGACCGAACCGTCTTCGGCGGTCTACGGTCATCTACTGTCGGCCACCGCGGCCCGGGAGCCTCGACTATGGCCCCAGCCGACTGTCGACGCGGTGGCCAGGCGCGGTCTGCTGGTCGACCGGGACGGGCATGCTTTCACCCCGAACGCCGACAATGGCATCGCTCTGGTCAACGCGATGGTGAGGACCGGTGACCCTTCTGGCTTCGCGGTGGTGTTCGACAGCCGCACGCACGCGGAGGCGTCCGCCGAGCGGGACAGTGACGGCTCGCCGCGGGCGACTCAGACCGACG
Source organism: Mycobacterium sp. NAZ190054 (assembly GCF_001545925.1). GTDB lineage: Bacteria > Actinomycetota > Actinomycetes > Mycobacteriales > Mycobacteriaceae > Mycobacterium. The sequence goes on along the minus strand of NZ_LMVQ01000002.1, from coordinate 10,644 downwards.
GGCATCTGCGAGACGTGACGGAGTTGATCGAACGGGGCGCCGAGGTCATTGGTCCGGCTTCGATCACCGATATCGCTGTGCAGCTACGGATTCCGCGAGCGCAATTGAAATGGTCCGTTGAAGCCTGGGCGGGCGGGGCATCGAATTCGTCTAGTTGGTATGCCATGCGGGTGCTTCCAGGCATCACCGCGACGATGCGCGGTGTGCGGGTGGACGCTCGGTGCCGAGTGCTGGGCCGCGGCGGACAACCGTTGCCCGGGCTACTGGCGGCCGGTGACGTCGTCGGTGTGCACGGCGGCCCACGGGGCGGCTATCTGGGCGGGTTGGCCGTCGCGCTGATTTCCGGCTATATCTCCGGCTCCTTTCTCTGAGGTCAACTTCCGGCAATTTGCCGTCAACTATTGACTCTCAGCCGCAAGACCCTAGACTCCAAAAAGTATCCTAATCCGCCTGAATACCCCATTCGGGGCCGGATTCGCTCCGACAAGTCGATGGAGTCTTGTGATGAGTCGCAACCCCTCACGCCGAATGTTCGTAGGCGGCTTGGCCGTAGTGGTCGCCACCGCGCTTTCGGGGTGCATAAACAAACCCTCTGAGACCGAGTCCTCCGACGGGGCTTTCACCCTGGAGGGCAAGACCGTCGAGATCCTCGTCGGACAGGAGGCGGGCGGCGGGCACGACACCACCGCACGCGTGATCGCTCGCCACATCGGGAAATACCTCCCGGGACAGCCGGAGGTGATCGTCAGGAACATGCCTGGAGGCGGCGACAAGGTGATGGCCAACTACGCGTACACCCAAGCGCCCGCCGACGGCACCTCAGTTGGTGTGTTCTCGGTCGCCGTACCCCATTACAACCTGATCGGCGAAGGCGAAGCCGAAGGGGTTCGGTACGACGCGTCGAAGTTCAAGTGGTTCGGAAGCCCCACCGTGACAACCAACGTGCTTCTCGTACACACACGGACAGGTATCACCAAGGACAACCTCGCCCCGCTCACCGAGGGTCCCGGGGTGCGCATCGCGCAGCGCTCACCCGGAGACGGACCACACCTGGTTCAGGCCACTCTGGCCAGCGGCCTGGGATGGAAGTTCGACACGGTGTTCGGATACGAGGGTGAGCGTCGGCTGGCCATTGAACGCGGAGAGGTCGACGCGATCGTCACGACGTGGGAAAGCCTGGAAGACGAGGAACGTGACCTCATCGACGAGGGTGTACTGCTGCCCGTTGTCACGGTCGGTCTCTCGGACGCGCCCGCGCTGTCGGCTCCTGAACTCATCGGTGTGCCCAAGGCCTCCGATCTGTTCAAGAACGCCTCACCCGAATCGCAGGATCTTCTCGAAGTGATCCTCACCCGGTACGGCTTCGCGCGTTCCTTCGGTGGTCCTCCCGGACTGTCCGAGGAAGCAGTTCAGATTTACCGCACCGCTTTCGACGAGATGAACGCCGACGAAGACTACGTCAAGGAAGCCGAACCCCTGTACGCGGTGGTGCCCAGCGACGGTGCGACAGTCGCGGAGCGAATCACGAAGTATGTCACGGCGGACCCGTCGGTGGTCGCCCCGGTGCTGACTCAAATCGAATCCGACTCACAGTAAGAAGCCTTGATCGTTCATGATCGCTGACGGTTTGCACGGCCTGGGCACGTTCCTGAGCAGCGCGGGTGCGCTGTTCGTGTGGCCCACCGTGGGTTACATGTTGATCGGCACGTTGCTCGGTTTCGCGGTGGGCATGCTGCCCGGCCTGGGCGGTGCGGCCACCATGGCACTGATGCTGCCGCTGACGTTCTCGATGGAACCTCTTGCGGCCGTTGCTTTCCTGTTGGCGATGCATGCCACCTGTGCTACCGCCGGCGACGTCACCTCGGTTCTGTTCGGGATACCGGGGGAGGCCTCGTCGGCGGCGACGGTGTTCGACGGTTATCCGATGACTCGGATGGGCCAGGCGGGACGCGCCATCGGTGCCGTGCTGACGAGCTCGTTGGTCGGTGCGTGGTTCGGTGCGTTCTGCCTGGCCCTGGCCGTACCCTTGGTCCGCCCGCTCGTCCTCAGTTTCGGCCCGCCCGAGGTGTTCATGTTGGCGGTGGTGGCTTTGACGACGGTGGCGGCACTGTCCGGCAAGAACATGGCCAAGGGTCTGGCAATGGCTTCGCTCGGGGTCCTGCTCGCCACGGTCGGCGAGGACATCGCAACGGCGCAGACCAGACTCACCTTCGACTCGCTGTACCTGCTCGACGGAATCCCGGTGGTCCCCGTCGTCGTCGGAATGTTCGCCGTCCCGGCCATTCTCGCGTCGATGCTGCAGGCACGGTCGGAGATCGGCGATCAGCCGGTACGGATCAATTCGTGGCTCGAGGGCGCCAAGGACACCTGGCGGCACAAGGGGCTGGTGCTGCGCACCAGTCTCATCGGCGCGTATGTGGGGCTGATCCCCGGCGTGGGGGGCACTTCGGCACAGTTCATCGCCTACGGTCACGCGCTGCAATCGTCCAAGACGCCGGAGAAGTTCGGTACGGGGTCGATCGAGGGTCTGCTGGCCGCCGGTTCGGTCAACAACTCCAAGGAGGGTGGCAGCCTGCTCCCCACCGTGGCGTTCGGCATACCGGGCAGCGGCGCCATGGCGATCCTGGTCAGCGCACTGATCATCACCGGCGTGCAACCCGGTCCCGACTTGCTGACCACCGATGTCGACGTCACCTTCGGCATGGTCTGGACGATCGTGATCGCCAACCTGCTCTGTGTCGGACTGTGCCTGCTCCTGGCCAAGCGCATCGCGGGTCTCGCCGACATGCGCCAGACGCTGCTGGTGCCGCTGTTGCTGGTCTTCATCACCGTGGGCAGCTTCACCGAATCATTCCGCTTCGAGGACATTCTGCTGATGGTCCTCGTCGGGCTGCTGGCGTTCTGGGCGGAGCGGCTGGGCTGGCCCGTCGCGCCCATGCTGATCGGACTGGTGCTCGGCAAGTTGGCCGAGGCGAACTTCTTCTTGGCCAACAACATCTACGGTGAACCGTCGGCGTGGCTGACCCGGCCGATTGTGGTCATACTGGCGGTCATCGCGGCGATCAGCCTGACATCCCCGCTGATCCGTTACTACAGGAATCGGCGTCGAGCCCGGGTGGATGCGACGGCGAAGGCACGGCCGTTCTCTCGCGGCGACATCTTCCTGGCCACGTTCTTCGCGGTGCTCGGCGCAGTCGCGTTCTGGGATGTACGCGCGGCGGATCTGCCCACCAGCGCGGCGACGGTTCCGCAATCCATCTCGTTCATCCTCGCGACGCTGTCGGTGGGTATCGCGGTCAGCGGTGTGGCCGTCCTGGTGCGTAAACGGAGGGCGACGGATGTGCCGGACCCGGCGGGCGCGAGCACCTCCGCCATGGCGGGCGACGATATAGGCGCAAGCGGTTCCACGATCGTGGCGCTTCGCGAGAAGACGGCCGAGGCCGAGGAAGCGGAGATCGTCGAGGCCGGTCCGCGTCAGTTGGTGCTCGTGGTGGCGCAGTTCCTGGCTTTCATATTCGGACTCTGGGCCTTCGGCTTCCTTATCTTCGCGCCGATCTTCGCCGCGGCATACCTGTACATGGTCGCCAAGACCAAATGGTGGACGGCGGCGATCTGGGGGCTGGTGGTGTGGGCGTTCCTCTACTACATCCTGTGGGGCTTGCTGAGCCTACGACTGTGGGGCGGAGCGATTTTCTGATGGCGGACGGTGGACTGGGTCGAGCACCGCCGCACGGCACCCGAACGTCGATCCTTGCTCGCCTGATCTCTCCCCCGACCCCGAAGGACCTCCAATGACGACAGCCGACCCGATTGCGCGGGGGCTCGCCGAATACATCGCCTCACTGAAGTACGAAGACCTCCCGCCCAATACGATCACCGCCGCCAAGGAAGCCATCCTCGATCAGTTCGGGATCATCCTGATGGGCTCGACGCTGCCATGGACCCGGCCGAGCTATGAGTTGGCACTGGAGTTGGGGAGCAAGCCCCAGAGCACCATCGCCGGCCACGGTGACAAGGTTTGCTCGCCCGATGCCGCCATGGTCAATTCGAACTTCGCGCATTCTTGCGAGTTCGATGACACCGGGTACTCCGGCGGCACCCATGCCAGCAGCATCACCGTCGCCTCCGCTCTCGCGCTCGCCGAGGCTCATCGACTGTCGGGTCGCGATTTCCTCCTGGCAGTCGTGCTCGGCTGTCAGGTGCTCTACAAGATCGGCCGGGTGTTGACGCGCCCCATCTCAGAACTGGGCTTTCACGCGCAGGCGCTGGTCGGGCCGTTCGGCTCTGCCACGGTCACGGCGAAGCTGCTCGATCTCGGCGTGGACACGATCGTCAACGCGCTGTCGATCACGGGCAGCCACTCGTCGGGCACGATGGAGTACGACCAGGGTGGCGGTGAGGTCAAGCGCTACCACTCGGGAATGGCCGCCCGCGCGGGCATGGTTGCGACATTGCTGGCACAGAACGGTTTGACCGGCCCACCAGAGATCTTCGAGGGCAAGCGTGGGCTCGGCCGGCTGCACGCCCGCCTCGACGATGTGTCCGGCATTCTCGAGGAGGACTCACCGGACTGGTTCGTGCTGGAGAAGCGCATCGTCAAGGCCTACCCGACCGTCGGCACCATTCCGACCGCAATCCAAGCGTTCACTCATCTGATCCGTGAGAACGACGTCACCTTCGACGACCTCGAGCGCATCGACGTCTGGATCAACCCACACGCGCTCAACCACGGCGCGGCGATCACCAAGCCGCAGGACACCATCGGCGCGCAGTTCAGCTTGGCGTACAGCCTCGGATTGGCGATGGTCAAGGGTGGCAATGAGCTCAAGTACTACGTCGATCCCGAGGTTCTCAAGGATCCGAAAGTGCTGGCCGTGGGGGACAAACTTCACGTGCATGGCGACCTGAAGTACGGCCGTGCCACAGAGATCGTCGACTGGGATCTCTACTGGGGTTCGCGTACGCAGATCACCCTCAAGGACGGTCGTACCTTCCTTCGCGAGGAGATGTACCGCAAGGGTGCACCGCAGAACCCGATGACCCACGAGGAGCTGGTGGCCAAGTTCCGCAGCCTGGCGTCCGCCGCCATCGACGACGCTCAGATCGACCGCCTGGTGACCATGGTCGACAACCTGGAGTCCGTTGATAACGTCGCCGACATCGCCGCGCTGCTGCACAAGTAACCGCCTCGGCGGCAGTTGCCCGTCTTCGCCACTGGATAGGCGAAGGCGCGCAGACGCGTAACAGCTGAACTACGGACGCATTGGGAGTAGTTGGCCCCGCGTCGAGAGTCGCTCCGCCGAGTTCCTTTCCCTTGGCGGCAAGCCCCATCTACCAGGGCAGCGGCTTGGACTACTGGGTCGATCCGGGAGTTTGCCCGGTCTGGCCCGAAGCCCGGAGTTGGAGGACACGGTTGTTCGCGCGCCGACAACGCCGCACAACGGGTTCTGCTGGAGTACGAGCAGGAATGTGCGGCTGAGTGGGAGTTCGAAACCGGTGTGGTGGCCGCCGAGGATGATCGATTTCGACCCGGACGCCGCCTTGGCGGTTGTCGTTCACTAATTCATGCGATCGGCCTATCTCCTGTCGGAAGTACCGCTGGCTATCAGTTCCGAGGTGGGTTCCAGTCAACGTCGCAACACCGACGGACCCGATGAGTTAGCAGCGCAGCGAATAGATCGGCCGGGCAACGATCTTGAGGACCATTCGAGGGCGGTCGTCGAGTCCGTCCTCAACGGTTGGCAAAAGCTCCGGTGGATGGTTGATGAGCGTGACGCCCTTGGGGGAAGTAGTCGCGCAACAGTCCGTTGGTGCCGCGTTGCCATGGAGGGCTGGAGTCGCAGAATTAGACGAGCGCGCCAAGCTTCTCTGCGTTGGCGAGCCATCTCGGTACCCGGATCCCAGGTAATCGATCGCATCACCGCCGGGTCCCGATCGCAGAGAGGTGGTTGTTGCCGACGAGGTCTCCCTCCCATTGTCCGGCTTGCGGCCGGTCGATTGCCGCGAAGGGCGCTGCTGCGCTACCTGCCGAACGCGGGCGTCCACGTCTTCGGCGACGACGAACTCGGCGACAGCCTCGAAGGCCTCGGCCTGGTCGGCGTGCGCACCAAGACCGTCGGCACCGTGCAGTGGGTACGCGGCCGCAAGCCGTGAACCCGTAGGCTCGCCGGCATGAGCACCGGCGGCCTCGTCCTCGTCGCGTTGGCGATCGCAATCGGCCTGGCCGGCATCGTGGTGCCGATCCTGCCCGGCGGGATCCTGGTGATCGGCGCGATCGCGGTGTGGGCGTTCGTCGTGAACACCGCGGTGTCGTGGGTGGTGTTCGGTGTCGCGGCGGCGGTGTTCGTCGCATCCCAGATCATCAAATACACCTGGCCCGTCAAACGGATGCGGCAGGCCGACGTGCGCACGTCGGTGCTCGTCCTCGGCGGCATCGCGGGGGTGGTCGGGTTCTTCGTCATTCCGGTGATCGGGCTGCTGATCGGCTTCGTGCTCGGGGTTTTCGCCGCGGAGATGGGAATCCGGCGGGACGTCACGCGGGCGTGGGCGTCGACCTGGCACGCGGTGAAAGGGGTGGCGCTGTCGGTCGGCGTGGAGCTCACCGGCGCGCTGCTGGCGACGGTGGCGTGGGTGGTCGGGGTGGTCCTGACGCTCTAACCGGCGGCGGGCATCCGGCGGTTCCACGCATCGGCGAGCCTGATGAGCACGGTGCCTTCGGTGTCCCTGGCGGTCAGGCGGATCACGGTCCACCCCAACTCGATCATCTCGTCATAGCGGCGGATGTCTTTGTCGAACTGTTCAGCGCTCAGCCGATGCTGCTTGCCCTCGTACTCCAACGCGATCTTGTGCTCGGCCCACCCGAGGTCGACGGTGCCGATGTGAACGCCGTATTCGTTGAGTACGGGCAACTGGGCGCGGGGCCGGGGATATCCCGCGCGGACGACGATGAGCCGCAACCACGTCTCCTGCGGTGACTCCGCACCGGGGTCGACGAAATCGAGGACGTTCCGTACCCGGCTTTTGCCATGGCGCCCGGGATACCGGTCGACAGCGGCTTCGATGGCGCCCACAGCCAGCCGCGTCGCCCGCGCGAGCGCATCGACGGCGGCGATCGCCGTGTCGAGCGGATACCGCCGAGCAAGATCGATCGCGGTGCGCGCGGGTATCGTCACGCGGCATGCCGTCCACGGTGCAGATCTCGTCTACGGCGAGTGCAGTCGCCCACGTGACCACGCCGGGCGTCCGCCTGCGGTTGGTGTCGATGATCGTCGCGGGCAGTTTGGGGTCGATCCATCTGGTGCCGTGTACGGCGGCAGCCGAATAGCCCGCCAGCACACCGTGACCGCGCGAGCGCAGCCAGCACGCCTTCGCGCGGAGCAGCGCGGTCGGTTTGGTGCCCTTCAGTACGTACACGTCGTTGTGCACCGCGACGAACCTGGTGCGCAACTGATGGCGGGTCACCGTGCCGGCAGCGAGTGCTGCGCTGCCGAGGAAGGGACTGTCCATGGCGGCAGTGTGGTCGAGGGCACCGACAGAACGAGTTGCGTAACGGGGTGGCGAAATTCGGTCGCGAAAACGCCGTGACGTTACGCAAACCGCCCCGCATCCGCCGCGGGCTCAGCCGTGGAGGGCCTTTCGGAGCCGGCGGACGTCCTCCTCGGTCACCCCGGCGGCCGCCAGATAGCTTGTCAGGGAACCGTACTCGTCGTCGATCGTGCGGCGCGCGGTATCGAGGTACTGCTCGCGCACCCCGAGCACCGCGTCGGTCAGCCGCGCCTCGGCCAGCTCCATGATCTCGGGAGCCTCGGCCGCCCGCACCCGCACCGACTCCAGGATGCTCTCCCGCAACTGCGGCACCGCGACATTGCTGCGCAGGTAGTCCGCCATGATCGCGTCGCGGTCGACGCCGGCGGCCTCGAGCACCACCGCGATGGTGAAGCCGGTGCGGTCCTTGCCGGCGAAGCAGTGCGCGAGCACAGCGTGTTCCGAACCGAGCAGGGTCACCACCCGGTGCACGGCGCGGCGGGCCAGTGGCGCCGACGCGATACGTCCGTACTCCTCGGTCATGTAGCGGGCCGCGGCGTCGACGACGGGCTCATCCGCGCGCTTGTCGGTCATCATCCGCTGGAACGCGTGCTCGTGCGGGGATTCGCCGTCGGCGGCCATGGTCTCGACGAACGGCAGGTGATGGATCTCGACACCGGCGGGCACCAGTCCGGGGCCGTGCCGCTCCAGTTCGCGCGACGTGCGCAGATCGGCGACGTCGGTGACGCCGTAGCCCGCCAGTGCGGCGCGGCCCCTGTCGTCGAGCTTGGAAAGCTCACTGGCGCGGAAGAAGCGCCCCGGTGCGATGCCCGTCTGATCGGAGACGTCGCGGAAGTTCCAGGCGCCCGACAGTTCTCCGCCGGTCGAAGGCATCAGCGCGTCACCGCCTCGACCGACTGGCCGCACGCGGCCGCTGCCAGCGCGGACTTCTCCTTGCCGAGTTCGGCGCGGGCGATGGTGCGCATGTGCACCTCGTCGGGCCCGTCGAAGAGCCGCATCGCGCGGTGCCAGCTGTACAGCCGCGCCAGCGGCACATCGTCGGAGACCCCGGCCCCGCCGTGCACCTGGATGGCGCGGTCGATCACGTCGCAGGCCATCTGCGGGGCGACGGCCTTGACCTGCGCGACCAGCAGCTGGGCGTCCTTGCTCTTGTTGCCGTGCTGGTCGATGGTCCAGGCCGCCTTGTGGCACAGCAGCCGGGTCTGCTCGATCTCGTTGCGCGACTTGGCGATCGCCTCGCGGACCACGCCCTGCTCGGCCAGCGGCTTGCCGAACGCGACGCGCTTCTGCACCCGGTCGACCATCAGCGCCAGCGCCCGCTCGGCCGCGCCGATCGCGCGCATGCAGTGGTGGATGCGGCCCGGACCCAGCCGCGCCTGCGCGATCGCGAAGCCGGACCCTTCCTCGTCGAGCAGATTCGACGACGGCACCCGCACGTTGTCGAAGACGATCTCGCAGTGACCGTGCTGGTCCTGCCAGCCGAACACCGGCAGCGACCGCTCGATCGAGACCCCGGGGGTGTCGACCGGCACCAGGATCATCGACTGCTGCCGGTGGCTGGGGCCGTCGGGATTGGTGCGCCCCATCACGATCAGGATCTTGCAGCGCGGATCGGCGGCGCCGGTGATCCACCATTTGCGGCCGTTGATGACGTAGTCGTCACCGTCGCGCAGCATCGTGGTCTCGATGTTGCGGGCGTCGCTGGAGGCCACCGCGGGCTCGGTCATCGCGAACGCGCTGCGGATCTCACCGGCCAGCAGCGGTTCGAGCCACTGCTTGCGCTGCTCCTCGGTCGCGAACAGGTGCAGGGTCTCCATGTTGCCCGTGTCCGGGGCCGCGCAGTTGGTGACCTCCGGCGCGATCTCCATGCTCCAGCCGGTCAGCTCCGCCAGCGGCGCGTACTCCAGGTTCGACAGCCCCGACACCGACGGCAGGAACAGGTTCCACAGCCCGCGCTCCCTGGCGAGTTTCTTGAGCTCCTCGACCACCGGCGGAACGGTGTGATCGTCCGGGCCGGCCTCGACGCGGTAGCGGTGGTAGGACTCCTCGGCCGGGAACACGAACTCGGTCATGAAGTCGGTCAACCGCTCGTGGTAATCGGCCGCCTTGGCAGACATCGCGAAGTCCATGACCGCCACGATATGACACCGGTGGACGGGCGGGCTTACCGCCCGATCAGGACGGTGCGGCCGGCTCCGCGGGAACCGTTGCGGCGGTGGCGCGGAACGCCAGTCCGAACTGGTTGAGCGTAGCGGGCAGCGGACGGCCGGGGTCGAGCGGGCCGCCCGCGGTCAACGTGAGGTGGATCCGGGACAGCAGCGAGGCCAGCAGCGCGCTGGTCACGAACAGCACGAGGTCGCGTCCCGGACAGTCGGCGGGGCCGGCGCTGAACGGCACCAGCTGCGGGTACTGCGCGGCGCGGCCGTCGAGCCAGATGTCGGGGCTGAACGCGTCGGCGAACGGGACCAGTTCGGGGTCGCGGTGGAACGCCGGGACCGGGATGAGCACCGTGGCCGGCGGCGACACCGTCACCTCGTCGGGGGTGCCTTCGTGCCAGATGGTCCGGGCGGCGACCTCCCGCAGGATGGCCGGTGTGGTCGGCCACAGCCGTACCGACTCCAGCACGGCGGCCCGCAGGTACGGACGCACCCGGACCCGGTCGCTGTCCTCGGTCTCGCACTGGGCGAGCGTGTCGGGATGCGTGCTCAGCAACGCCGCGGCGCGCAGCGCGGCCATGCCTGCGGCGTCGAACGCGAAGAGCCAGTGCGGCACCTGGCCGACCGGATCCACCGCGCCCGCTGCCGGCACCTCGGCCAGCGCACCCAGCAGGCTGTCGGGATCGGGGTCCTCGGCGTACCGGTACAGCTGGGCGAACAGGCGTTCGCGGCGCCGCGGGTGCGGACGGCCCAGGAACGACCAGTTGCCGGCGGTGCGCAACCGCCACACGTCATCGGTGATCCACTCGTCGTCGCGGGCCGCAGCGCCCAGCACGAGCCGCCGCACCAGCCGCCTGGGGGTCCTCGGTGGGATCGGGCCCGTCGGTGAGGTCCTCGCTGTCGCCGGCCTGCGGATCGACGTCGGCAGCCGGCGCCGCGGGTT
>NZ_LMVQ01000001.1 GCF_001545925.1 Mycobacterium sp. NAZ190054 | reverse complement strand
TGCTGGATGCGGTGATCATCGGTGTGGAACGCGGTCGTCTGCTTCAACCAGGCCCCTTCGTCGGGAGCAACGTCGTCGCCTGGGCCCTGGCGTCTGATGACACCGGTGACTGGACGACCGTGATCGAGAGCATCGTCGAGGGTCGACAGGCGGCAACGTGGGCGTGCGGCTGTGACAGCGGAGTACATCAAGGCGAAGGCCAAGTCGAACTTCGCGTCGAAGACAACGTGAAACGACTGTACGGACGTGTCACCATGGTGCAGGACGCCGAGACCGCCGACTGGATCCTCGTGACATTCCAGTCCGGCCAAGGGCTTCGCCAGGTCGTCCTCTCCCGCGAGACAGACGGGCTCACCATCGAGTCGCTCGACGGCCTCGACATCACGCGCCGTTTCGCCACCGTCACCTTCGCGGGGGTGCAGCTGATGGACCTCGACTTCGTGGAACCCGGCCGGCCAGTGACTTCCTTGTTCGAGCGGCAATCGTCGGTGGCCACCGTCCTATCGCTGGCTGAGACCGTCGGCGCCATGGATCAAGACTTCTCCCTGGCTGTCGAATATGCACGAGTGCGAATAGCATTCGGGCGTCCGATCGGTTCGTTCCAATCCGTCAAACATGCGCTGGCCGACACCAGCCTCAACCTTGAGATCAGCAAGGCACTGCTGTCTGCAGCCGCCAACGCTGTGCAGGACGACGCCGACGATCAACACGCAGTTGTCGCGGTGGCCAAGTCGTTCGTCAACGAGGCGAGTGTCGGTTTGTCCCACACGTGCTTTCAGGTCTTTGGCGGCATCGGCTTCACGTGGGAACACGACCACCACCTGTACTACCGGCGACTAGCGGTGGACGCGCAACTCTATGGTTCTGCGGAATCACACCGCGAATCGCTCTGTGTGATGAACGGACTATGATGGCTGCCGATACCGAAGACCTCTGCGCCTACCGGCGTTCCGCGCGCCGCTGGATCGAGGCTAACCTCGCCCCGCGCGCAGAATCGGCTGTATCCGGGTCCAGCAGCGTACAAGACAGGACCGCCGAAGAGATCGCGCAAGCGCGTACTCTGCAGCGCAAGCTCTTCGAGAATGGCTACGCTGGTATCGACTGGCCCACTGAATACGGAGGGCAGGGTCTGTCGGAAAGCCACGCCGCCGCGTTCGCCGACGAAGCCAAAGATTTCGAACTGCCCGACTTCGGAATGGTAGGGGGCACGACCTTCGGTGTTGTTGCACCGACGTTGCTCCGCCACGCGTCTCCTGATTTCATGCGTCTGCATGGTCCGCGCATCCTCGCCGGTGATGAACTGTGGGTGCAGTTCTTCTCCGAGCCCGGTGCGGGGTCGGACTTGGCAGGCGTCACCACCCGTGCGGACTGGGTCGATGACCACTGGGTGCTCAACGGGGCCAAAATGTGGACAAGTGGTGGCCAGCATGCCGATTGGGGTATGTGTCTGGCCCGCACCGATTGGGATGCGCCCAAACACGGGGGACTGACCTGGTTCGCAGTGCAGGCGAGCCAACCAGGTGTTCGGATACTTCCCATCACCAAGATCGACAAGGAAGCCGACTTCTGTCAGGAGTTTCTCGACAACGTCGAGGTGGCGCCCGGCGATGTGATCGGTGACGTCAACAGCGGATGGTCCATTGCCCGAACGATTCTGCTATTCGAACGTGGCGGATTCCTCCCAGAGGCACTCCTTCCGAAGCCAGCCACGTTCGCTGCCGATCTAGTCGCGCTCGCGCAGCGGTCAGGCGGAACCGACAAGCCCGCGGTACGCCAAGCGATCGGACGGGCGTACGTCAATGACTATGCGCTTACCCAAATTGCCCAACGAATCGTGGGCCTCGTCTCCTCCGGCCAGGTCGATCCCGCCGGGATTGCCGCCTACGGCAAGCTCGCCCAGGGCACCTTCAATCCCATCAGAGCCGTCATCGCACTATCCATCGGGCAGCAGCCGGCACTCACCTGGGCGCCCGGTTCGTCGGCAGAAATGGCGGCGGCAAACGCCTATCTCAACTGTCGGCTCATGTCGATTGCCGGCGGTACCAACGAGATGCAACGCAGCGCGATCGGAGAGCGTGTGCTCGGTCTCCCGCGCGAACCATCCTTCGACAGTGGCGAGCCGTTCCGTGAAGTCCTGAAGCGCGCGGCCGAGTGGTCGGCCCGATAAGCGGTTGTTCGCCATAGGATACGAACGCGTTGTACGTCAACACGATTGAGCCAGACGCAGCAGGGCACCTGATGGCAGACATCACTTCCTGACTGCAAGCCGGTCCTGCTAATGTGGTTGATCGACAACAAGCTTGGTAGGTTGCCCTAATCGGGGCACTGGCTGGCCGGTCGCAGGTGTCTTGGCCTTACGTGGCGCCATCGGGCATGGTCGGTCATGTGGCGTTGGCGGCATCGCTTGGAACCGAAAGAAGTTCGATGAGAAACGGCAATCATCCCTTTTTCAGCACCCCAACAAGCATTTTGGATGTACTGCTATGGGACATCCGGATTCGACTGACAGGCTGTGACCGCGACGGGTACGTGCTGTGGTGGACGGACGGTGGGCCCAATGAATGGACCGAAGAGTATGAGACCCTCTCTGTCGCGCTGATGCGAGTGGCATGTCTGCAGCGGTGTGTAGAAAATGACTGGGATCTCGGACTCGTCCATGCGCCTGGTGAATTCCCCGCTGTAGCCGAACCATTCCTGGACAAGGCGACGCACTGAGTTGCTGACCGGAAGTCAAGGGCGCTCCAACCGCGCACGCCCTCAATGGCGGAGTAGCGCAGGCGAACGTCAACATTGCCTGAATCGAGTACGATTAGTTAGTCGCTGGCCGGCAATGGCTTGGCTTCTTTGAGGCTCAACGGGGTCTGGCCGACTGCCAGAGTCCCGGCACCGGCTTTGGTGACCAGTACCTCAGCGCCGGTCTCGTCAACGTAACGCTTGCCCACCGCGTTGCCGTCGGCAAACGCCGGATCCAGCTCCCCGGACCGCTCGGCATCCAAGGCCACCATCGGTGCGCCGCCGCAGCGCAGATCATCGAGGCTGTCCGAGCTCCGAACCACGATGATTTGGGTGTCACACACCTGACTGGCTCGACGAGTTCCGTTCTTGATCATGATCCTTGGAGTCCCTACTGCTCGGCGGTAGCGGCGCGAAGCTGTTCGACAATGTCGCGGCGGAGCACTTTACCGGTTGCGTTGGTGGGCAGCTCGTCGCGAAAGACTACTCGGTCGGGCGTGCGCGAACCCCGCAAGTTCTTGCGGACATACTCGCGCAACTCCTCGGGATCAGGGTCGGTTCCGTCGGCCGGCACCACCACGGCGACGATCGCCTGACCCCACTGCGGATCGTCGACGCCGACGACGGCGACCTCATGCACATGGGAATGTTCGATCAGCACGTCTTCCAACTCGGCGGGCGCGATGTTCTCGCCGCCACGGATGATGGTGTCGTCGCTGCGCCCGCCGATGAACAGGTAGCCATCGTCGTCGAGGGTGGCTATGTCCCTAGTCGGAAACCATCCATCGGCATCGAGTACCGAGCCGATTCCGGTGTAGCGACCCGATACCTGGTCACCGCGCACGAACAATTCACCGGTCTGACCCGGCCCCATCACGGTGGCGTTCTCGTCTCGGATTTGTACCTCGATACCCGGCAACGGCTTGCCGACCGAACCCAACCGCCTGACGACTGCGGGATCCGCCGAAGCCTGCGCCTGACGGTGATCCTCCGGCGTGAGCACCGCGATCGTCGAACTCGTCTCGGTCAATCCGTAGGCGTTGACAAAGCCCACCCCGGGCAACAGGTCAAGGGCCTTCCGGACCAGTGGCAAACCGACCTTCGAACCGCCGTAGGCCAGGTTCCGTAGCGACGGCAATGCATGATCGCCGCCCTCCAACACCGTGACGATCCGAGCCAGCATGGTCGGCACCACGGTTGCGGTCGTAACGTGCTCGGCGTTGATCAGCCGCACCCAGTCCTGCGGATCGAAGATGGGCAGATACACCATCTTGCGTCCGGCATACAGGTTCGACAGTGCGGCGCTGACTCCCGCGATGTGATAGGGCGGCACACAAATCAGCGCCGCGTCCGTCGGCTCCGCGGAATCGAATGCGACCGATCCGGTGATATAGCTGGTGAGGTTGTTGTGCGTGAGTTCGACAGCCTTGGGCTCAGACGTAGTGCCGGACGTGAACAACACGATCGCTACCGCGTCCGGATCGGCGAATACCGCTGCCGGAGCGGCATCTTGGGCCGCCGCCAAGAACTCGTCGGAGCCGATGACGTGCTGACCGGCCTCACCCAGCACGTCGCGGTATCTGCTGTCGACGATCACCAACGGATCGGGCAGCCGCCGGATCAGCGCCTGAATACCGTCCGCCGAGAGGCGGTAGTTGATCGGCGTGAACGCCAGCCCGGCCCGCGCTGACGCGAAGATCAGCAGCGGCAGCATCTCTCCGCCGGTCCCGACGTAGGCAACGTGCTTGGCATTGGATCCGGCGATGATGCCCGCACCGCCATCGGCCAGATCGCTGAGTTGCTGAGTGGTCAACCTGGCATCGCCCGATACGACGGCCGTTCGGTCGGGATTGCTCGACAAAGCCATCTCGAGAAGTAACGAAATGCTCATCTTCAAACTCCCTGTAGTTCGCCGGTTACCAGAAAGGGCCTGGGCGCCCATGCGGTGGCTATTAGCTTAGAATATGGAATTAGTTTGCTGAAAAGAGCGCTCAGGACCCCGTCCAGCCGGCCGGGACGCTTTCCGTCGCCACTTTCCCCGAACTAGGTGGGAAGCATACACGGCCAACCCTGCTCGGCTGCACAATAATTGGCGCCCGCCTATGGTCGGGCCGGCGGCGCAACGTGCGTAGGCCTTTACCTATTGGGAGAGCATCGGCAGCTGCCGGCGCGATATGCAGCCAGCTGCGCCAAGACGACGCCGCGCCTTGAGCAGGGCACCGGATTGTGGCCGCAAAACATTGTCCGACAGCATCTTTGATGTGAGATCGGCATCCCGCCAGGACCCCGGTGGGCGCCGATCTGCCGCTCGGCCTGACGGCTTTCCGCTTGCTGTCGAACGCGGCGACCTTTAGGCCGTTCGGGCGCCGTGTCCAGGCAGGCCTCGATGATCCGGAGAACTACTCAGTGGCAAGGTGTTTGGAGAGGCGTTACCGCCGAAGCTCACCACCGGTGCTTGCTGGCGGATGGTACCGACTAGCGAGTGTGGGACCGTTGATCAGCGCCGCGGCTGGCCTCCCGCACGCCGACGAAAGCAACCCTGACCAGGCAACATTGCTAAAACGTCGTCATGCGACTACGATTTTGAAGCAGTCGCCCCTTCCAGTCACGCGTCGCGGAGGTTGTCTCGATGCCCGCCCGTCCCGAGGACACGCCTGCCGACGTAGATGTCCGTCGGCGAGTCGAGTCTGCCGTCGCGGCGCTGGCATCCGGTCGGATCGTTGTCGTCGCCGACGACGAAGATCGGGAGAATGAAGGCGATTTGATCCTTGCTGCCGAGTTCGCGACGCCTGAAAACATCGCTTTCATGGTCCGCCATACGAGCGGGCTTTTGTGTGTGGGCGTTCCGCCTGAGCGGACCGAGTCGCTCGGTCTCCCGCTGATGGTGGACGATGGCGACGATCCGCGCGGCACCGCGTTCACCGTTTCGGTGGATGTTCGCCATGGAACGACAACGGGAATCTCCAGCGAAGACAGGGCGGCTACTGCGCGCGCGCTCGCCGATCCGGCTACCGTCCCTGCGGACCTGATCCGACCCGGTCACGTCTTTCCCCTCCGTGCCCGACCCGGTGGCGTGTTGCAACGGGCCGGGCACACGGAAAGTGCCGTGGACCTGTGCAGGCTCGCGGGTTTGCAACCGGCCGGCGTCCTTGCCGAGATCACCAATGACGACGGCACGATGGCCCGAATGCCCGACCTGGAGCGCTTCGCATCCGAGCACGGCCTGGTGTTACTTTCCGTTGCCGACCTCGTGCGCTATCGGCGCACTTGTGAGACGCTCGTACAACGGCAGGCAACCAGTCGGGTCCCGACGGAGTTCGGCGAGTTCCAGGCGACAAGCTTCCGTTCCGCAATCGATGGTCGGGAGCATCTCGCGCTGGTGCTCGGTGATGTCGACCAGTGTCAGGGTGGGACCCTTGCGGATGTGCCCGTCCTGGTGCGAGTGCACTCGGAGTGCTTGACCGGAGATGTATTTGGATCCCGCCGCTGCGACTGCGGGGAGCAGCTTCGGGCGGCCCTCGCCAACATCGCGGCTGTTGGCCGGGGCGCTTTGGTGTATCTGCGAGGACATGAGGGTCGTGGCATCGGGCTTGGGCACAAGCTGCGGGCATACGCGCTACAGGACACCGGTCTGGACACGGTGGACGCAAACCTGGCTCAGGGACTGCCCATCGACTCACGCGATTACGGCATTGGCGCTCAGATCCTCGGGTCGCTTGGAATTTCAACTGTTCGCCTCATGTCGAACAATCCGGCGAAGTATCGGGGCTTGTCGGGCCATGGCGTCTTCATCGTTGAACGGGTGCCGCTACTTGTGACCCCGAACTGCGACAACGTGCAGTACTTGAAGACAAAGCGCGACCGGATGGCTCACCTGATCGCAGAGATCGACGTTTCGTAATGGCAGTGCGCGGGGTAGCTCTTGCGGCCTCACGTTGACGCCGACGCCCCCAAGGTCGTCGGATGACTGAAAGAGGAGACTTGTAGATGCCGAGTATAGGTGCGCTCGCAGAAGATTTCGGGGTTGAGTACCCGATCTTCGCGTTCAGCCATTGCCGCGATGTCGTCGCCGAAGCCAGCAGGCGTGGTGGATTCGGCGTCCTTGGCGCCGGGTCGTACGCAGTCGACGAGCTCGAGCAAGCGTTGAATTGGATCGACGAGAACTGCGGAGGCAAGCCCTACGGGGTCGATCTGGTGATACCGCGCAAGAGTGCCGACACCGGTACCAAGGATTTACGGGATCTGGCAAACGAGCTCGGAGCGCGACTGCCAGAAGAGCACCGACGGTTCGTCCGCAAGATCCTCACCGAAAACGGTATCGAAACGCGTCCGATCGACGCCCCTTTCCAGAACACCACGAGCCTTGCCACCACGGAGGCGAGCTGGCGGCCGCTGCTCGAAATCTCGTTGAGGCACCCCCTGGTTCGGTTTGTCGTCAGCGCGCTCGGGACCCCGCCGGCTGAGGTCATCGACCAGATTCACCAAGCCGGCATCAAGGTCGGGGCGCTCGCCGGCAGCCGGCGTCACGCCGAGCGTCATGTCGCGGACGGTGTCGACGTCGTGATTGCCCAGGGCACCGAGGCCGGCGGCCACGCGGGCGAGATCACGACCATGGTGCTGGTCCCCGATGTGGTCGACGCTGTCGAGCCGGTTCCGGTTCTCGCCGCCGGCGGTATCGGCACTGGCCGCCAGATCGCAGCTGCCATGGCGCTCGGCGCGCAGGGTGTATGGACGGGTTCACTCTGGTTGACCGTTGCCGAGGCAGCCACGCCGCCGCAGGCAATGCAAGACATGTTCGCCGCCTCCTCCTCCGATACGGTCCGGTCAACCTGCCTGTCGGGCAAGCCAATTCGGCAAGTGCGCAGCATTTACACAGACGCATGGTCGCGACCCGATGCGCCCCCGACGTTGGAGATGCCGCTGCAGGGTCTGCTACTCAGCGATGCCCTGCCAAACGGCGAGGACATCCTTGGCATCCGCGCCGGTGGCTTGGCGAAGCCAATTGTCGGCCAAATCGTCGGACGGCTCAACGCGGTCCGTTCGACTCGCGCTGTGATGGAGGAGCTCGTCGACGAACTGCTCGACACATTGGGGCGGCTCGGGCAAGTAGTGGACGACACCACTGCGGAGGCCGCGGCGCAGGCAACGAACATCTCGATCAGTACAAGAGGTTGACGTGGCGGCCATGGAATCGATAGGCGGGGCGGCGCACCACGTGCGACTTGCCTTGTCGCCTCGAAATGTATGAACAGATCGGGAGGATCGTGGACCAAAAGCTCGCTGCTGAAGATCACGTAGCGTTGACAGAATTGGTAGCGGAGCTTGCATGGCGGCAAGACCACCGCGACGTCGACGGCCTGTTCGAGTTGTTGGCCCCCGACCCGCAGATATGCACGAGCGCCGGGTCATACAACGGGCCCGCCGAGGTACGAGCCTGGTGCGATCGGCTGGCCACCTTGACGAGCGTGACCCGGCATTCATGTTCGAATCTGCGCTTCGCCGCTGAAGGTCCCGGAGAGGCATCCGGAACCGTCCTGGTCACGGCGTATCGACACACCGAGGGTACGGCTGAGTCGACGCTGCCGTTCGTCGTCGCTGAGTACGCCGACAGATACACACGTACCGATGCAGGGTGGCGGCTGCGATCTCGTTCGGTTCACCGGGTTTTCACGGCGGAAGGATGATGCCGTGAGGGTCGTTCCCTGTGAGTTCTTCAGCGACGGAACTCCGATCTCGGGTGTCCTCACCGAGCCGGAGGACACTACTCGCCGGTATCCGGGAGTTGTGCTGTGCCACGGGTTCTCGGCTGTGAAAGAGATGGTGTCGCCCGATGCCGCTGCGGCGTTTGCATCCGGTGCGGACCCATTCGTCACGCTTGCCTTCGACTACCGGTTCTTCGGCCAGAGCGGAGGGGAGCCCCGCGGCCGACTCCATCCCCTCGAGCAGGTCGACGATATCCGTGCCGCGTTGTCGTTTCTCGAAATCCACCCACTGGTTGACGCCGATCGACTGTGCCTCTGGGGTCCAAGCTTCGGTGGTGGCAATGCGCTGCACGTCCGCGCCGTCGATGACCGCGTCGCGGCGACGGCGATCGTGAACCCGGTGACCGACGGCAATGCCTGGGTGCGGAGTCGCAATTCAGTCGCCTCTATGGTCGAGCTTCTCGAGCGGGTCCGCGAGGGTCGGTTGGCAGCAGCTACCGCACCGGATGTCTGCGAGATACCGACGGCGGAGTTCATCCCATCGACTCCGGGAAAAAGCGAGAAGGCCCCGCGCCCATGGGAAGACGTTCGGCGGCCGGCGTCGATCACACTCGACTCCGTCGACAAGATTCTGGCGCATCGACCAGTCACCTCGGCCTCGGCGGCGTCGACACCGTTGCTGGTTATCGTCAGCCCCCGTGACACGATTGTGCCCTGCAGCGAGGGCGAAAACGCTTATCGCGCGGCCGCTGGACAGAAACGCCTTATCCGGCTTCCGCCCGAGTGTGGGCACTACAACACCTACGAACCCCCTTGGGCCGGAGTGGTGTTCAAGCACAGCGCTGACTGGCTCAATGCTGTGTTGGGGGTGACGGCGGCGTGACTGTGGATGGTCGCACGCCCGTCATCATCGGATGTGGCGAGACGGTTCTGCGGCCCGGAACGTGGAACGGCGTCCACCCGGTCGGGTTGATGGCGGACGCGGTCCGGGCAGCGACCGCCGACGCGAGCCTGTCATCGGTGCCCCAACCAGATGCTGTCGCAGTCGTCGCGCTCCTGTCGTGGCGTTACGACGACCCGGCGTACCTGCTTGCCACCGAGCTAGGGGTTCAGCCGCGTGCGACGTTCCGCACCGCTCACGGTGGAAACGCGCCCCAGTCGCTGATCAACGAGTTCTCCGCCCGCATCCAATCCGGTCAGCTCGACCTCGCCATTCTTGCCGGCGGCGAGATGTGGAGGACCGCCCGGCGGGCCCGGCGCGAAGGCGTCGACCTTGGGTGGCCGCAACCAGACGGTTCGTCGTCACCGCATTTCTTCGGACCCGAACTCGACATGTCGCACCCTGATGAGAAGGCGCGCGGGATCACCCGTCCGGTGCAGGTCTACCCCTTGTTCGAGACGGCGATTCGTGCGACGAACGGGCGGACGGTCGAAGAGCAGCAGATCGTTTCCAGCGAGTTGTGGTCGCGGTTCAGCGCGGTAGCTGCTGCAAACCCCAATGCGTGGCTGCCCAAGTACGTTGTCGCAGAGGAGATCCGGACGCCGACGGCGAGTAACCGCTATATCGGCTTCCCCTACACCAAGTTGATGAACTCCAACAATGATGTCGACATGGCTGCGGCGGTGATTGTCTGCAGTGTCGCGCGGGCACGAGCGCTCGGCGTCCCAACGGACCGGTGGATCTTTCCGCAGGCGGGGTCCGATGCGCACGAACACAACTTCGTATCCGACAGGTGGGATTTTTCGGCCGCCCCGGCGATCCAGGCGGCAGGCCGCCAAGCGATGGAGCTGTCGGGGATCGGCCACGCAGAAGAAATCGACATCATCGACCTGTACAGCTGCTTTCCTTCTGTCGTGCAGCTTGGGGCGAAAGCGCTCGGTATTGGGCTCGATCGCCAGCTCACCCGCACCGGGGGCCTGACGTTCGCCGGCGGGCCATGGAACAACTACGTCATGCACGCGCTCGCCGCCACGGTCCGCGACTTGCGCAATGCGCACGACGCGGCGACCGCCCTCGTGTGGGCGAACGGTGGATTCGCCACGAAGCATTCATTCGGTGCTTATGCAAAGCGCCCACCCGATCACGGCTTCCGTCGGGCGTCGCCGCAAGACGATATCGACAAACTCCCGAGCCGCAGGCTTGCCTCGGCCGCCGACGCGGCCGGAACACACCAAATCGAGACGTACACCGTCATGCACGACCGCCGCGGCAAGCCCGAAAAGGCAATTGTCACCTGCCTACTCGCCGATGGCCGTCGCGCATGGGCGATATCTGCCGAGCCGACGCTGGCGGCCGAACTGACGATGGGGGAGTGGGTGGGCGCAAAGGCGGTGCTCGACGCTAGCGGAGAGTTGCAAGAGGCATCGCGATGAAGACGACGCAGTCCCGGGGCCGGCTTGGTAATCAATGAGCGGGGTTGGGTTGTGCTTGGATTGTTTGGTCGGTTGGTGAGGAGGTTCCCGATGGTGCCAGGGGCTGGAGGGGATCGGGTGAGTTGTTTGGGGCCGCGACTCGGTGGTGGCCTGCGGACGTTGCGCGGATTGGCGTAGTGCGGTGCATTCGCCTCCCAAGCAGGAGCGTTCGCAGCTGTCGACGCGTCGTCTTTTGGATGCTGCGGCGCATTTGATCAGCGAGGTCGGGTATGACCGTGCGAGTCTGGCGGCGATCGGTGCTCGGGCTGGTTATAGCCGGGGCCTGGTGACTCGCCGCTTCGGGAACAAGGAGAACATGCTCGATTGGCTGGTCCAGTCGATGACCAGTTCTCATGTGGAAGCGATCGCGTTGTATCCGGATGGCTCTGATGGCGGTGACGGGATTGCGCAGATGTTCGACACGACGATCGAGGCATTGGAGCGTTCGCCCGAAGCGATGTGGGCGTTGTATGCCTTGGAGTTCGAGGGTCTGAAGCAGATTCCGGCGTTGCATGACCGGATGGTCGACATTCATTCGAAGCTGCGCGCTGATGCCACCGACCTTGTGCGGCGCAGCGTGGAGTCGGGCTCGATCGAGATTTCTGTCGAGGAGTCGGTGATCGCGGCGCTGTTGGTCTCTGTGATCCGGGGTGCGGCCTATCAGTGGCTGCTGGATCCCGAGAACTTTGACATGGTCGCCGCCATGAAGGCGTTCAAACACTTCTTCCTCGAGGCGCTGCACCCGAGCTGAGAACGCCCTGTCCTCCGCGCGACTTCAGCGCCTGAACTGGCCGGGCTCGCGGCCGCGTCCTGGCGGACCCGCGTAAGCCTGGGCGATATCGAGCCAGGCATCTGCCACCGCACCCTCGCAACGGAGATCGGTGTCCGCACGATGTCGCCTGCGTGTGACGACGAGGCAGAACTCCACAGCCGAGCCGCTGACGCGGTCATCGCAGCTTTCGTCGCCCCAAGTCCACGCTTCATCGTTGGGACCAAGCAATTCGACCCGAACCTGGCTCTTCGGCACGTCTAGTTTGTGACTGGCGAAGCTGTGCTTCAACGTTCGGACCCCGATGTCGGCGACCTGCCGAACCGCGCCGGTCACCGGATGGTCGAGACCGAATCCGTCGTATATGTCTTGGCCATGCGCCCAGGTTTCCATGATGCGGGCCGTAAGCGCAGATGCCACACCCATATCCGGCCCGTACCAGGGAACCCGTAGATCAGGAGGTGCCGAAGCGAACGCGGCTGCCAGGTCAACTCGGCTTTGCGCGAACAGTGCGGTCAGCTCATGACCCGTGCGCTCGTGCAGTGCGGCCATGCCGGCACCGGCTCGCTTGACCGGGTTCTCTGTCCGAAGCTGCCGGCGGAACGCATCCGGGTCGGCGAGCGCGTGACGTGCGGCTTCATCGAAGTAGACGAGGTGTGCAATCTGCGTACGGACGCTCCACACCGCCGGAGTCCGGATGTCCCAACCCGCTTCGTCGAGTCGTTCCAGAGTGCGCAGCAGGGCAGAGGTCTCCGCGTCGAGGTCGAATTGCAGTGCGTCGATATCAGCGACCACGGTTCACCGTTTCCTTTCGACCGCCCTGGCGACGGGCTGCACGAAATCCGTTATCACGCTGCCGCTCTCGTGTTGCCGCCAGGCCTGTGGATTTCCAAAGTAGCCGAGACGTTGTCGAATGACAACTTATTCTGTACGCTTCTGAGGCCAGTAGTTCAACGGGTTGATGGATGCTCGCTGTCAGACGGTCGGAGGAAGATGTCACCACAGCCATCGCGGAAGGTGGACCACGAAGCGATCGTCGTCGGCGCGGGCGTCTGTGGCATCTACCAGTTGCATCGCCTGCTCGAGCTCGGTTTGGACGCCATCGGGGTAGAAGCCGGCGAGGACTTGGGCGGCACGTGGTTCTGGAACCGGTACCCGGGCGCTCGTTTCGACTCCGAAAGCGTCTCCTACGGCTACTCGTTCTCCCCGGAGATCCTCGCCGAATGGGACTGGAAGGAAAGGTTTTCCTCCCAGCCGGAGAACCTTCGTTACCTGAATTTCGTGGCCGACAAGCTAAACCTGCGGCCGCACATTCGCTTCAACTGTCGCGTGACGGGGGCGACCTACGATGAGGACACCGCATCGTGGACGCTGACCTTGGCCGATGGTGCACACCTGAGTTGCCGATTCCTGATCACCGCGATCGGACTGCTGTCTGCGCCGACTTTGCCTCGCTACAAAGGCCTGGACTCGTTCGAGGGTGTTTCCCTGCATACGTACAACTGGCCAGCCGAGGGGATCGACCTCGCCGGCAAACGGGTCGGAGTGATCGGGACAGGTGCGACCGGCGTGCAGGTAATTTCCGCGATTGCACCTGTGGTCGCCCACCTGACCGTGTTCCAGCGGCGACCGAATTGGTGTGCGCCCCTTCATAATTCGCCGATCAGTTCCGAAGAAATGGCGTACACCAAGACCCGTTACGACGACATCTTTGCGCGGTGCGCACGATCTCCGGGCGGTTTCATCCACGAACCTGACCCCCGCAAATTCGCCGAGGTTTCCCCTGCTGAACGCCTCCAACTGTGGGAGCGGCTCTACGACGAGCCGGGCTTCGGAATCTGGCTTGCCAATTTCAAGGAGATCCACACAGACGAGCAAGCCAACGCAGAACTCTCGGCGTTCATCGCCGACAAGATCCGCGCCCGTGTCAATGATCCGAAGCTCGCCGAAAAGCTGATCCCGAGTGACCATGGGTTCGGTATCCAGCGTCTGCCGTTGGAAACGTCATACTACGAAACGTACAACCGCTCGAACGTCGACCTTGTGGACTTGCTCGAAACCCCGGTCTTGTCGATCGAAGCGCAAGGTATCCGGAC
The DNA here is from genome assembly GCF_001545925.1 of Mycobacterium sp. NAZ190054. Classification (GTDB taxonomy): domain Bacteria; phylum Actinomycetota; class Actinomycetes; order Mycobacteriales; family Mycobacteriaceae; genus Mycobacterium. The sequence goes on along the minus strand of NZ_LMVQ01000001.1, from coordinate 61,871 downwards.
CACCGACGGATTGCACGAGGTGGATGTGCTGATCTACGCGACCGGCTTCGATGCCATCACCGGTGCCTGGGATCGCATCGATATCCGCGGGCTTGGCGGCGAGAAGCTGATCGACAAATGGCGGGACGGGCCAAAGACATTCGTGGGGATCCTCTCGTCCGGGTTCCCGAACATGTTCATGCCCGTGGGCCCGCAAAGCGCGTCGGCAACCACTAATTTTCCGCGCGGAATCGAGATAGGCGTCGATTGGGTGACCGATCTCATCGACTACATGCGCGCGAACAACTACCTCATCGCCGATGCGACGCAGCTGGCCGAGGAGGAATGGGGCCAGACTGTGCGTCGCCTCTACGACAAGATGCTGCTCCGCAACGCGCAGAGTTGGTTCACCGGCTACAACTCCAACGTTGATGGCCACGAGAAGGGCACGATGCGTTACAACGTCTACAACGGAGGTACCCCGCGCTATCGGCAGGGACTGGACGAAATCGCCGCGTCCCACTACCGAGGGATCCGATTCGCTTGAACGCGATCCGTTTTCCAGTTCGGAGTCCTGCCGGTGGATCGCCGGGACTCATGGCATGAGTGAGTCGGACCGGCCCGGAGCCTCGCGCGTGCTCCTCGAGGACGCAGTCAAGCGCCGACTCCGAGATCGCGGGATCGACGTACCTCTCGGGGAAGTGGCTACCGCCGCTGACGACGTCGCGTTGGCGGCTGACCGGATCGGGGGCCCCGTCGTCGTCAAGGCACTCGCCCCGATCGGTGACCGCGGTCGCAAGGGCCTGGTCAAGGTCGCCTCGTCGCCTCGTGAAGCGAAAGCTGTGGCCGCCGAGATGCTCGGTCGGCGCGTAGAGGGCCATCAGATCGCGCGCGTACTGGTCGAGAACGTCGCTGCCGATGGAGACGAGGTCTTCGTCGGATTCGGGTTCGACTTCGCCCAGCAACGCCCAGTGCTGCTTCACGGCCCCGGAGGATCGGGAGTCGAGGACCGTGGCACGCTGCACAGCATCGGCTTCAGCTTGGCAGATGGCCCGCCTCGGGACGCGGTCGACAGCCGCCTGGCTGGAGTCGTCGCGGCAGGTTATGAGATGTTCCGCGATCTGCGCGCGATCACCGTCGAGTTCAACCCGGTCCGTCTGAGCGGTGCCGGCGCGACCGTTCTGGATGGGAAGATCGTGCTCGACCCAGCGACCGAGGCCTCCGAGGACGCCGTATCCGGAGATCCCAAGATCGCCGATGCCCATTCGGCGGCCCTGTACGACGCGGCGGATACCCTGGGGGGCAGCGCTTCCATCAAATTCTTTCGGCTCGACGGTGATATCGCGGTGATCACCATCGGGGGAGGAGCGCTTGCCCTCGCTCACGATGCGTGCCGCCGCAACGGACTTCGTCCATCGGTGGCAACCGATTCATCGCCTGGCGGAAAGTCCGACGAGAAACTCGCCTTGCTCCTCGACGCAGCCTTACAGCTCCCCACCCGCGGGGTGTTCATCGGCCTGTGCACGATGAACGTGTCAACGATGGTGGTCGCGCCGACCATCCGAGATGCGCTGGTGCGCAACGGGTACGGGGACGGCCGAGTGCCGGTCGTCGCGCGTGTCGCCGGTGCCGCCGAGAGCGAAGCACGGGCGCTGTTGGAAGCCATACCCGGACTCAGATACTTCGGCCGCGCGTCGAGCATCGAGGAGGCCGTTGCCGACCTCGCTCATCGACTCGAAGCAGATCAGGACGTGGATACGGCCGTCAGCAGCACCGCGAATTTCGAGAGGTAAGCAATGGCCATCCTGCTCACCGAAGGAACCCGTGTGTGCGTTCTGGGAATCACTGGAGGCCAGGCCCGCAAAGACATTCTCCGGAACATCGAACTCGGCACCGAGATCGTCTGTGGCGTCGCACCGGGCCGTGGCGGGCTCGATGTCAGCGGCATTCCCGTCTTCGAAACCGCCGCCGAGGCCGCCTCGGAGGTCGGGTACGACGCCGTCGTCGCCTACCTTCCGCCGGCCAAGGCCCGGGCAGCTCTCCTAGACGTGATCGACACCTTGCCCCGCTGGGTCCTCGTGATCACCGAAGGCATTCCGGTGCACTCGAGCATGGCCGCGTATGAACGGGCGCGACAACTCGGTGTACGCCTGGTCGGCCCGAACACTGCAGGGATGATTTCGCCAGCAGTGGGAAACGTCGGATTCACGGGTGCATCTGGTGCATTTCAGCCCGGGACGATCGGGATCCTGTCGAGATCCGGGGGTGTGACCGCGGAGATCTCATCGATGCTCAGCCGGTACGACTTCGGCGTGTCCACCGCGGTGGGGATCGGTGCTGACGCAGTGGTCGGCTCGTCGTTTGCCGATCTGCTCGTCGAGTTCGAGGCAGACCCCGGTACCCGGGGCGTCGCGATGTACTGCGAGGCAGGTCCGGTCGCCGAACAGGGCATCGTCGAGGCACTGCACCAAGCGTCCTACACCAAACCGCTCGTCGCGCTGGTCGCCGGCGACTACCTCGAAGATCATCCACCGGGGACATCCTTCGGACATGCGGGCTCCTTCTTGGCGGGTGGCGACACCACGGCCGCAGCCAAACGCGCGATGCTCTCGGCATCCGGGGTTTGTATTGCCGAAGCCAGTGTCGACATCGGTCGACATCTGCGATCCATGCTGCCCGAGGGCCGATGATCGCACCGACGCGCGGAGGTCGCGATGGGTAATGATCAGCTGGCCGTCGTGCGCCGGGGACTGGGATATGCCGAAGCACCTCGCTGGCATGAGGGAGAACTGTGGTTCTCCGATTTCATCACCCGAGAAGTGCACAGTCTCGACAGCGACGGCCTCCTTACCGCCCGCGGCTACATACCTGGCCAGCCATCCGGACTCGGATTCGCCGCAGATGGCACCCCACTCGTCGTATCCATGTTCGACCGGCGGCTGATCGAGTTGCGCGACGGTGAGCGTCACATTCGCTGTGACCTCTCGGGTATCGCCACATCCACGCCCAACGACATGGTTGTCGCGCCGGACGGAACCGCCTACGTGGGGACGATCGGTTTCGAGCCGTCCTATCGCAACGGTGGGACCGAAGGGCCGGGAGCGATCATCATGGTCCGTCCGGACGGATCCGCTCACCTAGCCGCGGACGGCCTGACTACCCCGAACGGCATGGCCCTCACACCCGATGGCCAGACGCTGGTCGTGGCGGAAACACGGGGCCGACGGTTGACTGCCTTCGATGTCGCGCCGGACGGGTGTCTGCAGAATCCGCGATTGTGGGCTGGCTGTGGCGAAAGTTCGCCCGACGGAATCGTGATGGATGCCGAGGGGCACATCTGGCTCGGCAGCCCGTTCAACTCGCGCTTCATCCGCATCGCACGCGGAGGTGAGGTGCTGGCTGTGCTCGAGACGCCCGGACGCCGGGCAATCGCGTGTGCGCTCGGGGGTGCTGACCGGCGCCAACTGTTTTGCCTCACCGCCCGAACGAACAATCAAGATCTCTTCGAAGGTCGCTCGACCGCCGCGATTGAAGTGGTCACAGTTGCCTGTCCAGGCTTCTGAGCTGGTCTTTGCCGCACGCGTTGTCAATCGACAACCAAAAGTATTGTCAAGCGACAACATTTTGGTGTAGCGTTACCGCCGAACGTACGGGCGACCAGCTCCGGTTTCCTTGCGAGACAACCGCGTTCACATCGACGAGAACAAGTGGAGAGAAATTGACCTGGGGCACGCTCGACGAGGATGCGCTGAAGAGTGCACGTGAACTTCTCGGCACAAAGCTTCGGCGGGACCGGATGTGGTGGGTTCGGACGTTGACGGAAGACGCGATCAGGCACTTCGCCGAGGGCATCGGCGACGCCAATCCGCTGTGGAACGACCCCGACTACGGCCCTTCGACCCCGTGGGGCACCCAGCTCGCTGCACCCACAACCTTGTACGCCATCGACAACACTGTCGTCGCTCCGCGCCTGCCCGGTATTCAATGGGTTTACGCCGGAACCGAATGGACGTGGTACGACGTCCTACGCGTCGGCGACGCCTTCGAAACGACCGTGACCTACGACTCGCTGGAAATGAAGGGTGGCCGATTCGCGAAAGTCTGGGCGATGCAGCGCGGATCGATCGATTATGTGCGCAAAAGCGATGGGCTGCGGGTCGCGCGTGCCTATGGGTCGACGGCTCGTACGCCTCGCGGCGAGGCCCTCAAGAAGGACGGCAGCACCAAATACGCCCCGCGCGACAAGTACGCGTACTCGCCCGAGGAGCTCGACGAGATCGAGTACACGATTCTCACCGAAACGCCAAGGGGCGCAACACCGCGCCTGTTCGAGGACGTCGCCGTCGGTGAGGAAATGACTCCAATGGTCAAGCCTCCGTTGACCACCAACGATCTGGTCGCCTGGTATTCGGGTGTGAACGGTGCCCGTGCCTATGGCGGCGCCTACGGCGATGTCGTGCGATACCACGCCCGCCATAAGGACTACGAGATCTCGAAGACCACCGGGTTGAAGCAGTCGACGGGCCGAGCGCACATGGAAGCTGAGCTCGCGAAAGACGTTGGTATGGGAGGCATGTACGACATGGGGCCGCAGCGCATCTCGTGGTGTGCGAATGCGGTCACGCACTGGATGGGCGACAGCGGCTTCCTGCACCGGCTGTCGATGCGTGTGTTGCGTCCGAACCTCGTCGGCGACACGTGTTGGACCAAAGGCACAGTCACCGGCAAGTCCGTGCTCGACGACGGTCATGCGGCTGTCGACCTGGAGCTCTGCGCGGTCAACCAGCGCGGTGAGGTCAACGCGACCGGCACCGCGACCGTACTGTTGCCTAGTACTGAACACGGCGAGGTCCGGCTTCCGCTGGCTGGGGCGCAAGCGGAGTGATCGGGTCCACGGTGCCCATCGTCACTCCGGACGAGGCCGTCCAGTGTGTGGGCAAGGGCAGCCATATCGGGCTTCCCATCGGCATCGAAGCCACCGATCTCATCGATGCGATTGTGCGGCGCGCTGGCGTTGTTGGCGGGGTAGAAGTCACGGCGTGCGGCCCGCAGCAGTCCTGGGCTTCTCTACAGAGGGCTGTCGCGGGCGGACACGCCACCGTCGTCCTGGACATGATCACTGGTGCCGCGGGTGCGGCGCTGGCGGACGGCCGGGTCGCCTACGGTCCGACAGCGTTCTCGGCGCTCGCGGCACCTGCACCATCGCAGCGGCGGTGCCGCTTCGACGTCGTACCGGTCGTCGTGTCCGAGCCCGACCAAGACGGCTACGTCAGTCTGGGTCACACCCCGTTCAACAAACTGACCTACATCGAGCAGTCGCGGCACGTCCTCGGCGAGATCGATTCCAAGCAGCGCGACATGTTCGGGTCCGCCAGGCTTCACGTCTCACAGTTCTCCGCGCTTGTTCAGCACTCTGGCGGGCCGAGTTCATATGCGCCGGCCCGGGTTCCAGCGCAGTCAGACGTTGCCAGGCAGATCGCAGACTGGGTGCGGTCGCTAATTCCCGACGGCGCGACAGTGCAGGTAGGTCCCGGAAAGATCCTGTCAGCACTGGCCGGATTCGGCGTGTTCGACGACGCGAACGACTTGGGCATCCATGCACCGGTCATCGACGCCGCGCTGCTGCCTCGAGTCCTTGCCGGACACTTCCCAGGCTCCGCCAAAACCGTCAACAAAGGAAAAGTGACCACTTCGGGTCTGCTGTCGACGGTCGATGCCGACCTCGATGCGGCGAGCCGTACTCCCTCCCTCGAACTACATGACATGCGCTACGTCGTCGACATCGGGCGGATTGCATCGCAGCACCGCATGGTTGCGATCAACGGTGCCCTAGGCGTCGACCTCAAGGGGCAGATTGCCTCTGATTCGTGGGGACAACGCGCATTCGGCGGAGCCGGCGGACAGGTCGAGTTCACGATAGGCGCCGCCCTATCTCCCGGTGGCCGCTCGATCATCGTGCTTCCATCCACTGCGCTCGGCGGATCAACCATCGTCGAGAACCTCCCGACAGGCACCGGAGTGACCGTCACCTCGGCGTGGGCCGACACGGTGGTCACCGAGTTCGGCGTCGCAGAGCTTCGTGGGCGAAGCGCAAATGAACGTCGGGATGCGCTGATCGCGATCGCACATCCCGATCACCGGGCTTCGCTCGGCCAATGATCAACAGGAGCGTCAGTTGAAGCTGAAAGCCGGAGCACGGTGGTATAGCGCAGCATGCACCACCGAGGTCCTCGTCATCCGATCCGTGGACGGCGATCACGATATTCGTTGTGGCGGCAAGTCGATGCTGCCCGAACCGAGCGCCGAATCGTGCCCGCCGGCACCCCCATTCGACGGCGGATCACTGTTGGGAAAGCGGTACGTCGACGCCGCCGAGCAGATCGAGTTGCTGTGCACGAAAGCGGGCGCAGGTTCTCTGTCGCTGGCCGATGAACCTCTCAACGTCAAGGTAGCCAAAGCCCTGCCGTCTTCGGACTGACCAGTGGCCGACCGATCCATGTGTACAACGCCGATTAGCAAAGGAGGCCGTCACATTGCTCGACTCACTACGCGTCGTTGAGCTCGGGGCGCTTGTCTCCGCGCCCTACTGCACCCGGTTGATGGCCGACCTCGGCGCCGACGTCATCAAGGTCGAGGATCCCGCAGGCGGCGATCCGTCCCGCCGACACGGTCCGTTCCCACACGGCGTGTACGACGAAGAGCTTTCCGGGCTGTACCACTACCTGAACATGAACAAGCGTGGCGTCACACTCGCGCTCGAAGACCGCAGTGACAGGGACGCATTGCTGAATCTTCTCGATGAGGCCGATGTGTTGGTCGAAAACCTCGCAGTGGGGTATCTGTCCTCACTCGGCCTTGGCTACCGGGAACTGCACGAGCGCAACCCAAAGCTGATCGTCACCTCCATCAGCCCGTTCGGTCAAACCGGTCCCTACGCGGGATACAAGGGCGAAGACATCAACGTCTGCGCCATGGGTGGCATCTCATTTTCCGTGGGTGCCCCCGGCCGACCGCCGCTCGCGCTGCCGCTTGCTCAGGCGTCCTACCAGGGCGCACTGGCGGGCGCCGCCGGAACGATGGCTGCGCTGATGGCCCGCCGCACCATTGGGCACGGCCAGCACGTCGACGTCTCCTGCACCGAGGTGTTCGCGACATTGCACCAGGCCGGCGCAGTACTCACGTTCTTGACGGAGGGTCTGGCCAACTTCAGAGACGGTCACCGGCGCCGTGACACCTACCCGTCGACGATCCTTCCCTGCAAGGACGGCTACATCTGCCTCACCGGCCCCGACGCCGGCACCTGGAACCGCTTTCTGGACATGATGGGCGACCCCCAGTGGCGCCACGACCCCCGGTTCCGGAGGCGCCGCGACATCGCGGAGAACCACGCCGATGAGGTCGATGCGCTCGTGATCGACCTGTTGCGAGACATCACTCGTGACGAATTCGAGCAGATGTGCATGGATTGGAAGCTGCCGATGGCGCCAGTTCGCCTTTTTCACGAGGTTCTTGCCGACGAACAACTCGCCGCAAGGGACTTGTTCGCCGAGATCGAAGTCGGCGAAACCACGGTGAAGGTTCCCGGTCGGCCGTACGCGATCTCGGGTGCACAGCTTCCGCGATTCCGGCGAGCTCCCATGCTCGGCGAGCACAACCGTGAATTGCTTCCCCGCGCCGATTCGGAGGTGCCGTCGTGACCGCTGCTCTCGATGGGATCCGGGTCCTCGACCTCAGCTGGGTGTACGCGGGACCGGTGCTGACCTCCATCCTCGGCGACTTCGGCGCCGACGTCATCAAGGTGGAGTCCGCCAAGCGGCTGGACTACGGCCGCCTAGGCCGGCCGCTGAACGCCAGTTCGGAATCCGGAGATACCGGCAACGCCCCGAATGCGATCCCCCTGTTTCACACGATCGCCCGCAACAAGCGAAGCGTCTGCATCAACTTCAGTTCCGACGCCGGACGCGAACTGGTTCGGCGCCTGGTTCCGCACTGCGATGTGGTCGCGCAGAATTTCGCGCCGGGCGTGATGGACCGCCTCGGATTCGGCTATGACGCTCTGCGCGAGCTCCGATCGGACCTCGTCATGGTGTCGATCTCCGGGATGGGCCAGACGGGTCCGCGAAGCCGTCGTCCGGCATATGCACCTACCACCAGCGCGTATTCGGGGATGGAGAGCCTCATCGGCTACCCCGGGGAAAAGGTCCTGGGTGCGATGGGCCTCAACTACGGCGACCCGATGGTCGGGCTGTGGGCCTCGTTCGCGGTGATGGCTGCGCTGAACCAGCGTGCGGAGACCGGAACCGGTGCGCATATCGACATCTCGCAGATGGAGGCGACGACCTGCCTGGTCGGCGAGGCGTTCCTCGATCTGCAATTGTCCGGGACCACCCCGTTCCTGATCGGCAACACACACCCGCACCTGGCGCCGCACGGCACCTATCCATGCGACGGTGTCGACTCCTGGATCTCCATCGCGGTCGGCGGCGACGACGAGTGGGCAGCGTTGTGTAAGGCGATTGGCGATCCAGAATGCGTTGACGACGAACGTTTCTCGTCTCGGCCGGCGAGGGTCGCCAACGCCGGTGATCTCGATGTGATCGTGTCAGCCTGGACGCGCCGGTTCGATGCAGAGTCGGCGGCGCTCACGCTGCAGTCCGCGGGAGTGGCGGCCACACCCGTGTACTCGGTCGAGGACCAGTTCTCCGACCCTCACTTCCTCGAGCGCGGCGTGTTCACCCCGGTGGAGCACCCAGTCATCGGTACCGAATGGCTCCCCAGATCGCCATGGGTGCTCAGTGAGACCCCTGGTTCCATCCGAGCACCGGCGCCGGACCTGGGTGAGCACACCGATGAGGTCCTGACCGAGATCCTCGGCCTCTCACCGGACGAGATCGACAAATTGCACGCAGACGACGTCCTCACTTAGCGGCCCAACCCGCCACCGAACCGTTTATCTGACAAGGGAGTTGAGATGATCAAGAACTTTTCCTGGAACTTCTTCGGATGGGTCGACCTGGAAAACATCGGATTCTCGGGTACGCCGGTCGATGATCGCTACTTCACCCCGGAGTACCTGGCAACTGCCTTGACCAGCGCGGAGAAGATGGCCAAGCTCATGGACGGCTTGGGCTATGACGCGTTTTTCACCACCGAGCATCACTTTCAACACGAAGGCGTCGAGGTGGTCCCGAACACTTTGCTCCTCGCATTACACCTGGCCGGGCAAACGTCCAACCTGCGGGTCGGCAGCCTCTTCAACATCATCCCGCAATGGCATCCGATTCGGCTCGCCGAGGATTACGCGATGGCCGACATTCTGACCAAAGGACGGATCATCTTCGGAGTTGGGCGCGGAAGTCAGACCCGTGAAGTCGAGTCATTCGGCGCACCGATGCTCGACCAGGAGAAGAATCGGGACCTGTTCGAAGACCAGATGGAACTACTGTTGAAGGCATTCCGTGGGGACAAGTTCTCCCACCACAGCGACAATTACGACGTCCCGAATGGAGTGCCGTATCGGACCACGACCGTTTCCGAAGTTACGGTTGTCCCGAAGCCGTTGTACAACAAGGACGTGTGGCAGGCCATCGCCAGCGCCAAGCCGCGGGGGATCGAGTTCATGGCCAAACACAACATCAAGGGAGTGTTCGCCCCGTCGCTTCGCGAGGACGGTGGCCCCGCAAGTAGTTCCGTCATCCATACCGGTACCGCCGTTGCCGAGCTCTATCAGGCGTCGGCCGCCAAGTACGGACGTGACCTCGAGTTCGGTGAGAACCTCGCTGCTTACCTGTGGTGCCACGTGGCGGATTCCAAGGAGCAAGCAGCTCAGGAAACTGAGAGCTTCTTCGAGGAAAATTTCAAGCGGGCCGCGGGAATCAGCGGCGTTGAACTGGACGCGTACCTCAGACAGACCAAAGGGGAAGGTCTGGACTACAAAGGCACCACCCTCGACCAACTGCGCCGCCTCGGCGATCCCAAGACAGCCGCACAGACGGCAGCCGAGATGGGGTACGTGCCCGGCTCGGAACGCGTCAAGAAGGATCGCGCCCATCTCTTCGGGCCCGCCGACGAAATCATCGAAACTCTCAAGGAGTTCGAGGCGCAATATCCGGGAATGGACACGGTGATCCTGCACCCGGTGGGCCTGCTCCACTCCGACATCCTGATGGAGCAGATGGAGCGGTTCGCCAAGGAAGTCATGCCGGCATTCCCCAATGCCATTCACACCAACCGCACGTGGCCGGATCTCTACCCCGCCGACAAGATTGCCAAATACCACCCCGAGTTCCACCGCGGTCCCGAGCTCGTCTCCACTGAAGCGGCGGATGCCTCGTGACAGCAACCACATTCAGCGCGGAGGGCGGAGCTCGTCGTGGCTGCTGACTCGACGACAGTGCAGGGCCAGCGGCCGGTCCCTCGCCCGGATGACCTCAGTCAGCCGTTCTGGGATGCGACGCGCGACAAGCGCTTTCTACTGCAGCAGTGTTCGACATGCAGTAAGTACTGGTGGATACCGGAACTGGCCTGCCCGCACTGCCGAACCGAGACACTGAATTGGGTCGAGGGCTCAGGTCGCGGGGAGGTGTATAGCTACGTGGTGATGCACCACTCGCTGACGCCGGGGCTTGCCGCGCCGTACGTGGTCGCCGTGGTGACTCTCGCCGAAGGGCCTCGTTTCCTGACAAACATCGTGGACATCGCCCCAGACGAGGTCGAAATCGGCATGCCGGTGCAAATCAGGTTCGGCCGGGCAGAGCCTTATCGCTTACCCGTGTTCGCGCCGAGTCGTTGAGTAGCTCGAAAGGCAAACCCGTGTCGCACAACCCCTTTCGGGACGCCCGCATCGTCGGCGTACACACGACTGAGCAGGCCAAGCGGCTGCCGGGGCGGACTGGGGTCTCGGTCGCCCTGGAAGCGCTGCACGGTGCGCTCGCTGATGCCGGTCTGACATTCGACGACCTCGACGGTTTCGCCGCGCAGGTTCCGGATGGACCCGCCGATGACCGCGACTGGGGCGCCCTTTTCAACCGACAGTTCAAGTGGTGGGGCAGAAGCGTCAGTCTGTTATCCCTCACCGACGCGGCCTTGCAGATCAGCAGCGGCCGGCTGCGTGCCGTTGCACTCGTCACCGGGGGCGTCCGCCCTACCCGGACAGCGGTCGCGCCCTGGCTCACTCGCGACAGCCAGTACACGGCGTGGGCCGGCGCGCTGCCCGAGCAACCGGTCCAGTTCGGCCTCGTCGCCCAACGCTATATCCACGAGGTCGGTCCCCGAGCTCTCGACGCCATGGCCGAGGTGGCGGCGTCAACGCGCACGTTCGGCGGCCTGAATCCGGATGCCGTGATGTACGGCAAGGGCCCATACACCGCCGCCGAGGTGCTCGCGTCTCGCCCAGTGGCCGGTCCGCTGACACTGCTGATGTGTTCCCTGGTGAGCGACGGCGGAGCCGCAATAATCCTGGCCCACAAGGATCTTGCGGACCGGTCGGAAAAGACGAACGCGACCGTCTTGTGCGGAAACGCTATTGCGCACTACCTGCCATACCATCGTCCACCGGTGCTGGAGGGCTACCACGAGTTGACGCAGCGTTACCGCGACACGATCGCCGAAGCCGGTCTAGGCGTCGACGATATCGACTGCGTCGAGTTCTACGACCACTTCGCCAGCCACAACCTGCTTCAGTACGAGATGTTCGGTTTCTGCGGTAAAGGGGAAGCGGCGGATCTTGCGCTGTCCAAGGAAATGCGGCTAGGTGGGCGATGGCCGACATGTACCGACGGCGGCAACCTGGCTTTCAGCCACCCGGGAAACCCCATCCTCCTTCGCTACATCGAAGCGGTTCGACAGCTGCGCAACGAGGTGAAGGACGACTGCCCCGGATGGCAACAGGGTGACCACACCTACGACCCTGCTCGTTGTCGTAAAGTGCGCGACGCTCAGATCGCTCTGGTGTCGTGTGCCGGCACGCCCACCCTGCACGGATCGTTCGCGGTACTCGCGGCTGACGGGGTGTCCCCGTGACTGCCCCGGCCGGGGACCTCAGTTGGGCCGACCGAGACGATTGGCAGGAGGCATGGCAGCCGCTCGCCGACCAGATCGGCACCGACTTCGCCGACGGTGCCGTCATCAAAGCCGCTGACGCTGTCGAGCCGGGTGCCGTGCGCCGCTACCTGGAGCCACTTGAGTTCGACTGCCCGCTTCACCACGACGCCGAGGTTGCGCGCGCCCACGGCTACGCAGGCATTGTCGCCCCCTACAGCGGGTTGGCCACGTGGACGTCAGCTGCGCTGTGGTCTCCGGGGGAGGCTCCGGTGTACACGTCGGCCGAGCGTGATGCGCAGCCGCAAAAGACCAGCGTTCCCTTTCACCACGTCGGACCCGCCACCAATGGTGGGTTCGCCACCGATGTCGAATACGAGTTCGCCGCCCCGGTCCTCGTCGGCGATCACCTTGAGATCCGCGGTTGCCGACTGCTGTCGGTGACCCCGAAGGAGACCAAGGTCGGCCGAGGGGCCTTCACGACGTGGGAGTTCCTGGTGCTGAACCAGCGGAGAGAACTCGTCTGCACCCAGCGTAGGACTCTTTATCGCTATGTCGCGCGCCGCACTGTCCGGCCATGATCGAAGGAATCGCTCGGTGACCGATTGGTCTGTGCAACGCTCTTGGGAAGATGTCGCCGAAGGCGACGAGATCGGGTCCATCGAGTTCCCGCTGACCGTCCATCGGCTCATTGTGCATGTCGCGGCCAATAGAGATTTTGGCCCCGTTCACCACAACGAAGCGCTCGCTCGCGCAGGCGGCGCTCCTGATATGTACGCCAACAATGTGTTCCACCAAGGAATGTGGGAACGAGTAGTGCGTTTGTTCATCGGTCTCGACGGCGTCATAAAGAAGATCGGACCGATGCGTATGAAGCGTTTCGCGGTCCCGGGCGACACCGCGATCGTGTCCGGTAGCGTCACGGCGAAGTGGCGCGAAGGCACCGAACACCTCCTCGAACTGTCGATGCGCTCGACGGACTCCATCGGTGAGACAGTTGTCGGTTCGGTCACGGTGGCATTGCCCTCCAACGCGAACGCGGCGCACCGATGACGCCGCCAGCGCCGGCTGACCTTCCCTTGCACGGAACGCGTGTCTTAGAAGCGGTCGGCAAGTTCGACCTCGTTGGGCGCATCCTCGCCGACCTCGGTGCCGACGTTGTGAAGCTCGAGCCCGTCGACGACACACGTGCGCGTAAGAAACCGCCATTGGCCGCAGATGGTCAGAGCATCGCGTTCCAGATCAGAAACGCGAACAAACGCAGTGTCAGCCTGCCGGCCGGGGAAGCCGAGAATGATTCTGTCGCCCTGCTTTTGAGTGCAGACGTTCTACTGTGCGACGACAGCGAGACGGGCCGATATGCCCGTGGTCAAGCGTCTGACGTCCGCCGCAGCAATCCCGGCTTGATAGTGATGTCGATCTCCGACTTCGGATCGACCGGACCCAGTAGTGGTCTGGCAGCTACCGACGCCGTCCAGTTGGCCATCGGCTCACAACTGAGCAAATCCGGAATTGCCGGCCATCCACCGCTGATTCCACCGGGCGCTATGGCTTACGACACCAGCGCGGTTCTGGCCGTATGGGCGGTGTTGGTGTCGCTGCACAATCGCAAAGTCACCGGACGCGGTGACACCGTCGACTTTTCCGCACATGAGGCCACGGTGCAGGTCATGGATCCACCTTTTGGCACGATCGGCACCGCAACGCAAGGCATCGCCAAGCGGCAGCAATACTCGCGTGCTGCGCTCGAGCGCGGCCGGCCCGCCACCTCCATATATCCAATCTTCAAATGTGTGGACGGGTACGTGCGTGTCGCCGTGCTCGCTGCACGGCAGTGGCACAGCATGCGGCAGTGGCTCGGAGAGCCCGACGACCTACAAGATCCGCATTATGACACCATCCACGGCCGCCAAGACATTCGCGAGCTCCTCGATGCGCGATACGCCCGGCACTTCGAATCGATGAGCATGCATGAAGCCGCGCGGGAAGGACAGCGCCGCGGGATTCCGGTCAGCCCGGTCCTTTCCGTCCTCGATGTGATGGCCGAGGAACACTTCGCTCAGCGTGGCGTGTTCACCGACGCCATCCTTGCCGAGAATCTTCCCTGTCGCCTCCCCGCTGGATACTTCGAACTCGACGGAACGCGAATCGGATACCGCCATCGCGCTCCGAACCCGGGGGAGCACACCAAGAGTGTTCTCTCGGAATGGGCTGCCAACCCGCCCGTGGTCGCCGATGGTCGCGCCACCGTGCCCCGACGCCCACTGGAGGGCATTCGCATCGTGGACTTCGGGATCGTGGTCGTTGGCGCCGAACTCGGACGAATGTTCGCCGACCTCGGAGCGGAGGTCATCCGAATCGAGAGCGCGCAATTCCCCGACAATGTGCGGGTCGCGGATCATTGGGAGACCGGTGTTGGTCCAGGCTTCGCAATCGGACACCGCAACATGAAGAGCTTCGGTGTGAACCTACGCACCGCCGAGGGCGTTGCTCTGGTGAAGGAGCTGGTGGCCACCGCCGATATCGTTGCCTCGAATTACAAGCCGGGAACCCTCGAAAAGCTCGGCTTGGGTTACGACGATCTGCGCGCTGTGAAGCCTGACTTGGTTTGGGTATCCAGCAGCGGGTTCGGGCACACCGGCCCGTGGAGCAAATGGCTCGGGTACGGTCCGCTCGTCCGCAGCGCATCTGGGCTGACGAGCTTGTGGTCCTATGAGGATGAGCCGGGCGCGTTCGGCGACTGCGTCACCGTTTACCCGGACCATCTGGCAGGGTGCTTCGGTGCGGTCGCGGCCCTTGCCGGGCTGCTCCGACGCGACCGGACGAACGTCGGCGCCGAACTGCGGCTGGCGCAGTGCGAACTGGTCATCAATCAGCTCACCGACGCCTATGTGGAGGCCGCGCTCTCGGGTAGGCCGCCGAAATCCTCCCTGGTGCAACCACCGTGGGGAGTCTTCGAGTGCGACGGAGACGATGCCTGGTGTGTTATCGAGGCAACCGACGACGAGCAATGGACGGCGTTCTGCGATGCCATCGGCCAGCCCCAACTTGCCGGGGAGCCGCGCTACCAATCGCAGCCGGCGCGCGCCGAACACGCTGACGAACTCCGTGCCCTCATCGGCTCCTGGACGCGACAGCACGTTCCCGAGGACGTCGTAGACATCCTGCAGGCGGTATCCGTGCCTTCTGGAGTAGTGCGGCGAAAAGATGAGGTCGCGAAGGATCCGCAACTGACGTCGGCCGGTTTCTTCGTACACCTGGTCCAGCCGAGCATCCCGCAGCCGCTGCTGAGTGCCGGCCGGCCATTCCATTCCGATGGGATCATCGATCCTGACGTTCGCCCAGCCCCAGAACTCGGCGAACACAGCTCGTGGGTCTGCACCGAACTTCTAGGCAAAGCCCCCGCACAGGTTGCCGACCTCATCGACCGCGGAGTGGTCGAGGTCGCCTCCTACCCGCCCGCGTTGATCTGACCCCGTCGGCGGATTCGCGCGCGTCGAGAGCGGGCGTAGCGGTCGACTCATTTCATCCTCGTGCACGAACCATGGTCCATAGCCGTGTTGGCGAGAAGAACCTTCGGGATCTCGTTCAGCTCCATGAGATTTCGCATTTGATTCAGGGGACGTCGACAGCCCACTTCCCGTGCTTAGCGAAGGCTGCCGTCGCTCCGGGACACTTTTCGTGATTCGTTGACAACACCCAAACGGAAAAGTAAGTTCAACTTTGCCAAGTTAGTAATCGCTCACTGTGTATCGGCGGACCTCGAACGCTAGTCCGATCGGAATGGGCGCTCTCTAGCCAACCCGCCGGGACAGTGACAACGACCAACAGCGGAGGACATCTATGATCTCGACTTCGACCCTCGCGGTCTGTCGACCTGCCACCGTCCGGGGGTTCTGATGAGCAACCGCGAGAAGATAAATCGCAGCATGACGCTCGCCTCTGACGGTGATCTCGAAGCTGGCATGCAGGCTCTCATGGACATGTTCGCTCCCGACTTCATCGTCCACGAATCGCCGATGACCCCGTTCGCTGGGGATTATCAGGGGATGGAAGAGTACCTGCCCAACTACGAGAACATTCTGCGGCACACGATTCCCACCGAGCTGAAATTGATCCGAGTGCTCGGCGACGACGAATACGTATGCGCCATGTACACCATTCCGTGGCGGGCGACCCTCGAGTCGGAACCGGTCAGGATTCGCGTCAGCGAATGGTTCCGCTTCAACAGCGATGACAAGATCGCCGAGGTCTGGCCCTTCTTCTTCGAAGTACCCACTGCCCCGTGAGAAAACCGGGTCCCAGGGCGACAGGCGTGCACAGATTCTGAAGCGAAACTCGAGCGTACCCATCGCATTTGATGACTGGCAGCGACAAGGTGCAGGGCAATATGGCCAAGATGTCGGGGCTGCCGTGGTTGTGAGCAATTCTGGTCTCGACCAGCACGCGTGGGTGAAGGATTTGTGCACGGCTACGGTGGTCCGACTCTTGACCGGCATCGGATTCGTCGCGGCTTCGCTGTGCGACCGCGCGCTGAGCACGGTCTGGCCGATGAACGATCTGGGTATGTCTCGCGGCGAGCTGTAAGAAGAAGCTCTACTTGCGAGCCGATCCACCTCGCGATCCGGTGCCATCGGCTTGAATTCCGAGCCCACGAGCACGTCGGATAGCGGTGCGGTTGGCTGCGAAACCGAGAGCCGCACAGTAGCTTCGCCCAAAGCGTGGCTTACGCGACCAGCCCCCAGGGGCAACACGCCCCAGGCTGTGTACCGAACCGCAGTGGCGGACCGCTCAACAGCTGAATGACACTCACCGATCGGAGCCCTGGTAGAGGGCAGAGCCCTGATCCGCAACCGGCGTGAGGCACTGGGCTGTGCTTGGTTAAGATGTCCCGATGGTGTCAGGGGCCGGAAGACCTCGGGTGCATTCGCCTCCCAAGCAGGAGCGTTCGCAGCTGTCGACGCGTCGTCTTTTGGATGCTGCGGCGCATTTGATCAGCGAGGTCGGGTATGACCGTGCGAGTCTGGCGGCGATCGGTGCTCGGGCTGGTTATAGCCGGGGCCTGGTGACTCGCCGCTTCGGGAACAAGGAGAACATGCTCGATTGGCTGGTCCAGTCGATGACCAGTTCTCATGTGGAAGCGATCGCGTTGTATCCGGATGGCTCTGATGGCGGTGACGGGATTGCGCAGATGTTCGACACGACGATCGAGGCATTGGAGCGTTCGCCCGAAGCGATGTGGGCGTTGTATGCCTTGGAGTTCGAGGGTCTGAAGCAGATTCCGGCGTTGCATGACCGGATGGTCGACATTCATTCGAAGCTGCGCGCTGATGCCACCGACCTTGTGCGGCGCAGCGTGGAGTCGGGCTCGATCGAGATTTCTGTCGAGGAGTCGGTGATCGCGGCGCTGTTGGTCTCTGTGATCCGGGGTGCGGCCTATCAGTGGCTGCTGGATCCCGAGAACTTTGACATGGTCGCCGCCATGAAGGCGTTCAAACACTTCTTCCTCGAGGCGCTGCACCCGAGCTGAGAACTGCGCCGGCGTCACGTTGGCTTTACCGCGCGGTTACTACGGCTCGGAAGCGCACGTCACCCGATCGCACTCGGGCCATTGCCCGGTTGATGTCGGAGATCGGGAACGTTTCGATCAGCGGTCGCACTCCGGTGCGGGCCGCGAATTCGAGCATCTGCCTGGTTTCCTGGTTTGACGCCGGTAAGCCTCCGGAGATCTTTTTCTCCGCCATCAACAGGGAAATCGGGTTGACCTGTATCGCGCTGTCGGGCATCCCGACCATCCACAAGGTGCCCTGAGGCTTCAATGCGGCGAGGTACTCGTCCCACGGGAGGTCGCCGGTAACGGTGTTGAGGATGAAATCGAATCTTCCTGCGGCCTGGGCCAATTCGTTGGCGTCACGGCTCACGATGAAGTGGTCGGCGCCCAGCTTGCGCGCCTGGTCGCGTTTGCCAGGCGACGTGGAGATGGCGGTGACCTCGCAGCCCCAGGCGCGGGCGAACTGGATCGCCAGATGCCCGAGTCCGCCGATCCCGACGATCGCGACGTGGTCGGTGGGTTTGATGTCGTACCGGATGAACGGCGCAAAGACGGTGACGCCTGCGCATAGCAAGGGGCCGGCGTCCTGTAGTTCGATGGCGTCGGGCAGCGGGTAGGCGAAGCGCCAGTCGCTGGCTC
This sequence comes from Mycobacterium sp. NAZ190054, assembly GCF_001545925.1. Classification (GTDB taxonomy): domain Bacteria; phylum Actinomycetota; class Actinomycetes; order Mycobacteriales; family Mycobacteriaceae; genus Mycobacterium. The sequence goes on along the minus strand of NZ_LMVQ01000001.1, from coordinate 43,663 downwards.
GCACGGAGGAGGCGAAGCCACCGCGGTCACCGCGCATCACGGTGTCGTCCCTGCGCGCGCAGAGGTGGTGGCGGCCCGTCAAGCAGAACTCACAGCTCATGCAGGACCCGGCGATGGCGCCCACCACCACGCGTTGCCCGACTGCAAGCCGCTCGGTGTCGACCAGTGACCCCACGGCGGACACGATGCCAGCGGCTTCGTGTCCGGCAACCAAGGGAAAGTTCCCGTAGCCCCAGTCGTTGTCGATCATCACGACATCGGTGTGGCAAACCCCGCAGTGAGTGACGTCGACATCTACTTCGAGCGGTCCGAGCTCGCCGGCCTCGTACTCATACGGGGTGAGTTCGGCCCCTGCGGCGGGCGCAGCGAAAGCGTTGACGCGCATGTATCTTCCTTTCGAGGTCGCTTGGCAGAGATCGGCTAGCTGCGGTTATTTAGTTGTGCTAGGTGGACCGAGCCACGTGATCAGCGGCTCGAGCAGTCCGACGACGGCGGTCAAGGCCCACTGCAGTCGAGGTGAAGTGAACCTGCGATGAAGACCGAATGACCGCTACCTGGCTGCACGAGCTTGGGGCGGCGAGGTGGTTGCGTAGGGCGCTCAAACGTGCAGGCTCGAATCTCGTGCTCCAAACTAACTAGTTCGTTACTGGCAAAGTAGCGTTGCCCGAGCGCCTTGTCAAACAAACCAGTTGGTTTACACTCACGTTGTGAACGACGGTCCAGCCACCAGCCGCCGTATTCTCGATGCGGGGACCGCTGAGTTCGCTGCTTACAAAATGACCGGTGCTCGCGTCGACCGCGTCTCTGCTAACGCACAAGCGGACAAAGCTCAGCTCTGTGCATACTTCGGCTCCAAAGATGGGTTGTTCAAGCAAGTTCTTGGTGAGCTTGCCGAGGCGGCAAGGCTTTTCGATACTCGCCTCGCCCGTGATGCGACCGAGGAACCAGCCCACGACATGGTCCGTTTGCATGATGTCTCCGCGTGCCGGTGGATTGTCGGAGCGCCATGGCCATCGGCACCGAAGCGTGGCCCGTCAACATATCTGGGGCGAAGCGTGGCCAGATCGGCTGCTGCTCTATCCATATGTCGAATGTCAGGTTGGGGTTGATGACGCTGTCTGCCGAAGTGGATCAAGACGCAGAATTTTTTGATTTCACCCCGCTATCGCCGGGAGCCTTTTTAACGCGGGCGGCGCAGGTCTTCGCCGGCCGGACCGCCATTGTCGACGAAGCGCGATCGTTTACCTACGGTGAATTTCATGCGCGAGTCTTGCAATTGACGGCGGTGCTCGAGTCGCTCTCGGTGAGCGTAGGGGATCGCGTGGCAGCGATGTGCGCCAACAGCCATGTCATGCTCGAGATACACGCCGCCACGCCTATTCATGGTTCGGTGTTGGTCCCACTGAACGTCCGCCTGTCAGTGCCCGAATTGGAATACATTGTTGGCCACAGTGGCGCCAAGGTACTGATCGCAACTGCCGAATTCGCCCAAGCAGCGGCTCAAGTCGCGACGGCATGCGGAATACGTGTGGTGATCGCAGGGGGCGGCGACGATGAGTACGAACGACTCCTCCAAGCCAGCGCCGCGCCTGTGGTGCGTGAAATAGACGAACGAAGCTTGCTGGCCATCAACTACACGTCCGGCACTACGGGCCGGCCCAAAGGCGTGATGTACCACCACCGCGGAGCATACCTCCAGTCGATCGCGATGGCCTATCACACACAGCTGGTGCCGGCATCGAATTACTTATGGACTCTGCCGATGTTCCACTGCGACGGCTGGTGCTTCACCTGGGCGGTGACCGCCGCCGGCGCGACCCACGTGTGTCTGCGGTCGGTCGATACCGCGCGAATCTGGCATCTGCTCAAGGAAGCCGGCATAACTCATTTCAGTGCAGCACCCACAGTGCTAAACATGATCTCAGCGGATCCTTCCGCTGCGCACCTACCGGATGGTGTGAACGTCACCACCGGAGGAGCACCGCCGTCGCCTACCCAGCTCCGGCGGATGGCTGAATTGGGAATGAGCGTCACGCACCTTTACGGTATGACCGAGACCTTCGGACCCATCATGGTGAACCAATGGCAGCCTGAGTGGGACGAACTGACGCAGGACGAGATCGCCTCGAAACAGGCCCGTCAGGGCATAGGCAACATCATTGCGCGACAACCGCGAGTCGTCGCGTCGGACGGCACGGACGTACCCGACGACGGCATTACGCCTGGCGAGCTCCTGGTTAGCGGCAACGATGTCATGTTGGGCTACTACCGAGATCCCGACGCGACTCGCGCCGCGATGGTTGATGGCTGGCTGTCCTCGGGCGATCTTGCCGTCAAACATGCCGACGGTTACGTCGAACTCAAAGACCGCATCAAGGACGTCATCATCACCGGTGGTGAGAATGTCGCCTCTGTCGAGGTCGAGCGAGTGCTCGACGCACATCCGGCCGTACTCGAGTCTGCCGTCGTCGGACGTCACGACGATCGATGGGGTGAGGTACCGGTCGCCTTCGTGACCCTTCGCGGCGATCCCCAAGTCACCGACGCAGACCTCATTGAATTCGCCAGAGGTCATCTGGCACGGTTCAAGATTCCCAAGCAAATTGTCTTCGGCGTGCTACCCAAGACGTCCACCGGGAAAATACAGAAGCACATCCTGCGCGACCGTCTGAAGAACTGATGTCCGCGCCAGGCGCACGCAGCCAGGTGGTGAGCTCGGCAAGGCCGTGGGATCGCAAGGTGGTGCGAATGCGGCACGCACCGATGACGTTGTGCCATAGAATAATTCAATGCTCAAGTTCATGTTGCCTGACGGCGACACACTGGCCTATGAAGCGTACGGCGACGGGGAACCGTTACTGCTGGTGACCGGAACGACCCTGGCAATACAGCACTGGCCGCAGCCGCTAATCGATGATCTGGCAGTTGATTACCGGGTCATTGTTTACGACCACCGCGGTATGGGCGCCTCCTCACCATCTGACGGGGACGTGTCCATGCGTTCTCTGGCCGAAGACGCGGCCGCCCTCTTGGACCATCTTGAAGTCGGCGCGTCGCACATCATCGGCTGGTCGTTGGGTAGCGCCGTGACTCAGGAACTGGCCCTGGCCCGTCCCGATTTGGTTGCATCGCTTGTTCTGTACGCGACGTGGGGTCGGTCCGACAGGTTTCTTCGCAGTATGTTGGCCGCGATGCGCACGCCGTGGATCTATGGCGACACGGCAAATGCGCTCGCAGCGCTCGGTTTATCGCAATCGCCCGAAGGGCTGGAGAAACCGGAACTGATCGCCGCTTTGGCTGAGGCGCGCCCCTTCATGCCCCATACTCCCGAACAGATCGCAATGACTGTGCGGCAGTGGGCCGCGAACCTCGCGCACGACTCCCTTGATCGGCTTGCAGACATCTCCGCGCCGACGACGGTGATCGCCGGCGAGCAGGATCTCCTCACCCCACCCAGACACGGCCGCGCCGTGGCTGAACGTATTCCCGGAGCCCGGCTCGTGCTCATCGAGGGTGTCGGCTCGAGCCACGGAATGATCTACGAGCGGCTCGACGACTGGCTTCACCATGTCAGGGAACACCTGCGTCGAACTCATGCTGAGCACGCGTAATCGACTGTGCAGCAGGGTGAGATTCGCACCTGAAAGCGCCGAATTGGACAACCGACGGCTTCGGGTTGGATCGACGGTCAGCTCACTCACGTGTTCCCGCCATGAGCAGAGCCAAGTCTGCGTATCTACGAGCCAGATCGTCGGGGTCTGCAAAGGCGTGGGTGGGAAACCAGCGACTGACGTCGAGGCCCACGGAGGTGATCGCGAGAACGGTGGCCTCGGGATCTTGGCAGGAGAACGAGCCGCTTTCGCGGCCGGCGAGCAGGATTTCGCGGAAGGTCTCGGTCGTCTGGCGGCGCAGTTTCACTATTTCGCGATAGTGCTCGTCTGACAGTGAGCGAAGTTCGTACTGTACGACTCGTGCCAGGGCGTTGTTGCGCGCATGCCAGGCGACGTAGGCGGTCACCGCGTGCCGCAGCCTGTCGACGGGATTTTCGAACGGTGCGATTGCATCGGTGACCGCTCGTAGGGACTGTGTGTGACCCCGCAGGCTGATCGCGAACAGCAGAGATTCTTTGGTCTTGTAATGGGGGTAGACGGCCCCGGGACTGAGGTCGAGACTGGCCGCGATGTCTCGCAGAGACGTTGCACCGTATCCCTGCTCGGCGAATAGCACCACTGCCGCAGCCACGATACGAGCCGCGGCCTTCGATGGTGCGACAGGTGTCGCCGGCTGCCTCGTCATGACTCAATCATTACTGCTTGGGCCGCCTGGTTGACAGGCTGCCCTCGAGCGTCGAAGATATGCAACTGCATAGAAAATATGCGTACGCATAGTTCTGTGGCCGCGGGCAAACTGCGCGGCCGCCGTCGAAACAGGAGATCAGGACGTGGCCCAAGCCGTGATGCTTGCTTGTTCGCAAGGAGATCACTCCTGTCGTGCTTGCCGATGGCACGGTCGTCGTCGCCACCGGCGGCGGACCGCGGTTCGGGACGACGTTGGTCGCAGTGAGCAGTGCAAGTCCTCGGCAGCGCCCGAGAACTAGACATTCGGCAAGGTCGGCTCAACGTCTGCGGTGGTGCACCTGCCCTCGCCCCGTCGAGCGACTGTCTTGACGCGCCTCCCCCCCATTCGCCCTGGCTTCCCATAGGACTCGAAAGAATTCTCTTGCCCGAGTTGATCTCTCGCCGTGACCTCGATTTCCTGCTCTACGAGTGGCTCGATGTCGAATCGTTGACCGAGCGGCAACGCTTTGCCGCGCACTCACGCGAGACGTTTGACGCGGTGCTCGACCTGAGCACCGACATTGCCGAGCAGTGCTTCGCGCCACACAACAAGAAGGCGGATGCCAACGAGCCGATCATGCGCCCGGACGGCTCGGTAGAACTGATCGACGAGATCGCTGAAGCGCTGCGGGTATATCAGTCTGCAGGCCTCACCGCGGGGACGTTCGACGACGACCTCGGTGGCATGCAGCTACCCGTCACCATTGGGCGCGCATCGATGATGTGGCTGCAAGCCGCAAACGTCGGCACCGCGAACTACCCCTTCTTGACTATCGCCAATGCGCAACTGCTTGCCAAGTACGGAACGGCCGACCAGGTCCGCCACTACGTCGTACCGATGGTGGAGGGTCGTTACTACGGCACGATGTGCCTGTCCGAGCCACAGGCTGGCTCGTCGTTGGCCGATATCACCACCAAGGCGGTGCCGCAAGGCGATGGTTCCTACCGGATCACCGGAACCAAGATGTGGATTTCGTGCGGTGAACACGACCTCGGCGAGAACATCGTCCATCTGGTGTTGGCCAAGTCGCCGGGCGGCGGCCCGGGCGTCAAGGGCATTTCGCTGTTCGTCGTCCCGAAGTTCCTTCCCGGCGAGGACGGCATAGGCCTCGGCGAGCGCAACGACGTCACCTTGATGGGCCTGAACCACAAGATGGGCGTACGCGGTACAACCAACACCTTGCTGGCGTTCGGCGATGGTACTCACCAACCGGGTGGCCGCGGGGGCGCAGTCGGCTATCTGGTCGGGCAAGAGCATGCTGGCCTGTCGTGCATGTTTCACATGATGAATGACGCCCGGATCGGAATCGGCTTCATAGCAACCGCATTGGGCTACGTCAGTTACCTGAAGTCGTTGGACTACGCGAAAGTGCGTACCCAGGGCCGGCCGCCCGGTGCCAAGGATCCGTCCGCGTCTGCATTGCCGCTGACCGAACACGCCGACGTCCGCCGCATGCTGCTGGCGCAGAAGTCCTATGTCGAGGGCTCGCTCGCACTCGCGCTCTACTGCGCCCGGCTCGTCGACGAACAAGTCACCGGCAATCCCGAGTCGATTCGCGAAGCGTCGGCATTGCTCGACGTCCTGACGCCCGTGGTCAAGAGTTGGCCCTCCGAGTGGTGCTTGAAGGCCAACGATCTGGCCATCCAGATATACGGAGGTTACGGCTACACCCGAGACTACGACGTCGAGCAGCACTACCGCGACAATCGACTGAACCGAATCCACGAGGGTACGAACGGCATTCAGGCAATCGACCTGCTGGGGCGGAAGGTGACGCTGGACAGCGGGTACGGGTGGACGACGCTGCTGGCTCGTGTCGAGAACACCGTCGATCGCGGCCAATCGGCCGGAGGTGATGCCGCACTTCACGCTGCGACGCTGCGTACCGCTTGGTCGACGTTAGCCGAGGTGACAACCGAACTGCTCGCGGAACCCGATGCGCGTCTGCGCTTGGCGAACGCTTCCATCTACCTGGACGCGGTGGGAATGGCGGTGACCGCCTGGATGTGGCTCGAGCAGCTGCTCGCCGCGGAGGGCGGGACGGATGACTTCTACGAAGGAAAGCGCCGAGCGGCGGAGTACTTCTTCACTTACGAGCTACCGCAGATCAACTCGCACATCGGCGTTCTGCGCGCTGGTGGTCAACTCCTACTCGACACCACACCGGAGTGCCTCTGATTCGACTCGGGAACGCGATTCCAACGCCGGTGGTGGTCAACGATCCACCCGCGGGTCTGTTGGTGTCCACTGGTCGCCGACTACGCCTTCGAAAACGCGCGTATTATGTTGAGCAGCAATTGATCTCACGCCGCACAAATATGTATGCTGAATCGCATGTCGAATGAGCAGGGCAAGGTCTGGGCTCCCTACGTCAACGGGAAGTGGTTGTCTGATGACGCTGACGTGATCCGGTTGGTGCACCCCTTTGGGGGTGCGGAGATGGCACGAGTCCGGGTGGCTACCGGCGAGGAAACTGACGCGGCGGTTACCGCGGCGTCGGCGGCGTTCGACGACTGGAGTGGCCTCGCACTCGATGAGCGGACGGCGATACTGGAACGGTATGCCGACGAAATCGACGCTCGTGCAGAGCAGTTCGCACAGGTGATCACGGCCGAGGTCGGCACGCCGATCAAGCTGTCGCGTCGCGTGCAAGTGGGTCTGCCACAGACGACGCTGAGGACCACCCTGCGTCTGGCCGCCGAGTTCGACTGGCAAGAGACTGTAGGCAACTCGCTGGTGGTCTCCGAGCCGATCGGTGTAGTCGCAGCGATCACTCCATGGAATTACCCGCTGCACCAGGCCATGTGCAAGGTCGCGCCAGCGTTGGCGGTGGGCTGCACGGTGGTACTCAAGCCCGCCAGCCTCACTCCCATCCATGCCCTGCTACTTGCCGAGGCCGCCGACGCGGCCGGACTGCCCTCGGGCGTATTCAACGTGCTGCCCGGTGGCGGGGGCACGCTCGGGGAGCGGTTGGCCACTCACCCGGGCGTCGACATGGTGACCTTCACGGGCTCAACAGAGGTGGGCCGTCGGATCGGGGCGCTGGCCGCCGAAACCGTCAAACGCGTTGGATTGGAGCTTGGTGGGAAGTCGGCGTGCGTCATCCTCGACGATGCTGACCTCGAAGTCGCCGTCAAGTCCGCGGTCCGTAACGGACTGCTGAACTCCGGCCAGACGTGCAGTGCGTGGACCCGGATCATCGTCGCGCGTGACCAGCTGCGCGATGCCGAGGAGATCGCACGCGCCACCGCGGCCAAGATGGTCATCGGGGACCCGCTTGACGAGGGCACCCATCTTGGACCCCTGATCTCGGCGGCCCACAAGGCGACAGTGGTCGCCCACATCGAGCGCGCTCGGCAGGACGGCTTGACCGAACTCGAGATACCGTTCGATGCCTCGGCTTTCGAGGGCACCAACTTCGTGGCACCCCACATTTTCACGAACGTCAGCAGCCAGCATGGCCTGGCTCAGGAAGAAGTGTTCGGCCCGGTCTTGGCCATCCTGCCGGCCGATGGTGACGACGACGCCGTGCGGATCGCCAACGATTCCATCTATGGGCTGGCCGGTGGCGTCTTCTCGGCCGACCCGGACCGAGCAATGTCGGTCGCGAAGCGGATGCGTACCGGACAAGTCGACATCAACGGTGGACGATTCAATCCCGAAGCGCCGTTCGGGGGCTACCGGCAGTCGGGCAACGGCCGCGAACTCGGCAAGCACGGATTGTGGGAGTTCCTGGAAACCAAAGCGATCCAACGTTGACCGACGAAATTGCGGCGTGCCACGCCACGGCGCGCCAGCCGAATAGGAGGACGTGGTGAGCGAAGTCGAATTCGACTTCTCCAAGCGAGTCGTAATCACGACCGGTGCGGCGCAAGGGATCGGTTGCGCGATCGCGGACCGGTTCGCGCGCGCCGGCGCCACCGTGGTGATCGCCGACGTCGACGACGTCGTCGGTCCGGAAACGGCCGCCGCCGTCGGAGCCTCCTACATACGCACCAACGTCGCCGACAGCGAATCTGTGCAGGCTCTGGTCGAGCGGACCGTGGCGGATCACGGCCGGGTGGACGTCGTCGTGAACAACGCCGGTATTTTGCGAGACGGAGTGCTGTGGAAGCTTTCGGATCACGACTGGGATGCGGTATTGGCCGTGCACTTGGGTGGCACCTTCCGCTTGACGCGGGCTTGCGTGCCGCACTTCCGCGCTCAACAGTACGGGCGTGTCATCAATGTCACGTCCTATACGGGGTTACACGGCAACCTCGGTCAGTCCGCCTACGCTGCCGCCAAGGCGGGCATCATCGGCTTCACCAAGACGGCGGCCAAGGAATTGGCGCGGTTCGGTGTCACCGTCAACGCGATCTCACCCAACGCCGAGACTCGAATGATCGCCGGTATTCCCGACGAGAAGCGGGCCGAATTCGAGGCGATGACGCCGATCGGGCGATATGGCACGCCGGAGGAGATGAGCGAGGCAGTGGCGTTTCTGGCCTCAGAGCAAGCGAACTACATCACTGGAGTGGTTCTCCCCATCGACGGAGGGTTGGCAATCTAATGACGCACGACATGGCGAAGTACGACGTGAGGGACGGCGTCGCGACAGTGACGATGAACCGTCCTGACCGACTGAACACGATGACCGATGCGTTCCTCGATGACGTCCTGTGGGCGGTGGAGCGGGCTGCCGCCGACGACACGGCCCGCGCGGTGGTATTCACCGGCGAGGGGCGAGCTTTCTGCGCCGGCGGCGACTTGCGCGAAGGCATCGGTGGCGGAGTCGGCGGGGACGGATCGCTGATCGAGGCTAGCGGCAGACTACGGCGCTATATGCGGATTTCCCAACTGCTACACGACATGCCGAAGCCGACGCTGGCGGCGGTGCGTGGCGCATGTGCGGGAGCCGGATTCTCGTTGGCGTGCGCCGCCGATCTACGCATCGTGGGCGAATCGGCAGTCTTCGCCACCGCTTTCGTGGGTGTGGGTTTGTCGGGCGACTTCGGCGGCACTTGGTTGCTGACCAAGCTGCTTGGGTCAGCCAAGGCGCGCGAAGCCTATCTGCTGGGTGGCCGCATCAACGCCGCGCAGGCCCTGGCGATGGGTTTGGCAACCGAGATCGTCGCCGACGACGAGGTAGCAGGACGTGCACACGATGTGGCGGCGCGATTGGCCGCCGGCCCCGACGTCGCAACGCGGTTGATCAAGGCAAACCTCAACGACGCCGAGCACGTCGGATTCAGCGAGGCACTGGAACGAGAAGCGCAGCGCCACATCACCGCAAGCCGTGATCCGCAGGCAAGCGAGGCCACTCAGGCGTTCTTGGAGAAGCGCACACCGGTGTTCGATCGGGGCTGAAAGCCGACAAAGACCGCCCGTCGTCTGTTCGCAGGCAGTAACGGCGCCGACGGGCGGTCTTCGTCTCGGTGTCAAGCCTCGTCGGCCGGGTAGAACAGGCTGATCTGATCGGCGACGCATGCCGGCTTGTCTCCGTCGTCGACCTCGATGGTGAGCCGCGTTGTGGTGCGAATGCCGCCGCCCCGAGCGGTCGCGTCAACCAGTAGCCCATGGGCGCGGACTCGTTGTCCGACGAGCACTGGTCGCGGAAAGCGCACTCCGTCGAGACCGTAGTTGACGACCATGCCGCTGCCGGGTACCGAGAGTAGTTGGTAGAAGAACTGCGAGCACAGCGACAACGTAAAGAATCCGTGCACCACCGCCGCGCCGAACGGACCGGTCTTGGCGCGGTCCGGATCGACGTGAATCCACTGTGTGTCGTGGGTGACCCGGGCGAAGTCCGACACCGAATCCTGTTCGAAGCCAAACCAATCCGTCGCACGAAGCGTGACATCTGAGGCGGTGGCCAGATCCGCGTAGGCGATGGCGGTCGGGGTTCTCATGCCAAGGCCTCTTCGGCAAAACCAACTGCTTGGTAAGCATTTTCGTAAGTCGAGACGGCGAGGACGGCTTCCGTGACGGCTGTTTTGTCCGCTGCAACATTCACAAGACCATCATTCGCACACCGAATGGCGTGCGAATGATGGTTGATCACACGATCTTCTGCGGACGGGGAGTCGATCAAGCGAGCTGACGCGGCGTCGACGACTGACGCATCGTCAACCAAGTCGGGCAATCTCGAGCGCGCAAGCCTTTGTAGTAAGAGGGCGGGACATCGACGCGCACTGCAGTGCTGGCGCCCGCCGTTGAACGCACTTCTGGGTTCCTGCCGGAAAAGACCCCTTATCGGGCGGGTCGGGCACAACTCAGGCTCATGTGGGGCGGAGTCTCCACTAAACCACTTGCGACGGTGAGGTTTTGCACGCTGGGGATTCCAAATCGAGTACAATCTCGTCGGAAAGCGTGCGCACGCGGCGGTGCAAGCCCGATGCGAAGCCTGGCATTGTCCGCGTTCGTCTGTAAGGGCGGTTCAACGTGACGACTGATTTCCGATACGCTGGGCGCCATGAGTCAATGGACCGCTGCCGACCTCCCGAGTTTCGCCGGACGGACGGTCATCGTGACCGGGGCCAACAGTGGGCTGGGCCTGGTCACCGCGCGTGAGCTCGCCCGTGTCGGGGCGAAGACGATTCTCGCCGTGCGCAATACGACCAAGGGCGACGAGGCCGCCGAGTCCATGAGCGGTGATGTCGAGGTACGCAGGCTCGATTTGCAGGACCTGGCATCGGTGCGCACCTTTGCTGACGGGGTGGACAGCGCCGATGTGCTCGTGAACAACGCAGGCATCATGGGGGGCCCGTACGCCCTGACGGTCGACGGGTTCGAAAGCCAGATCGGCACCAATCATTTCGGCCACTTCGCCCTGACGAACTTGCTGCTTCCGAAGCTCGCCGACCGCGTCGTTACCGTCTCCTCTGGAATGCACATGTTCGGCAGAATCAACCTCGAGGATCTGAACTGGAAGGCACGGCCCTATCGGCCATGGCAGGCCTACGGGCAGTCCAAGCTGGCCAATTTGCTGTTCACTCGCGAGCTGCAAAAACGTCTGGATGCGGCGGGGTCAGCGCTGAGGGCGCATGCCGCCCACCCCGGCTATTCGTCGACCAATCTGCAAAGCCACACCGGCCGCAGATTGGCGAACGCTTTCATGGTGCTCGGCAACAAGATAAATACTGACGCAGATTTCGGCGCCCGTCAGACGCTGTACGCGGTGTCACAAGACCTGCCCGGCGATTCATTCATTGGCCCGCGGTTCGCGGCGTGGGGTCCGACCGGCGCCACTTCGTTACGGACCCCGGCGTCGCGTGACGACGCGAAGGCTGCGAGCTTGTGGGAGCTGTCCGAAGAACTCACTGGGATCCGGTTCGGGCTTTGATTTGGGTTGCGCAGCCGCTGTGGCTATCTCGACTGCTAATCACGGCGTGGGTCGCCAGCCACCGTCATTGAGGTATTCGCCTTCACCATGATAGGGATGGCCGTCAGCGGCGGAGCACGCATTCGCCGCCACGCGACGACTGTCCTGACAATTGTTCACCCTCGAAAGTGTTGCGCCACAGCCGCGAAACTCGAACTACGACGTCGAGGCAGCATGGTTGATTAGCCGTCCCGGCATGGGTCCATCGACTTGGCCCATTAGCCATTGTCGCTGACCGAACCCGTTCTCATCGAAGGCGCTTCCAGCGGAGTGCAGGGCATCGAGTCCGCAGCCGTCCCAAAAGCATGGTCACCGCCACCCGCGCACCTCCGCGGCCGCCAACGCCGCCACACTCTTTGCGCTGGGACGACGCCGGCAGTCGACCGCAGCACGGAAACCTCATCTTGTGCCGCCTTGGGCCGGATCGCTGAGTCTCTCGCCGACACAAGGCGACGATCGACTACGGACCCGGCAGACCTATCAGATACAAGACGTTGTTACTCGACAAGGTATTGACGGTCACTTCGCCAGTGCGTTACCGTAGCAAACGTGACCAACCGACAACAATTTGTGACAAGTAGTCACTGGCACACCAGCGGTTGTCCGGGAGGTCAGGACGTTGATGGCTTGGGCTAGCGGTGCCGATCGGTGGAGTTCGGGATTGCCGTTGCTGCAGAAGAACTTGCGTACGCCGATGAGAGTCGTCGGTGGCTTCTTCTCGATGTCCTTCGACGCCGTGCGCTACATCTTCCGCCGACCGTTCTACGCTCGCGAGTTCTGGGAGCAGGCGTGGTTCGTGGCGCGGGTGTCGTTGATGCCGGCTTTTTTGGTGGCCATCCCGTTCACGGTGCTTGTCAGCTTCACCCTCAATGTCTTGCTGCGTGAGTTGGGGGCCGCCGACCTCAGCGGTGCCGGCGCGGCGTTCGGGGCTGTCACTCAGATCGGGCCAATCGTCACAGTGTTGATTGTGGCGGGCGCGGGCGCGACCGCGATGTGTGCCGACCTCGGCGCACGCAGTATCCGCGAGGAAATAGATGCCATGGAGGTGCTGGGGATCAATCCGGTACATCGGCTGGTCACTCCGCGGATCCTGGCGTCTGCTTTGGTGGCGTTGCTGTTGAACAACTTGATTTGCATCATCGGCATTCTCGGCGGCTACTTCTTCGCCGTATTCGTGCAGGCTGTGAATCCCGGCTCGTTCGCTGCTGGGATCACGCTGCTGACCGGTGTCCCCGAACTGGTGATCTCGTGTGTGAAGGCGACATTGTTCGGGATGATCGCCGGGTTGATCGCCTGTTATCGGGGTCTGATCATCAGCGGCGGCGGGGCCAAGGCGGTGGGCAATGCGGTCAACGAAACCGTGGTATTCGCGTTCATGTGTATGTTCGTCGTCAATGTCCTGGTAACCGCAATCGGCATCCGGATGACTGTCGGATGATGGGCACCCAATGATCGTGCGATCCACGTATCCGCGGTTCTATCGCGAATTCATGCGTCCCGTCGAAGGTTTCGGCCGCCTCGGTGACCATGCGACGTTTTATTGCCAAGCCCTCGTGGCAGCGCCCAAGGCGGCGTTGCGCTACCGACGGGAGACCGTTCGACTCATCGCTGAAATCAGCATGGGCGTCGGGACCCTGGCCACGATCGGCGGAACTCTGGTCGTTGTCGGGTTCCTCACCCTGGCCGCCGGCGGAACCCTTGCGGTGCAGGGCTACAGTTCGCTTGGCAACATCGGTGTGGAGGCGCTGACAGGGTTCTTGGCGGCTTTCGCCAACGTGCGCATTGCGGCGCCCGTCATCGCTGGGATCGGCCTGGCGGCGACGTTCGGCGCCGGAGCCACAGCGCAACTCGGCGCGATGCGCATCAACGAAGAGATCGACGCGCTGGAATCCATTGCAATACCGCCAATTTCCTACCTGGTCGGGACGCGGCTGGTGGCCGGCATGGTGGTGATCACCCCGCTGTTTGCCGTGGCCGTGATCTTGTCGTTCGTAGCGAGCCGGTTCGTGACCGTTACCTTGCTCGGGCAGTCCGCAGGGCTCTACGACCACTACTTCGCCACGTTTCTCAATCCCGTTGATTTGATGTGGTCGTTCTTGCAAGCAGTCCTGATGGCCTTGGTGATTCTGCTCATACATTCCTATTTCGGCTTCTTCGCCGCGGGCGGACCCGCCGGGGTGGGCGTCGCCGTGGGTAATGCAGTGCGCACCTCACTGGTGGCTACCGTTTCGGTCACGTTGCTGGTGGCATTGGCGGTCTACGGCACCAACGGCAACTTCAATCTGGCCGGGTGAGACACATGGCCCCCCTTCCGAGGAAACTACGCCGCCCGCTCATCGGGGCGGTCTTCGCTGCCGTACTCGTCACCATCGTCGCGCTCGCACTGACCGCGTTCGCTGGCGGCTTCGCGGGTGGAGTACCTGTCACCGTGGTGACTCAGCGCGCCGGGTTGGTGATGGATCCTGAGGCCAAGGTCAAAATGCTCGGCGTGCAGGTTGGCAGAGTCGTATCGATCGAGAACAGACCTGACGACCAAGCCGTTCTGCACTTGTCGATGGATCCCTCGACGGTGCATCTCGTTCCCGAAAACGTTGTCGCGGACATCGCTTCGTCCACCGTCTTCGGTGCGAAGTCCGTCCGGCTGATGCCACCGCCGGACCCGTCCACGACGAGCATGTATGCCGGACAGGTGTTGCAAGCCGACCAGGTAGTGGTGGAGTTCAATACGGTCTTCGAACGGCTCACCGCCGTGTTGTCGGCAATCGAGCCGGCCAAGCTCAACGAGACGCTGGGCACGATCTCAGGTGCATTGTCCGGGCGGGGCGAGCGGTTCGGTCAATCGCTGGCCGACCTTGATGCTGCGCTGGCCAAACTGGAGCCGGCGTTACCGGAGCTCTCGCACGTATTAGCCACTGCGCCGGAGGTGTTGAGCGTCTACAGCGAAACTGCACCCGATCTGCTGCGCACCGTCGACAATGCGACCCGCATCAGCCAGACGGTCATCGACGAGCAGCAGAAACTAGACGAACTGCTGGTGAGCGTGATCGGATTGGCCGATATCGGCAACGACTTCCTGGCCGCTAACCATTCCGCGCTGGACAACACACTGCAACTGCTTCTGCCGACTACATCGTTGCTCGACCGCTACAGCCCGGCCTTGAACTGCGGTCTTACCGGACTGGCCGTGCAGGACGCCGCAGCTCAGAACCACAAGTGGGAGGGCGGCGCTCCTCAATTGATCAATCTGCTACTCGGACATGAACGCTACCGCTTTCCGTCCGACCTACCCAAGATCGGCGCCACCGGCGGACCGCGATGTGAGGTCTTCCCAGTGAAATTCGGCCAGTCTCCACCATTCGTCGTCGCCGACGTCGGCGCGAATCCTTTCAAATACAACAACCCCGGAATCGTGCTCAACAGCGACGGTCTCAAGCAACTGCTGTTCGGCCCCATCGACGGCCCCCCACGCAACAGTGCCCAGATCGGCCAGCCCGGATGAGCATTCTGCGTAGCGCCGCGTTCCTGAAGTTCATGGTCTTCGCGGTCATCATGGGCATCGCGTCGACCTTTCTGTTCCTGACGCTCAGTGAGGCGCGCACCGGGCCAGGCAAGGCCTATTCGGCGGTGTTCGATGATGTTTCGGACTTGCAGTCCGGCGACGGCGTGCGGATCAGCGGGATCCGGGTGGGCACCGTCTCGTCGGTGCATCTCGGCGATGACGAACAGGTCACCGTCGACTTCACCGTCGACTCGAACCAAGAATTGACTACGGGGACCCGGGCGGTCATCCGGTATCAGAATCTGGTGGGCGATCGCTATCTGGCCCTGCTCGACGGACCTGGTTCCACCCGGCTACTACCGGCCGGCTCAACCATTCCCGTCGACCGCACCGCGCCGGCGTTGGACATCGACACGCTGCTGGGCGGCTTGAAACCGGTCATCCAGAGTCTGAACCCGCAGGATGTCAACGCGTTGACATCCTCGCTGCTGCAAATCGTGCAGGGCCAAGAGGGCACGCTCAATTCACTGCTGTCCAACACTTCGTCGTTCACCGCGCATCTGGCCGACAACAGCCAACTCATCGAACAGCTCATCAACAACCTGCGTGTCCTGATGGCCACCCTGGCCGACAACGGCGGCAAATTCTCGGCGACCGTCGACCGCTTTGAACAATTGATCAGTGGGTTGTCCGGAGACGCCGATCCGATCGGCGATGCCATCACCGCGCTCGAGCAGGGCACCGCGTCGGTGGCAGATCTTCTCACCCAGGCACGCCCGCCGCTGGCGGGCAGTGTCGACCAGCTCGCCCGGCTGGCACCAAACCTCGATGCCAGCAAGGACACCGTGGACACCGCGATACAGAAGACGCCGGAAAACCTGCGCAAACTGATCCGCATCGGATCTTACGGCAACTTCCTCAACTACTGGCTGTGCGAACTGAACCTGCGAGTCAACGATCCGTCCGGAAAGGTGTTGGTGCTGCCGTGGTTCCACTCCGACACCGGGCGATGCAGGGGATAGCATGCTGAAATACCGTGCTGAAGGTCTCATCCGCCAAGGCTTCATCGGAATTGTGCTCGCGGTGCTCGTCGTCGCGGTCGGCTTGGCTCCCGAACGCCTGATGACGTTGGCCACCTCGGTTCCGTACCAGGCCGTGTTCACCGAGGCCGGCGGGCTGGCCGCCGGCAACGACGTAAAGGTCTCTGGCGTCAAGGTCGGTACGATCTCGAAGATTTCGCTGCAACACGGCAAAGTCGTCGTCGACTTCACCGTCAAGGGCACCGTCGGCCTGAGGTCAGAAACCACTGCCCACATCAAGATTGGATCGCTGCTGGGGCGACGAGTGCTGGTACTAGATCCTGCGGGAACAGCGAAACTGCCGCCAAGGTCGGTTATTCCGCTGTCGCGAACCTCCTCGCCGTATGCGGTGACCGATGCGCTCAACGACGTGACCACCAATGTCGCCGGCACTGATACCGACCAGCTCAACCAGGCTCTGGATACCCTGTCGGCCACCCTGGACCAGATCGCCCCTCAACTCGGGCCCACGTTCGACGGTTTGACCAGGCTGTCGAAAACCATCAACGGCCGCAACGAATCCCTGCGCGAACTATTGGAGTCGGCGACGAGCGTCACCGGTGTTCTCGGGCAGCGGAGCGAACAGATCAACAGCCTGATACTCAACGCCAATACGCTTCTCGGTGTTCTCGTCGATCGCCGGCAAGCGATTGTGAATCTGCTGCAGAACACCTCGCTCGTCGCCAAAGAACTGTCCGGGTTAGTGCACGACAACGAAGCCGAACTGGCCCCCACGCTGGACAGGCTGAACGCGGTGACGGCGGTTTTGGAGAAGAACCGCGACAACATTGCCCTTGCCATACCCCGGCTGCGCAAGGTATCCCAGACCAACGCTGAAGCCGTCTCCAGCGGCGGCTATTACAACGCCTTCGTGGGAAACCTCATGCCGGGCCGGTTCATTCAGCCGTTCATGGACTGGGCATTCGGGATTCAGCCGCGCAACTTGGTCCCGATGCCTACCTGTGGGGAGGACGGCGACTGCTACAACCGCGAAGAACCCCCATTCGAAGGTCAGATTCCACATCCATGAGTAGGCCACTGATCCTGCGCCTGTGCGCCTTGACTTTGACAGCGGTGCTGTTAGGAGGTGTCGCTATCGTCGGCTATCACCGCTTCTTCGGCCCGACCGAGGTACGGGCTGTCTTTACCAGCGCCCCATCCATCTACACCGGCGATGACGTGCGGGTCGCCGGGGTGAAAGTCGGAACCATCACTGCGATTCACCCGCAGGGCGCTACCGCAGAGCTGACGTTGGAAATCGATCGCGGCGTGCCGATTCCGGCCGACGCCAAAGCCATCGTGGTCGCCGAGAACCTCATCTCCTCCCGCTATGTCCAGCTCACCCCGCCATACGAAGACCGGGGCCCGACCATGCGCGATGGAGCTGTGATTCCCGTGCAGCGCACCGCAGTTCCGGTGGAGTGGGACGAAGTCAAGGACCAACTCAACAGGCTGGCCATCACGCTGGGGCCGGCGAGCAAGGACGACAGCGGATCACTGGGACGTTTTATCGACAGTGCCGCCGGAGCGCTGGACGGCAACGGCGACAAGCTCCGCCAGACACTGGCCCAGCTATCGGGCACTGCGCGGATACTGGCTGACGGCAGCGGCAACATCGTCGACATCATCAAAGGTCTTCAAGCTTTCGTCACCGCGCTGCGCAACAGCAATGAACAGATAGTGCAGGTCGAGGGCCGGCTCGCGACGCTGTCCAGCGTGCTCGACGGCAGCCGTTCGGATCTGGATGCGGCGCTGACGAATCTATCTGTTGCCGTGGGTGATGTGCAGCGGTTCGTCGCGACGAACCGCGACAAGACGAGCGAACAGGTCACCCGCCTGGTCGCGGTGACACAGACCCTTGCCGATCAAAAGGGCGATCTCGAAGAGCTACTCCATATCTTCCCCAACGCGATTTCGAACTACTACAACATGTACGATCCCTACTCCGGCACCGTGTCCGGCACATTTATTCTGAACAACTTCTCAACTCCGACCCAGTTCCTGTGCTCGGCGTTGGTCGAAGGCAGCAACGGGAACCCTTTGGAAGCGGCCAAGAAGTGCGCCGAATACCTCGGGCCGGCGCTGAACACCCTCAACTTCAACGGGAACCCGGTTCCCTTCAACCTGCTGCTGGCGCCGTCTCCACCACCGCATCGGTTGATTTACACCGACCCGAGCCTGGCGCCTGGCGGCGCCGCCGCTCCGGCCGCTACACCCGCACCCTCCTTGCAGGACATGTTGCTTCCCCCGGAGGTGCCCCACCCATGACGTTGTGTGCCAAAGCAGTTCGACGGTCCATCGCTGTCGTTTGCGCGCCGATGATGCTGGTCGGTTGTCAGTGGCAGGGCGTCAACTCGCTGCCGCTGCCCGGTGCGACGGGGCGCGTTCCCGACGCGACGGTGTATCACGTTCAGTTCGCCGATATCGGCTCGTTGGAATCGAATTCACCGGTTTTGATCAACGACGTCAGCGTGGGCAGCGTCGGTAACATGAACGTGGAGGACTGGCATGCCGAGGTCGAGATCTTCATCAAACCCGGTGTGGTCGTGCCGGCCAACGCGGTGGCCACCGTCGGACAAACCAGCCTTCTCGGCTCCAGCCACGTCGCGTTGAACCCGCCGCAAGGAGTCGCTCCCGCCGGCCGGCTGGCACCAGGTTCGACCATCCCACTCGCGAACTCTTCGACGTACCCGTCGACCGAACAAACCCTGGCCGCGCTGTCGCTGGTCGTCAACGGGGGCGGCCTCGGCCAGTTCGGCGACATCGTCAAAGAGTTCAACGCCGCCTTCTCGGGGCGGGAAGTCCCGATCCGCGACGTGCTCACCCGCATGGACACCTTCATCGGCGTGTTCTCCGACCAGCGTGACGACGTCGTGGCCACCATCGACCAACTCAACAGATTGTCAGCAGTTTTCGCCGGGCAGCGCGACACCCTGGACAGAGCGCTGGACACGGTCCCGCGCGCATTAGATGTCCTGGTTCGCGAACGACCCCGTCTCACCGACGCGCTGAAAAAGCTCGGCACGTTCAGCGACACCGCCACCGGAGTCGTCGCCGACGTCAAGACCGATCTGGTGGATAATCTGCGACACCTCGAACCCATCCTGCGCGCGCTTGCCGACGTCGGAGTCGACATCGGCCGCGCGTTGGGTGCCGCCCTGACGTTTCCCGGCAACCAGTACCTCTATGACCATGCCCTCAAGGGGGACTACCTGAACCTGGCGGGGACGCTCGATATGACCGTGCCGATGCTGAAACGGTCGCTACTGTTAGGTACCCGGTTTGAAGATCCAGACATAATGCCCCAGGCAGCGGTCGGCGATCCGGGCTATGACTGGCAGCAGGGCAACGCACCGCCCCCGCAGGCACCGTTCCAAATCCCTGGAGCGCCAACCCTGGTCCCTCCGCTAACACCTGATCAACAGAGCACACCGGTGCCCGAACCGGTTGCGCCCGAACCTGGTTCACCGGGGACCGGAGGCGGCTGATGCTGACCAGGTTCGTTCGTATCCAACTGGCCGTCTTCACCATCGTCGGTGTGATCGGTCTGGTCGTGATGTTCGTTCAATACATGCAGGTGCAGTCGATTGTCGGCATCGGTCGGGTAACCGTGACGATGCAGCTGCCGGTAACCGGCGGACTGTACCGCTACAGCAATGTGACCTATCGGGGCGTGCAAGTCGGCAGGGTCACCGACGTTGCGTTGGACAAGAGTGCCGACGATCTCGGGGTTACCGCCACACTGTCATTGACGTCGACGACCATCCCTGCCGACTTGCACGCGCAGGTGCGCAGCGTGTCGGCGGCCGGCGAAGTGTATGTCGACCTGCGCCCCGAAACCGACTCGGCACCATACCTGCGCGACGGTTCGGTCATCCTCGCTGACCGGGTCAGTCTGCCCCAGCCGGTCGGGCCGGTGCTCGACAACGTCAGCCGCCTGGTCGGGACGTTCCCCAAAGACTCGTTGCACACCCTGATCGACGAGACTTATCGAAGCGTCAACGGCGCCCAATACGACATGCAGTTCCTGATCGACTCGGCGACCACGATCGCGGGTGACTTCAACACAGTGGGCGACCAGTCACGCAAGCTGATCCAAGACGCCGACCCGCTGCTGGACTCGCAAGCCCGCACCGTCGACGACATCCGCACCTGGACCCGCAGTCTGGCGGGGGCGACTGACCAACTCGTCGTCAACGATCCGCAGGTGCGCACCCTGCTCACAACCGGGCCCGGCACCGCCCAGGAGGTATCGCGGTTGCTCGACCAACTCAATCCCACGCTGCCGGTGCTGCTGGCCAACCTGACCACCGTCGGCCAACTCGCCGTCACGTACAACCCGTCCCTGGAGCAAGTGCTGGTGCTGTATCCGCCGCTGGTCGCCGCGATAAACGCTGCTGCACCCGACCACAATCCGACGGGAATGGCAATCGCATCGTTTCGCATACAGATTTCAGATCCGCCGGCCTGCACCGTCGGGTTCCTCCCGCCCAGTGAGTGGCGGCCGGGTTACGAGACCGATACCGTAGACACGCCCGACGACCTTTACTGCAAACTGCCGCAAGACTCGCCGATCGCCGTCCGTGGCGTTCGCAACTTTCCGTGCGTCACCAAACCCGGAAAGCGCGCTCCGTCCGCTGCGATATGCAACAGCGACGAGGAGTATGAGCCGCTGGCACAACGCAATCCGCCGGTGGGGCCCTACCCGCGCGACCCCAACCTCGAGGCCCAGGGGATTCCGCCCGACACCCGCTGGTTCCCCGACCAGGGGCTCTACGCTCCGCCCGGCCAGGGACCATCAGCGCCGCCGCCGCCGGCCGGTGCGCCGCCGCCGGCTGCGCTGCCCGTTCCCGATCTGCCCCGCGACAACGAGGGCAGCCTGGGCCTCCCGCCGCCTCCCGCGCCGCCGCCAATGGGCCCGGCGCCACAAGATCCCAGCGCGGTTGTGCCAGTCACACCGAATTCGTTGACCACCGCCGCACCGCCGGGCCCGTCGGCGGCCGTCGCCGGCTATAACCCCCGCACGGGCGAATACGTCGGCCCCGACGGGCAGCTTTACCGCCAATCCGAACTCATTGCAACGGGAGAGAAGAGAACATGGCAAGACCTCGTTCTCGGGCAGTGATCCTCGCTGCGTGCCTCCTCCTGGTCGGGGCACTGTTCAGCGCGGCGCCGAGCGCGAGCGCCGATACGGCCCTGGACGGTAATAACCAGCGGCTGCGCTTCTACGGCACCGAGCTATCCGGCGCACTCTTCGACGGCCGCAGCCTGATAGGAAAGCCAGCCGTGCTCTGGTTTTGGACGCCGGCGCCTTACTGTTCGACCTGTCGCGACGAGGCTCCCATCGTGAGCCGGGTGGCCGCTGCTAACCCGGACGTGCGATTCGTCGGGGTGGCAGGGCGCTGGGACGCGGCGTCGATGCGCCGCTTCGTCGACGACCACCATCTGGGGTTCACCAACCTGACCGACGCCAATGGGCAGATCTGGCAAGCATTCTTTGTGCCATGGCCGTCGGCATGGGCGTTCCTGCGCCCGGACGGCACCGGCGATCTGGTCAACAACCCCGCCCTCCCCATGTCCGAGCGGGAGCTCACCAACCGAGTCACTGCATTGGCGGGTCGGTGACGATCGCCATGCCCCTTGCATCGAACACTCCAGTCGACCCGAATATTGCCCCAGTAGTGGATGTTTCACCGGGCAGCGGTTGTCACGCCGTTGTCCGGACGAGCCGGACTTCCGCATGCGTGCGGCTCGTACTCAGTACCACCGTGGTCTGCGCCATCGCTCTTGTGGCCGGCACCAATTTCGGTCTGACCGCCACGGCGCGCGCCGACGACATGGTCAGCGGCACCTACGCGGTCATCACACCCGGCGACAGCGGGTCGACGTGGACGATCCAATCAGCGTGCGCACCTGGCTGTGTCGCTAGGGTTTCCAGCACAGAGGGGTGGCGGGGATATGCCATACTGCGCGACAACACGTGGGAAATGTCGGTTTATCATGGCGACTGGTTGAAATCGTCATATCCAGTCGATATTGCTACCTGTCCCGCGAGCATAGACACCACCGTCGTACAGAACTGGTCGTGGGCCCACGACACGCTGTCGGGCACCCTCGAGACGATCCACGGTGACCAGTGCGGGGGGCCACCCAGCGCCGATCAGGTTCCGATGAGGCTGGTTGAGGAAGCGTAGACAGCTGTACGCCAATGACATCCGCTCGCTAGGGAGAAGATCGATGATCACTCGCATCGCTTCAACGTTGGCTTGTGCTATAACGCTCAGCGCTGTCGCGTTGGGCGGTGCGACGACCGCCCGCGCCGACGCGGCGGAAGACTGGTTCCTCTACCAACTCTACAGAACCCATCAGAAGTGGTACTGGCCGTTTGGTGAGGACTACATCCTTGGCGTTGCGCGGGGCGTCTGCCATGACTGGAGCGTCGGTGTCGGATATGACCAAGGAGTGGAATCGATTGCCGCCACCCGCAAATGGACACACCGCAATTCACGCTACTTCATCGCCCTCGCCACCCGCGCCTTCTGCCCGCAGTACTACACATCGGCCATTCCGGCCGAAGGACGTATCGTCGACTTGCCGGGCCCATGACACGCTGCGACGTCGCCCAATTCGGCGTTGTTCTAGTTGTCGGCCCAGTGATCGCCGCGCACCCAGCGGCTCTGACCACCGGACTCTTCGTTGTCGGTGCCGGGCTGCAGCACCGCCGCACACAGCAGGAACAAGCCGTCGGGCGCTTGGGCCATCTGGCTGTAGGGCTGATCGCAGGGGGTATTGAATTCGCGGATTCCCGCCACCGGCAAAGCTCGGAAGTACCGGGGTGCAAGGCCTTTGGCGGAATCGCAGAACACCACCCGGCCTGCTGGTGTGGTTGCGAACACGTGGTATATCACGTTGTCGCAGTAGGAGCCGAGGTCGACGATCCGGTTGATTCCCGGCACACAGCTTGGGTCGTCGCACGTCGGCACCGGGTCGGCGTGCGCAACAACGGGCGACAACAAACCCACCGTCGACGTCGTGGCCACGACACTGATATTGCGGCGCAATCCCAAGGCTGCTTCCCCTCGTTCAACCCAGCGCAACGTCCGCCGATTCGCGGCCGCACTGTCTCAGTTTGTGGCCACCTAAACGTACTATGTTCGGCTCTTATAGGAGGTCGATTGTGCGACCAATGTGAACTGAATGCGAAGGGCAGTAACGAGATTACGAGGCGGGGCTCTGGGTTCAGTGAATAGGGCGGATGAGGTCGAGCTGGCATGGGCTTTGGTCGATGCGACGGCCCGGTTGGTGAATGTCGGCACACACACGCGTACCTGCGTACTGATCGGGGCCGGAAAGCAAGAATGCGCGATCAAAGACTTGCTTGTCTGGTACGCGAAAACCAACACGGCGCTACCGTCTGATATTGCGGCCCCGGTCCAAGCATGGATACGAGGATACGAAGGAACCGACAGGGAGCCCGTCCTACGAGACCTAACCAGTCGTATCCGCCTGTCCGTTGCGGTGAAGACTGATCGACCAGCGAAAGTCGAACGTCCACGACTCATAGCGAGACGCTCCGAGCGTGCGATGCGACGCAAACCGAAGTAGCGAGACGACTTGCCGTCCGTCGCTTCGGGCTATCGCTTTCTGACTCCGTTCGTCGCGGCCGACTTCGAAAGCCACTCACCGTCGGTGGTGGACAACCTGGATTTCACCGAGCCTCCGCCGACCTGTGACCGTTATCTATTAGGGAGCATCAACGGACAACGCGGCGCGCACCATGTCGACGACGGCTTGTCTGCGCCGCGCGTTGTCCTCGGCAGGATCGTCGCGAGTTGCTGCGTAGAACAGGCTGCCGGGAGACCATGCCAGCGCTGCGGCCATCACCATCGCGAGCACGTCTTCGGGATCGATGCCCGGCTTGACGAGACCGTCGGCCTGCGCCGCTGCAATCAGGCGCAGCTTCTCTTCCGTATCGTCGCGCATTGCTTCGGAAAACTCACCGATGGGCTTGCGCTCCAATCGCGCCCAGGTTGCCAGGCGCACAATCTCGGGGGCATCGAGGCACAGGTCGAAGAGTCTTCCTGCGTAACCGGGTAGGTCGTCTGCGGTGAACGGCACCGCACTCGTGAGGTTGCCGGCAAGTTCACTGAATACCAGCTCGAACAGGGCGTCCTTGTTGCCGAAATACGCGTAGAGCTGAGCCTTGTTCGCCTTCGCGTTCGCCGAGATGCGGTCGACTCGCGCACCGGCGATGCCGTAGGCCGCGAACTCGGCCGCTGCCGCTTCGGTGATCCGGCGTCGGGTGGCTGCTCCGTCGTTCATGAAGGCATTCTAACCAACTAGTTTGTTGGACATTGTTCGCGTGCCGTACTAACCTCAAGCGCAACACAACAAACTAGTTAGTTAGGTCCGTGACCGTGATTGCTGCCAACGTGCGAAGGGTCTGTCGCGCCGATGACCTGAGGCGCCACCCTGGTGGACGCCGAGGCGGTGGGGAGGTGTTGTGCCCAACGCCAGTTGGAAGCCGGGGTCTCTGCCACGCTGTGGCTGAGATGCCGGCGTCGGTCACCTTCCTTGGCGCCTCGTTTCACGACCCAATCGGAATCGGCTCAGTGAAACCCAGCGGACGACGCCTCGTTGAGGCGCTGACAGCCCCCGTCCTCGAACGGGCACGCTCACCCATCAATGTCCTCGAGGTAGGGGCCGGTACTGGACCCGTTACGAGGGCGCTCATCGAAATGCTCGGTCCCGGTAGTCATTTGGACGTCGTTGAGGCCCACCATCCGTTCCTGCCGCGATTGCGCGCGCTGGCTCGCAACAGCGCCGGATGCACATTCGACGTCCATGGATGCAGAGTCGAGGATTTCGAGGTCCCCCGCCGCTACGACGTCATCATCTCCAGTTTGCCGTTCACCAACATGGAACCCTCGCACGTCGATGGCCTGCTGGAGCATTACCTCAACCTGTCCAATCCGGGAGCTGCCATCACCTGGTTCGCATACCGGGGGACCCGTCAGGCCCGCAGATTGACCGCATCTCGGTCTGACGTCGTCCGCCACAGCGCGGTCGAGGGCGTGCTCGCCGAGCGAGGAGGCAGTCGCCGCACCATATGGGCGAATGTGCCTCCGGCAGAGGTCACCCGGATTCAGGTACCGATCGACATCGCATCAAATGACGCGCGGCGAGTAACCGGCCGCACAGCGCCACGGACCAGCTCGTTGCCGGGAGAACATACGTGACGATTCGACTCGGACTGCAGATCCCGAACTTTTCTTACGGGACCGGCGTGGACAATTTATTCCCGACCGTCATCGCGCAAGCCGAGGAAGCGGAAGCCGCTGGCTACGACTCCCTCTTCGTGATGGACCACTTCTACCAGCTACCGGGTCAGGGCCCGCCCGATGCGCCGATGCTTGAGGCCTACACCGCACTGGGCGCCCTCGCTACCGCCACCCAGTCGATCCAACTCGGTGCTCTCGTCACGGGCAACACCTACCGCAATCCCACCTTGCTCGCGAAATCGATCACCACCCTCGACGTTGTCAGTCAGGGCCGGGCGATCCTGGGGATGGGCACCGGTTGGTATGAATTCGAGCACGAATCCTTGGGTTATGACTTTGGCACCGGCGCCGAGCGTTTCAACAAGCTTGCCGAAGCCTTGCAGATCATCGGTCCGATGCTCGCCGGCGAACGACCCACGGTCACCGGCAGGTACTACCGCACCCGGGCGGCCATGGCCGAGCCCCGATTCCGGAACCACATCCCCATGCTCATCGGCGGTAGCGGTGAAAAGAAGACAATCCCGTTGGCTGTCAACCACTTCGACCACCTCAACCTGATTGCGGGCTTTGACGAGTTGCCGCGCAAACTACAGGTTGTAAGGGACCGCTGTGAAGAGATTGGGCGCGACCCGAGCACACTGGAAACCAGCATGCTTGTGGTGGCAATAATTGATGAAAAGCTCACCGCCGATGCCTTGCCCGTGGAGTATCGCGAACACGTTGTCGTCGGCGCTGCTGAGACCATCGCCGAACAAATCAATGCGAAGGTGCTCGACGTCGGCGTCGACGGGGTTATACTCTCTCCTGCAACGCATCTCAACGGCTACCAGCCAGGGCATATCACTGAGATAGCCAACAAGCTCAAACCGATGCTCGGTATCTAAGGCACTAGACCGTCAGATGCGCAGTCGAGCCTCCTGGAACCGTATTGGCGTCGACCGTTTTCGCTGCGCGACAGCATCTCACGCGATTTGAAGGGAGGACGCGATGGGAGCCGGCGCCTTTGACGCAAGCGCCTCGGAGCATGCGGCGATCGGCGGCGGGGTTTACCACAGTGAACCGCCCGTCGTTGTCGAGCAGCGCGACCGCATCCTGCTCATCACAATCAACCGGCCGCAGGCCAAGAACGCCATCAACGCCGAGGTGAGTCGCGGTCTTGCTGATGCGATGGACCGCCTCGACGGCGACTCCGGGCTGTCCGTTGGTGTGCTGACCGGAGCCGGGGGATCCTTCTGCGCGGGCATGGACCTCAAGGCTTTCGCGCGCGGCGAGAGCATCGTGGTCAAGGGCCGGGGCATGGGTTTCACAAAGCGTCCGCCGATCAAGCCTCTGATCGCCGCGGTGGAAGGCTACTGCTTGGCCGGCGGTTGCGAGCTAGCACTGGCGACCGATCTGATCATCGCGTCGAAAGAGTCAGCGTTCGGCATCCCCGAGGTCAAGCGCGGTCTGGTCGCCGGTGCCGGCGGGTTGCTGCGGCTGCCGCAGCGCATCCCGCCCGCCGTCGCCATGGAACTCGCCCTGACGGGTGAGAACCTGCCCGCGGTGCGGGCTCACGAACTCGGGCTGGTCAACGCGCTCGCCGAACCGGGGCAGGCGCTCGGCGCCGCGATCGAACTCGCCGAAAAGATCACCGCGAACGGCCCATTGGCCGTGGCGGCGACGAAGCGCATCATCGTCGAGTCGCGCGGGTGGAGTTCCGAGGACATGTGGCGCAAGCAGAACAGCATTCTGGCGCCGGTCTTCGCGTCGAACGACGCCAAGGAGGGTGCGATCGCGTTCGCCGAGAAGCGTCCGCCAAAGTGGACGGGCAGCTAACGGTTCGGCCCCGCGGCCGTGGACGACAGGTAGGGCATGAAACTACCGCTACCGGACTACGACCAACTGCCGCTCACTGAGATTCGGCTCCGAGATCCGGATTTTCGACGACACCGGATCCGCCACGCTCCATCAGGCGTGAGAAAGGGATAGATGAGTGCAGAGGATTTAAGCCCCACCTTGCTGCGCGAGGCATTCGGGCATTTCCCGTCGGGTGTCATCGCGATAGCTGCCGAGGTCGACGGTGTCAGGGTCGGGCTTGCGGCGAGCACGTTCGTGCCTGTGTCACTCGACCCGCCGTTGGTGAGTTTCTGCGTACAGAACAGCTCCGAGACGTGGCCGAAACTCCGGGACCTGCCTCATCTGGGCATCAGCTTGCTTGGTGAATCGCACGACGCCGCCGCGCGCTCCCTGGCAGCTAAGACCGGTGACAGGTTCGCCGGCCTTGAAACGTCCTCACGCGAGTCAGGCGCCGTTTTCGTTGGGGGAACCAGTGTGTGGCTGGAGAGCGCGATCGAGCAGTCGATCCCCGCCGGGGACCACACCATCGTCATCCTGCGAGTCATGGACGTCACTGTGCACGCGGATGTGCCTCCGATCGTATTTCACCGCAGCACCTTCAGACGCCTGGGCACGTAACGCTCAACGGGATCAACAGCGGGTTGCCAGTTCCTCGCGGTAAAGCAGCCCTGCGTTCAAGATCGAGGCGGGCGCAACTGGTCGCACCTAGCGGGCGGGTGGGCCCGGTGGTGCCTGACGCGCTGCCCGAGACCCCGACAGGGTCCGCGGTGTACCGTTGCCCTTACCGCAAGGGGCGTCAGAAGGGGGTCGGGAATGGCAGCGCTGCTCAGCGGCATGGCCGCCGGTCGGCAGGAGCCGATGTCGGAGATCCTCGATCAGCAGCGGGCGGCGTTCACGGCCGACGGCCCTCCCGATGCGGCCCTGCGTCGCAACCGCATCGACCGGCTGATGGCGCTCGTACTCGACAACGCCGACGACTTCGTCGACGCGATGGCCGCCGACTTCGGCACCCGGCCGCGGACCGGAACGCTCTTCACCGAGATCATGGGCATGATCTCGGTGATCGAGCACACGAGAGCCCATGTGCGGCAATGGATGAAGCCAGTCACGCTGATGCGCCCCGCACGCCGGCTGGGGCTGCGCGCCGAGGTGCGACCGTCACCGCTGGGTGTGGTCGGCATCATCGGGCCGTGGAACTTCCCGCTGAATCTCGTCGTGCTGCCCGCAGCGGCGGCGTTCGCCGCGGGCAACCGCGTGAT
The DNA here is from genome assembly GCF_001545925.1 of Mycobacterium sp. NAZ190054. GTDB lineage: Bacteria > Actinomycetota > Actinomycetes > Mycobacteriales > Mycobacteriaceae > Mycobacterium. The sequence goes on along the minus strand of NZ_LMVQ01000001.1, from coordinate 15,008 downwards.
GATCAAGATGTCGGAGGTGACACCCCGGACCGCCGACCTGATGAAGACCGTGGCGCCCGCCTACTTCGACGCCGCGGAACTGGCGGTGATCACCGGCGGCGCCGAGGTGGCCGCGGATTTCGCCGCGCTGCCGTTCGATCACCTGTTTTTCACCGGGTCGCCGGCGGTGGGGACGCTGGTCCAACGGGCGGCCGCGGCCAACCTGGTGCCGGTCACGTTGGAACTCGGCGGCAAGAACCCGGTGGTGGTGGCGCCGGCGGCCGATCTCGAGCGCGCTGCGAGGCGAATCGCGCAGGGCCGCATGATCAACGGCGGTCAGGTCTGCGTGTGCCCCGACTATGTATTCGTGCCCGCCGACCGGGTGGAGAAGTTCGTCGCGACCGCCCGCGACACGCTGCGGGGCATGTTCCCGGCGATCGTGGACAACCCCGACTACTGCTCCTCGGTCAACGACGCGAACTTCGACCGCGTCGTCGCGCTCATCGAGGACGCCCGGGCCAAGGGTGCGCGAGTCGAACCGGTGGCACCGCCGAACGAGACCCTGCCCGACCGCCGGGCCCGCAAGATCGCGCCGACGATCCTGCTCGACGTCGACGACAGCATGCGCATCGCCGAGGAGGAGACGTTCGGGCCGGTGCTCACCGTCCGGCCCTACGAGCGGCTCTCCGACGTCGTCGACTACGTCAACGCGCGCCCCGCGCCGCTGGTGGCCTACTGGTTCGGGCCCGACGACGCCGACTTCCGGTCGTTCGTCGAACGCACCCGCAGCGGCGGAGTCGCCCGCAATGACTTTGCCGCACAAATGATCCCGTCAGCAGCGCCGTTCGGCGGGGTGGGCCGCAGCGGGATGGGCGCCTACCACGGCAAGGCCGGTTTCGACGCATTCAGCCACTACCGTACGGTGGTCGGCAGCGATCTGCCGTTCACGATCACCGGCCGTGCCGCGCCGCCGTTCCCGCGTTCGATGCGCCTGACCACCACGCTGGCGTTGCGGATGGCGCACCGCCGCACCCATAAAAGGCTCAGCCGGCTCAGGACCCGCTGACGGCCTGCTCCCGGGCCCACCGGTAGTCGGCCTTGCCGGCCGGGCTGCGCTCGATCACCGGCCGGAACACCACCGCCTTGGGCAGCTTGTACCGCGCGATCACCGCCGCCGCGTGCTCGATCAGCTCGTCGGCGGTGGCGCTCGCGCCGCCGGCGAGCGCGACCACGGCCACCACCTCCTGACCCCAGCGCTCGCTCGGCCGGCCCGCCACAACGACGTCGGCGACGGCCGGATGCGACGCGATCGCCGACTCCACCTCCTCGGCGAAGATCTTCTCGCCGCCGGAGTTGATGGTGACCGAATCCCGGCCGAGCAGTTCCACCGCGCCGTCGGCGAGGTGGCGGGCCCGGTCGCCGGGGACCGAGTACCGCACGCCGTCGATGACCGGGAACGTCGCCGCGGTCTTGGCGGCATCGCCCTTGTAGCCGAGCGGCACGAAGCCGCGCTGGGCGAGCCAGCCCATCCCGTCGTGGCCCGGTTCCAGGATGGAGCCCAGATCCTCTGCGGCGACGAAGGTATCGGGCCCGGCGGTGAACCTGCCGGTCGACACCGCGCCCGGCGCCGACATGTGCGTCATCTGGGCGCCGGTCTCCGAGGAACCGACGCCGTCGACGACCATCAGGTTCTGCTTGGCGTCGATCAGGAGCTGCTTGGCGGTCGGGGTCAGCTGGGCCCCGCCGTTGGCGACCACCGCCAGCGACGACAGATCCGCATCCGTGCGCTCGAACGCCTCGGCCAGCGGACGAGCCATCGCGTCGCCGACCACGGTCACCGCCAGGACCTTCTCGCGCTCGATCGTGGCGATCGCGTCGTCGACGTCGAGGTGGCTGGTGACCGGCGAGAACACCACGGTCTGACCGGTGGTCATGGCAGTGAACACCGCCCACTGCGCGGCCCCGTGCATCAGCGGGGGCAACACCATCAGCTTGGTGCCCGGCGCCTCCACGCACCGCTGCGCGACGTCGTCCAGCGATGAGATCAGCTCACCGGTGTAGAGGCTGCGGCCACCGAACGAGGCCATGAAGATGTCGTGCTGACGCCACAGCACGCCCTTGGGCATGCCGGTGGTGCCTCCGGTGTAGAGCACGTAGAGGTCGTCGGGTGAGGGTTCGACGGGCGGAGGATCGGACGGGCCGTCGGCCACGATCGACTCGTAATCCACTGCGCCGGGCAGCAGTTCGTTGCCGGAGTCGTCGGCGATCTGGATCAGGACCTTCAGTTCGGGAAGATCGGCCAGCACCTCGGCCAGTCGCGGCGCGAACGCGGCGTGGTAGAGCAGCGCGGTGGCGCCGGAGTCCGACAGCAGGTACTGCAGCTCGCTCTTGACGTAGCGGTAGTTCACGTTGAACGGGGCGACGCGGGCGCGCCACGCGCCCATCATGCCCTCGACGTACTCGGGACCGTTGTGCGCGTAGATGCCGAGCAGATCCTGACCGACCTCGTGGCCGGGCAGCTCGGAACGCTCGGTGTGGCAGCCCAGCCCCTGCGAGTGCAGCCACGCGCCGAACCGGTTCGAGCGCTCGACGATCTGCGCGTAGGTGTAGCGGCGTCCGCCCTGGACGATGAACTCGCGGTCGCCGATCACGGCCGCGACGGCGTCGGCGGCGGCCGGGACGGTGAACTGGATCGACTCGGTCATGCGAAGGACTCTAGACGGCGCGGCCGCCCGAGTGGACAGATGGCGCAAAACTGTATGCCCATCGGGCTACCTCCAGGCGTGGAGCAGTTCGTCGGTGGTGGTCACCGTCGCCAGCAGTGACAGCGTGTTGTGGATGACGGCGCTCGCGTACTCGGTCGGGATCCCGGCCACGGCGTCCCGGGGGACGACCACCCGGTAGCCCGCGTTGACGGCGTCCATCACCAGGTTGGTGATCGCGACATTCACCGACACCCCCACCGCGACGATGGTGCGCACGTCCAGGTTGCGCAGGATCGGATCGAGATCGGTGCCGCCCATCGGGCCCAGGCCGTGCCAGCGCCGCAGTACCAGATCGGTTGGCTGCAGGTCGATCTCGGCAACCGGTTCGGCCCCGGAGCTGCCCGGGGTGATGTCGACACCCGCGGCGCCGACGGCGAACAGCTTCGCGTTGAGGTTGGAGCCCCGGCCGTCGGCACGCCGCTGGACCAGGCAGTGCACGATCGAGGTCCCTGCCGCTCGCGCCGCCGGCAGCAGGCGGGCGATGTTGGGCAGCGCCTCCCGCCGCGCCTCGTCGGCCAGCGCCGCCAACCCGGCGTCGGGACCCACCACGGCGCCCTGGCATTCCTGCGTCACCACCGCCGTGTGCGCGGGGGCGACGAGTTCGGCCAGCGGGATCCTCATAGGCTGGTCGCCCCTACCGGCGGCACCTCGCCGGGCGGCTGGGCGGGAACCTCGTAGAAGCGCTGGGCCCATTTGCGCAGGGCCATGTACGGTTTGGCGTCGACCTTGGCCAGCGGCGGATTCTCGACGTACTTCTGGTAGCGCCAGATGTCGCAGTCCTCCCACACGGTCTTGAGGAACTGCCGCTCCACCTTGTCGATCACCTGCGGCGGCGGCACATCGGATGTCTCGCCCGGCAGCTTCGGCCACCAGATCGAATAGAACATGTCGGACACCTCGTCGTCGACAGGCGTGCAGGCGAAGATCAACCGGTGGTTCGACTGCCCTTCGAACGCGCTCATCGCGAACCCGAGCCCGGAGAAGTGGCTGTGGATCTTCAGCGCCATCTTGTCGGGGTCGTCGCTGCGGGCGTCCGGCCAGCCGGTCAGGAACCGCCACTCCTCGTCGACGTGTTCCCAGTGCAGGCAGACCGGCGTCACGGACGCGCCGTGCACGTAGCGGAAGTGGGAGCTGTCGGGCCCGTTCTCGGCGACGATCTGCGGGTGCACCGGGATGGCGTCGGCGCGGCTGGAGAACTCCGGGTAGGGCCGGTAGTACGCGTTGGCGTCCGTCTCGAACTGCGGGAACTTCCGGAAGATGTCCGGCAGTTCCCACTGCGGTTCACCGCCCTGTGGCTGGTACCACACGAAGATGCAGCCGTACTGCTCCCTGACCGGGTAGGACCGCAGGCGCAGGCCGCGGTTGGGGCGGTCGGGCTGGTAGGGGATATAGGTGTTGGCGCCGTCGGGGCCCCATCTCCAGCCGTGGAAGGGGCACTCCACGCAGGCGCCGACGACCTTGCCGCCGTGGCCGATGTGCGCGCCGAGATGCTTGCAGTGCGCTTCGAGGACGTGCAGGTCGCCGGATTCGTCCCGGTAGGCCACCAGGTCCTCGCCGAAGTACTTGAGCGCCTTGACCTCACCGACCGCGTACTCCGCCGACCACCCGATCATGAACCACCCGGTGACCTTCCAGGTGAAGGGGACCTTCATTGCGACTCCTCGAGACGGATCGGCCGGATCCACCCGCACGCTCCAGTGGATATCGATACTGTAACAGCGACAGTATGCCGAGCCCGGAGGAACCGTGACGATCGAGGATGGCCCCGCCCGTGTCGACGCACTCGTCGTGGGAGCCGGGTTCTCCGGCCTCTATGCGTTGCACCACCTGCGGGAGCTCGGCCTGCGTGTGCAGGTTCTGGAGCGGGCACCCGACGTGGGTGGTACCTGGCTGTTCAACCGCTATCCGGGGGCCCGCTGCGACATCGAGAGCATCGAGTACTCGTACAGCTTCTCCGAGGAGATCCAGCGGGAATGGGTGTGGACGGAGACCATGCCGGCCCAGCCCGAGATCGAGGCGTACCTGAACTTCGTCGCCGACCGGCTCGACCTGCGCCGGGACATCGCGTTCGGCATGAACGTCGTCGCGATGACGTTCGACGCGGACGCCGGCGAGTGGTCGGTGCGGACCGAGACGGGGGAGTCGTTCGTCGCGCCGTTCGTCGTCGCGGCCACCGGGATCCTGTCGGTGCCGCTGGAACCGGCGATCCCCGGGATGGACACCTTCGGCGGCCGGTCGTTGTTCACCAGCCGCTGGCCCGACGGCGGCGTCGACCTGATCGGCGAGCGGGTCGGGGTGATCGGCACGGGGTCCACGGGCGTTCAGCTGATCCCGGTGGTGGCCCGGGAAGCGGGACATCTCACGGTGTTTCAACGCTCTCCGGCCTACACGCTGCCGTGGGAGGTGCGGAAGTTCGCACCGGGTGAGCTCGACGAGCTGAAAGCCCGTTACCCCGAGATCCGCGCCGCCCAGCGCGAGCACCCGGTGGGGGCGGCGCGGCTGAGCGCGTTCTCGGTCCTGCTGGACATGCTGACCAAACCGGCGCTGAAGACCGCCTCCGAGCAGGAGCGGCTGCGCGCTGTCGAGCAGAACGGCATCATGGGCGCACTGAACTGGGGCGACCTGTTCTTCGACATCGAGGCCAACCGGATGGCCGCGCAGTTGTACGGGCAGGCCGTGGGCCGCATCGTCAAGGACCCCGACACGGCCAGGGCGCTGACACCGAGCCACCCGTTCGCGTGCAAACGGCCGATCATCGACCAGGGCTACTACGAGACCTTCAACCGCGACAACGTGACGCTGGTCGACCTGCGCACCGACCCGATCGTGTCGGTGCGGCCCGGCGGTCTGGAGACCGAGCGCGGCTTGCACGACCTCGACGTGATCGTCTATGCGACGGGATTCGACGCGATGACCGGGGCGCTGAGCCGCATCGACGTCCGCGGCCGCGGCGGGGTGTCGCTGGGCCGGTTCTGGGCCGAGGAGGGCCCGCTGAGCTATCTCGGTCTCGCGGTCGCCGGCTTCCCGAATCTGTTCACCATCCAGGGTCCCGGAAGTCCGTCGGCGGCAGCCAATTTCGTTGCGGCGCTGGAGCAGAACGTGGAATGGATCGGCGCCTGCGTGAGCTACCTGCGCGAGCACGGGTACCGCACCATCGAAGCGCTGCCCGAGGCGCAGCACGACTGGATCGAGGAGGCCACCGCGTTGGTGGCGCCCACGGTGCTCGTCCACCCGTCCTGCAACTCCTGGTACAACGGCGGCAACGTGCCCGGCAAGAAACGCATGTACATGGGCTACACCGCGGGCATCCCGGAGTACCGCCGCAGATGCGACGAGGTCGCGCAGACCGGCTACAGCGGTTTCAAACTCGCGTGAGGGTCACCGAACGGATCCGGCGGATCGCCGGCGATTTCGCCGGTGTGATGCCGCGGGCGCACTCCGCGGTCACCGCCGACGCCGGCTGGAACCCGTTGTCACTGACCGGGGTTCGGCAGTTCGGCGAGGTCGTCCTCGACGAACTGGCGCTGACGGGCATGACGTTGACGGCACCGCCGCCGGCACTCGAGCGTCCGGTGCAGTCGTGCACCGCCGCAGCGGCCGAGCTGTCGTCGCTCGGAGTGGGCGGGGCCAACGTCGACCCGGACCCGCTGCGCGTGCGCTGGTCGCGGCGGCGCCGGCTCGGCCGCCAGGTCTACGAGCAGATCGGGTTCGACCACGAGCCCCGCCTGCCGACGACGTTGGCGCAGTTCGGCGGACCGGCGACCGCGGTGGTGCATCTGTGCCGCGAAACCGACATCCGCAGGCCGTGGTTGGTGTGGGTGCACGGCGCAGGCCAGGGTCAGCCGGTCGATCTGCTGTTCTCACGGGCACGCCGCCTCCAGGACGAACTCGGGTTCAACGTCGCCCTCCCGGTGCAGCCGGGCTGCGGTGTCCGGCGCGGGAAATGGCCGGAGTACCCGAACATGGACCCGCTGGCCAACGTCGCCGGCATGATGCGCGCCGTGTCGGAGGTGCGCGCCCTCGTCCGCTGGCTGCGGCCGCAGGCGGCGGCGGTCGTGGTGGCCGGGGTGTCGATGGGAAGTCCGGTCGCCGGCCTGGTCTCGCACCTCGAACCCGTCGACGCGGTCGCGGTGTACACGCCGATCTTCAACCTCAACACGATGATCGCGGCGCACCTCGGTCGGTGGGGTCCTTCGGTGAACGACACCGTCGCGCTGCTGTCTTCTGACACGGTCGAACAGGTGATGTCCGCGGTCGACTACCAGTCGGTGGAGCCCACCCCCACACGCGAGCGCAGGCTGATCGTGGGCGCGTGGCACGACCGGATGGCCCGGCGCGAACCCGCCCTTGCGCTGCACGACCGCTGGGGAGGGCAGCTGTACTGGCATCGCGGCAGCCACGTCGGACATCTGTTCGCCGGCGGAGTGCAGGCCGCCTCCGAGGAGTTGCTCCGCGGGGTCACCGACCAGGTGACGTCGTGAAATCGGTTGAGCCTGGGGCCGGTTCATCGTGCGCCGTACTCGCGGCACTCTTGCATGTTAAACACCGCGCCTCTAACTTAGTTGCGCAGCGTCAAATAAATGTGGGAGGTCACCGATGACTTCGGGTGGGATGACCGACGCACGCGATTCGACGCCGGTGCCGGGTGATGTCACCGCATTGACGCCGCAATGGCTCACCGAGGTGTTGCGCACCGATGCCGCACTGTCCGGAACGAGCACCGTCTCCGACGTCCGCGCCGAACGGATCGCCGAGGACTCCGGGTTCTCGTCGCTGCTCTACCGCCTGCACCTCACCGGGACCGGCGACGTGCCTGCCACGCTGATCGCCAAACTGCCCGCCGAATCCGAGGCGCGTGGTGCGATGGAGCTGCTGGACGGCTACCGGCGCGAGCTCCGGTTCTACCGGGACGTGGCCACCCGCGCTCCGATCGACACCCCGCGGGTCTACGCCGCACGGATGGCCGAGGACTCCGTCGATTTCGTGCTTCTCCTCGAGGATCTGCGGGACTGGGACAACGCCGACCATCTCGCCGGCTTGTCGATAGACCGCGCCCGGCTGGCCGTGGCGAATCTGGCGGCCCTGCACGCGTGGTCGGTCGACCCTGCCAATGCCGCTGCGCTGCAGGGCTTTCCGAGTCTTTCCACACCTGTCGTACGTGATCTGCTGGTACCGGCCTTCGGGGCGGGCTGGCAGGTCTACCGGGACAGGTCCGGCGCCGCCGTGCCGCGTCGCGTGGCAAGGTTCGCCGAGCGGTTCGCAGAGATGGCGCCGCAGGCGCTGTCGGCGCTGACCGAGCATTCGATGCTGCTGCACGGTGACATCAGGGCCGACAACATGTTCTTCGACGGTGACCGGCTCAAAATCGTCGACTTCCAGTTCGCCTCGGTCGGGTGCGGCGCCGCGGACATCGGCTACCTGGTGAGCCAGGGTCTGCCGACCGGCATCCGCCGGGGCCACGACGAATCCCTGGTGCGGGAGTACCTCGGGATGCTGCGGGACCACGGGCCGGCGCCGTACGGATTCGACGCCGCGTGGCGGCACTACCGGTTCGCGGTGGCCTATCTGATGGTGCTTCCGGTCATCACACTGATCGGCTGGGACACGCTGCCCGAACGCTCCAGGGCGCTGTGCCTGGAACTCACCACGCGTGCGATCGCCACCGCGGACGACATCGACGCGGCGGAGGTGTTCGCGTGACACGGACGGCGCGTGAGGTGGTCGAGCAGTACAACCTCGTCGTCTGGAATCAACGCGACTTCGCACTCGCCCGGGAACTGATGGGCGAGACGGTGATCCGGCACGAGGTGGGGGAGTCGACCACGCTGACCCACGAGCAGGCGGTGGCCCGCATCGTGGACCACTGGGAGATGTTCGAGACCATCCGCTTCGATCTCAACCTGGTGGTCGCCGGCGACGACGGCGAACATGTGGCGATCGTGTACCAGTCGCCGATGAAGCTCAAGGACGGCACCGAGACGACGATCAGCAGTATGGAGATCTTCCGCGTGGTCGGTGGCAGGATCACCGAGGTCTGGAATTGCGGCTACAAGCAAGGAGTTTGGGCGTGACGGAAGCGACGCTGGATGAGCTGGGCTACTACCTGCTGGCCGGGGCCGGCGGCGAGGGTCCCGCCACGCTGGTGGACGAGGCCCGCCGCGGCGAGGAACTGGGCTTCGGAACCGGGTTCATCTCCGAGCGGTGGAACGTCAAGGAGGCGTCGTCGCTGACCGGTGCGGCGCTGGCGGTGACCGGCCGGATGCAGATCGCCACGGCGGCCACCAACCACAACACGCGTCATCCGCTGATCACCGGGTCGTGGGCCACCACCATGCACCGGCTCTCCGGAGGGCGGTTCACCCTCGGGATCGGCCGCGGTATCGGCGCGATCTACAACGCGTTCGGGATACCGACGGTGACCACCGCCCAGATGGAGGATTTCGCGCAGGTGATGCGCAGGCTGTGGCGCGGCGAGCTGATCTTCAACCATGACGGACCCCTGGGCAAGTACCCGGTGCTGTTCCTGGACCCCGACTTCCGCGAGGACATCCGGCTGGCGATCGTCGCGTTCGGTCCGCAGACGCTGGCATTGGGCGGCCGCGAGTTCGACGACGTCATCCTGCACACCTATTTCACCCCCGAGACGCTGCAGCGCGCGGTCAAGACCGTCAAGGACGCCGCCGAACAGGCCGGTCGTGACCCGGCCTCGGTGCGGGTGTGGTCGTGCTTCGCGACCGTCGGCGACCACCTGCCCGAGGAGCTGCGGCTGAAGAAGACCGTCGCCCGGCTGGCCACCTACCTGCAGGGTTACGGCGATCTGCTGGTGAACACCAACGGCTGGGATCCCGCTGTGCTGCAGCGCTTCCGGGACGACAAGGTGGTGCAGTCGGTCGGCGGCGGCATCGACCACAAGGCCACCACCGAGCAGATCGAACACATCGCGACGCTGATCCCGGACGAATGGCTGGAGCCGTCCGCGACCGGATCGCCCCAACAGTGTGTGGACCGGGTGCGCAAGGAATTCGACTACGGCGCCGACGCGGTGATCATGCACGGCGCCACACCCGACGAACTCGAGCCGATCGTCGCCGCCTACCGCGCTTCCCTGTGATTTGGGCGTAGTTGGTCAACGCCTGATTGACGAACTACGCCGAGATCGCGGGGAACGGAACCCGCCGCCGCCCTGGTGCGTCTGATCCGGTGTGCTCAACGAATTGCTTCGTTCCCACGACGGGGTGATCACGCTGGCGCAGGCCAACCGGGCAGGCCTGAGCAGGCAGTCGGTGCACCAGCGGGTGCAGGCCGGGGCGTGGCGCCGGTGCGCGCGTGGTGTCTACTTCGTCGACGACCGCCCGTTCACCGACGCGGCGCGTGTCCGGTCCGCGGTGTGGTCCTTCGGCGAGCGGGCTGCGGCCAGTGGACTGGCCGCGGCGTGGTGGCATGGGCTGACCCGCTTCGCGCCCGACGACGTCGAGGTGACGGTGCCCCGCAGCAGCAGCGGGCGTCAGCGCACCGGTGCGCGCCTGCGCCGGCGCGATCTCGCACCGACCGACGTGGTCGAGTGCAGGGGACTGCAGGTGACGGCTCTGCCCCTGACGGCGATCGAGGCGGCGGTGCGTGGCCGCGGCAACCGCGGGCTCATGGATCGAGCGCTGCAGGGTGACTCGACACTGCCGCAGCTGTGGAGTGCGCATCTGCGGAACAAGGGGCGTCACGGTTCGCCGGCCGCACGTATTCTGCTGCAGGCCGCCGCTGACGGTGCGCGCTCGGAAGGCGAGCGGATCCTGCTGAAACTGTTGCGGGCGGCCGACATCAGTGGATGGCGCAGTAATGCACGGCTGGGGAACTATGTCGTCGATGTGCTCTTCCGCGATGCGCGGGTGGTGATCGAAGTGGACGGCTGGGCTTTCCACGTCGACCAGGAGACCTTCCACAGTGACCGCACACGACAGAACGCCATCGCGTTGAAGGGCTGGCAGGTGCTGCGCTTCACCTGGCTGGATCTCACCGAGTATCCCCAACGGGTCATCGCCACGATCCGCGCCGCGATTCGGGCGTAGTTGGTCAACCAGGCGTTGACAAAGTACGCCCAAATCGCCACCGGGTCAGGGGGTGATCACCGTACGGGTCACCGGTTGCGCAGCGGCCTGGCGGCTGTGGAGGCCGCGCTCAAGCGCATCGAGCAGCACATCCCGGGTCTCCTCGGGATGGATCAGGTCGTCGAACCCGAGGTGTCCCGCCGAGCGGAACGACGCATCCACCTCGGCCTGGCGCAGTTTGGCTTCGACGTCCTCGGTGGCGTGCGAGGCCCGGCTCAGCGCCGCCGCGCTCATCGCCCCCATGGTCGCGCCCGGGTAGGCGAACGTCGCGCTCTGGTTGTCGAAACCCAGCAGCGACATCACCATCGAGCCGAATCCGTACGCCTTGCGCAAGGTCACATGCAGTTTCAGTGTGGTCGCGGCGGTCTGGGCGGCGAACATGCGGGCACCGCTGCGCAGCACTCCGGTCTTCTCCGAGCGGCTGCCGGGCAGCATCCCCGGGTTGTCGGCCAGGAACACGATCGGCAGGTGGAACGCGTCGGCGACCATGATGAAGTGCGCTGCCTTGTCGGCGGCGTCGGCGTCGATCGAGCCGGCCAGCACTTTGGGCTGATTGGCCACTACCGCCACCGGGTGGCCTCCCAGGTGGGCCAGCGCCGTGATCATCGCAGGCCCGAACTTCGGCTGCACCTCGAACCAGTCGGTGTCGTCGAGGACGACGTCGAGCACCGCACGCATGTCGTACACCCGCCGGTTGCCGCGCGGCACGATGTCCAGCAGCTCCGGTGTGGACCGCCGCGCCGTGGCGGCACCGGCCGGGAGCGACGCCGGGTACGACCACGCGCTGGACGGGAAGTACGACAGATAGCGGCGGATGTCGTCGAGCACGGCGACGTCGTCGTCCCCGAGGTTGTGGATCACCCCGCTGGCCAACGCCACCGACGGCCCGCCCAGATCCTCTTTCGAAATCTCCTCGCCGGTGGACTCTTTCACCACCGGCGGACCCGCGGTGAAGATGGCGCCCTGCGTGGTCATGATCGTCCAGTCGCATACCGGTGCCACCAGTGCGCCGTGCCCGGCCGACGGACCGAACAGCCCGCTGACCGTGGGCACCTTGCCCGAGCACTGCGCCTGGGCCAGCAGATCGGTCGGGGTGCGCCCGTAGTGCTCACCGCTGGGCCGGAACCCTGCGCCCTCCAGCAGCATCACCAGCGGAACGCGGTCGCGCAGCGCCAGCTCGGCGAGGCGGTAGCGCTTCGCGTTGCCGCCGGGCCCGATGCTGCCGGCCAGCGTGGTGAAGTCCTCCGCGCCGACCAGCACCGGCCGGCCGTCGACCAGACCGGAACCGGTGACGATGCCGTCGGCCGCGATGTCCCCGCCCACCAGGGTGCCGAATTCGCGGAACGAGCCCTTGTCCAACAGGCGGTCGATCCGGCCGCGCGCGTCGAGTTTGCCCTTGCCGTGATGCTTGGCGAGGCGTTCGTCGCCGCCCATGGACCTGGAGTGCTCCCGCCGGCGCATCAGCTCGTCGAGGGTGTCCTGCCAATCCCTGGCACTGGCCATCCGCAGACTCCTGTCCTCGGCACGCGGTTCGCAACGTTGACCTTACTGAATTGCTTACTGTAGCTTCGTGCAGCATGGGTGCTGGAGGCGGCCTGAAGGTGGACGCGGCCGTCGTCAGTCAACTGTCCCACGTTCCCGCCGCGGCGAGAACCCTGGAACGGCGGGGCTACGACGGTTGCTGGACGGCCGAGATCAACCATGACCCGTTCCTGCCGCTGACGTTGGCGGCCGAACACACCCACACCATCGAACTCGGCACCAGCATCGCGGTGGCGTTCGCGCGGAACCCGATGACGGTGGCCCAGGTCGGTTGGGACCTGCAGGACTACTCGTACGGCCGGTTCATCCTGGGCCTGGGATCGCAGATCCAGCCGCACATCGAGAAGCGGTTCAGCATGCCGTGGGGCAGGCCGGTGGCCCGGATGAAGGAGTTCGTGCTGGCGCTGCGCGCGATCTGGGCGTGCTGGGGAGACGGCGCCCGCCTGGACTTCGACGGCGAGTTCTACACCCACAAGCTGATGACGCCGATGTTCGTCCCGCCGCGGCAGCCGCACGGTGACCCCAAGGTGTTCGTCGCCGCGGTCGGGAACCGGATGACCGAGATGTGCGGGGAAGTCGCCGACGGCATTCTCGCGCATGCGTTCTCGACGCAGCGCTACGTCCGCGAGGTGACGATCCCGACGTTGGCGCGGGGCCTCGAGCGGGCGGGCCGCGAGCGCGGTGACATCGAGGTCGCCAGCCCGTTGTTCGTCGTCACCGGCCACGACGAAAGGCAGCTGGCCGCCGCCGCGGTCGCAGTCCGCAAGCAGATTGCGTTCTACGCCTCCACCCCGGCCTACCGCAGCGTGCTGGAACTGCACGGCTGGGGCGATCTGCAGACCGAGATGCACCGGCTCTCCCGGCAGGGCGACTGGGACACGATGGGATCGCTCGTCGACGACACCATCCTCGAGGAGTTCGCGGTCGTCGCGCTGGTCGACGACGTGGCGGACAAGATCCGGAAACGGTGCGACGGCCTGATCGACCGTGTGCTGGTCGGCTTTCCGCCCGCCATCGACGAGGCGACGGTGGTCGACCTGGTCACCGATTTGCGCAACGGCGCATGACGAAGGAGATGTGATGAGCGTTCGAATCGCCGACGAAGCAGCCGGGGTCTTCGCCGACCCCAGCGCCTACGCCGACGAGGCGCGGCTGCATGCGGCGATGACCCACCTGCGCGCCAACGCACCGGTGTCGTGGGTGGAGGCCCCCGGCTACAACCCGTTCTGGGCGATCACCAAACATGCCGACATCATGGCCATCGAGCGCGACAACACCGTGTTCACCAACTCGCCGCGACCGGTGCTCACGACGGCAGAAGGCGACGCCCAGCACGAGTCGATGGGCATCAGCACCCTGATCCACCTCGACGATCCGCAGCACCGCAAGGTCAGGGCGATCGGCGCCGACTGGTTCCGGCCGAAGGCGATGCGGGCGTTGAAGGTTCGCGTCGACGAGCTGGCGAAGATCTTCGTCGACCAGATGTACGACCGCGGCGGCGAATGCGACTTCGTGCAGGAGGTCGCCGTGAACTTCCCGCTGTACGTCATCATGTCGCTGCTCGGCATCCCCGAATCCGACTTCGGGCGCATGCTGACCTACACCCAGGAGCTGTTCGGCAACGACGACGCCGAACTGCAGCGCGGTGCCTCGATGGAGGAACGCGGGCTGGCGCTGTTCGACATGTTCAACTACTTCAACGAGATCACCGCGGCGCGGCGGGCCCAGCCCACCGAGGATCTGGCCTCGGCGATCGCCAACGCCCGCATCGACGGTGAACCGCTGTCGGACATCGACACGGTGTCCTACTACCTGATCGTGGCCACCGCCGGACACGACACCACCAGCGCGACAATCTCGGGAGGCCTGCAGGCGCTGATCGAGAACCCCGGCCAGTTGCAGCGGCTGCAGCAGAATCCCGAGCTGTTGCCGTTGGCGGTCGAGGAGATGATCCGCTGGGTCACCCCGGTCAAAGAGTTCATGCGAACGGCCCAGCAGGACACCGTCGTTCGCGGCGTGCCGATCGCGGCGGGGGAGTCGGTGCTGTTGTCCTACCCGTCCGGCAACCGCGACGAGGACGTGTTCACCGACCCGTTCCGGTTCGACGTCGGACGGGATCCGAACAAGCACGTCGCGTTCGGGTACGGCGTCCACTTCTGCCTGGGCGCGGCGCTGGCGCGCATGGAGATCAACAGCTTCTTCGCCGAGCTTCTGCCCCGGCTGGAATCGGTCGAACTGGCCGGCAGGCCCGAGCACATCGCGACGGTTTTCGTCGGCGGGCTCAAGCACCTGCCGATCCGGTACACGCTGACACGCTGACCTCCGACTACCCGCCGAAATGGCATTCCAGCAGAGAAAGTTCGAGTGGGCCCCTGCTGGAATGCAATTTCGGCGAAGGGGGGCTGGCCGCTAGTCGGAGCCGGAGTTACCGCGTGCGGCGGCCTTCAGCGCGTCGAAATGCCCTGCACCACCGCCCCGTTCCCCCGCCTTGTGGTGCGAGAGGGCTTGGATGGAGACGTCGTGTCCTTCGGCGGCTTTGCGCAGGGCGCCGACGGTGGCCTGGTCTTTGGGGATGTGGGTGAACGGGTCCCAGTGATACCAGCGCATCGCGTTCTGATAGGTC